>JBEKDJ010000346.1:0-7364 GCA_050014415.1 Thermodesulfobacteriota bacterium | reverse complement strand
GGGTTTGCGAGAGAGGTTTTGATCAAAACGGGGAATATTTGAAGGCCGTTCTTCCCCGAAGCCCCCTAGATAAGGTGAAGTCTTACGTGACCATTATGCAGGGATGTGACCATTTCTGCTCTTTCTGCATTGTCCCTTATGTGAGAGGGAGAGAACAGAGCCGGCCCAGTCGAGAAATTGCTGAAGAAGTGGAGCACCTGGCTGGGATGGGCATAAAGGAGGTTTGTCTCCTCGGTCAGAATGTGAATGGATATGGGAAAGGGTTAGAAGAAGAGATAAATTTTTCAGAACTACTTGAGCGCATCAACGAAATAGCAGGAATCGAAAGAATTCGGTTCACCACTTCCCATCCCAAAGATTTATCAGAAGAGCTAATTCAGTCATTTTCAAAATTGCCTAAACTCTGTGAACACATTCACCTTCCTTTTCAATCGGGATCGGATAGAATTTTGAAAGCCATGCATCGGGGATATACAGAAGAATCTTATCTTGAGAAAATATATTGTTTGAAGGAAGTCTGCCCCTCCATTGCCGTAACTGCCGATGTGATCGTAGGATTTCCGGGTGAGGAGGAAAAGGACTTTGAAGAGACATTAGACCTTATTCACAAGGTTCGATTCGACGACCTCTTCTCTTTTAAATACTCGCCGAGAAAAGGGACACGAGCCGCACAATATGAGGCCCGTATTGAGGAGAAAGTAAAACAGGATCGCCTTGCAATCCTGCAGGAGATCCAAAAGGAGATTACCCTTCAAAAGAATCAGGCATTGGAGGGTGGTGTTGAGGAAATCTTAGCTGAGGGCCGAAGCAAACAAAGTGCTCAGGATGTAACCGGCCGAACCCGATCCAACAAGATCGTTAATTTTGAAGGCGATTTAAGTTTGGTGGGGAAATTGGTTTCTGTCCGAATTACCAAAGCTTATCCCCACTCCCTCCGCGGTGGAATCTTAGATTCTGAATTCGCTTGTTCTCCGCAGTGCTTACTTTGCCATAGCGGCTAAAGCGACGTGGGCCGGAAGTGCTGCTACCGAAAGGAGATGCTATGATCCGATTCGAACAAACCTTCATGAATTTCCTTCTCCAACACCAGGAGAAACATGACCGCACCTACCACTTCCTGATTCTTATGGATGCAATGATCAGTGCAGCAAAGCATATCCAGCAATACTACCTGACGGGTGCCTTAAGAGGCAATCTCGGCTTAGCAGGTGACGTCAATGTGCAAGGTGAGGATGTCATGCGTATGGATCAGATCGCGCAAGAAATCACTGTTCATTATTTGACGACCTCAGGCCGGGTCATTCATGCGGTCAGTGAGGAATCGGAAGAAATCATATCGATCAATCCTGATGGGGGACGTTATCTTGTCTATTTCGACCCGATGGATGGTTCATCCAATATCCCGCATGGGCTGCCGGTCGGTTTTCTATTCGGGATTGCAAAACGTAATCTTGAAGGTTCTGAGGACGGTCATCTGAGGGCTGGAAAAGACTATATCGCTGCCGGCATGTTTGTGATTCCCACCGGAACGTTCACACTCGGGCTCAAGGATGCGGGTACTTGGCGGTTCCACATCGATGAGACGATGACTTTTGTTAGGCCTACCCGGATGATGCTGCCCGAAGACGCAAAAAGCTGGGAATTATCCTTTAACGCGTCTAACCGCTACACCTATGCTAAGGGGGTTCAGAAATGGATCACGGAGAATGAAAGCAAATATGCTTTCAGGTACCTTGGCGCGTTAGCCGGAGATTTTCACAGGATCCTTGCAAACGGCGGTATGTTCATGTACCCGGCTATTGTTAATCATCCGAATCCAAAAAAGAACCGTCCCGAGGGCAAGCTGCGCTTGATGTATGAAGCTGCGGTAGTGGCTTTCATGTGCCGCGAAGCGGGTGGGATGGCTGTCAACGAGGCGGGAGTCCCAATTCTTGAGATTCAGCCAGAAAAACATCATCAGCGAACCGCGCTCTACGTAGGTTCCAAGAGATTGGTAGAGAATATTGCTCAGGTATTGAAAACAAAAGGTTAAGACTAAGGTCGAGGTTGAGAATTCTGATTTAAGGGTTAAAGAACCGAATCACGAATCACCGACACAAGTCAGCGCAAAAGGAGAAAAGACCATGGCAAAGCCAAAAATCTCCAAAGCCGATTTCAAAAAAGCCCTTGAGATTGGACGACCGCCGAACATCCAGAAACTTTTTCCAAACTCCAAGGCCTTGATAGTGACAGGAAAAGTGGTAGATCGGGCCATGATCGCAAAAGGGAAGGCGATTGCAATGGCTGCAAACGGCAGAAATCAATTTGTCATCCGGGGAGCCCTCCAAGCCGCCCAGCGGGCCAACGCTCCTGTTATCATCGAGATTGCAAAATCAGAAGGAGGCGTAAAAGCCTATTGTGCGGTGAACTACTGGAATATTGCCAGGATCGTCGATGCCATCTGCAATGAGCTTGGGATTACCATTCCGGTCGCGATTCATTCCGACCATTATGGGATTAAGAATGATAAGGATCTGGAAGCGGCCAAAATTGAGATCCGGAGTTTCTTTGACGCAGGAATGACTTCGGTTGCCATCGATGCCTCACATCTTCCGGATGACAGGAACCTCCTAGCCAATATTGCCATCAATCCTTTTATCCCAACATGGGCAGGCCTCGAAACAGAGGTGGGTGAAATCAAAGGAGAAGAAGGACTTTCTACGGTGGAGGAAGCCCTGTTTCTCATCCAGGGGCTGAATGCCCATGACATCTTCCCCGATTGGATCGCTCTGAACAACGGGACAACTCATGGCATTGAAGAGAAGGATTCAGGGATTCATGTACAATTGACCGCAGATATTCACAAGGTTTTGGAGAAATATGGGATCTCGGGTGCTCAGCATGGCACGTCCGGGAACAGTTCCGAAAGGCTTCGCCAAATTGCCATTAGAACCCACACCACAAAAGCTAACGTAGCCACAGCCCTTCAGATGATCTCATGGGGTGTTCAGGTGAATGATTATGGAAATGCCATTCTGGACGCGGATGGAAATTTTAGCAAAGTGAAAGGGGAGGGCGTTTCTGAAGAAATGTGGACAGAGATGGTGGCTTATGCCCAGTCGAAAAGCTGGAAGAAGGGAGATTATAAAAATCTTAACCTCCCGTTTGAAAATAAACTGCTTGCCCAACCAAGAGAGATCAGGGATCGGATGGCAAAGGAAGTAGAAGACTTTGCCTACAAAATGATGACAGAAGTCTTTAACTCCCAGGACACCGCTCCCCTTGCCATCGAGGCCATTTTGAAGGCAGGTTCCCATGATCTCGGTCCTAAGGTCGCCCGGGTAGAAAACCCTTCGGAATGGACGGAAAGCAAGATCACAGAACGAGCCTCCAGCCTTGGAAGCGACAAGGGAGGGGCAGGGAAATTCGATGATTAAGAAATCAGGGGGTTGACCAAGGCGATCGAAGTTTTCCTCTCTTTCCCTATAACTTGGAGCCTTACTCTTTGATATTTCACATCAGTTCCTATTCTATTTAAGAATCAAGCCCTTTTCCTGTTGAGGCCAAATAAGCCATCTACCCCACCTTAGAAAAAATACCCGATAGTCTGTTTAAGCGAAGCTTGTGTTCGATTGCTACCGCGTTTGCCGTCCTGCCTTACTCCGCCTTTTTGTGGTATCGATTTGTGGAATTGAGGCACTATTCAATATGATTTTTGACAATAATTTGTCACTTTTATTGTGGTAGTTTTGGGTTTGAATCTTTTCTCGAGAAATCAAATAGTGTTTAGAATTCGGTCGATTGTAATTAGGGAATCTCTCATTTTGTTCTTTTGGCATATCTCTTGCAGCTAATTGGGAAAAAATGGAGGTAATTGAATGTCTTTCATGAGTGAGAACCTTGTCTTAACCACTGAAGAAGCGATTAAATACTTGAAGATCTCCAAACCTACCTTCCTCAAATATATTCATCTCGGGAGAATTAAGGCTATTAAAGCAGGAAAGGGATGGAGGATCCTCCAATCAGAGTTATATCGATTCTTGAAAGGAGAGATCGGATCATGACAACAAGGATTTCAAAAAGTCTGACATTGAAGTGGATGGTTTTTCCAACCCTCTTGGCCGCCATCCCGCTCATCCTTGCAGGGTTCAGCAGCATTGTTGAAATCTACCATCAGGATTGGAGGAGGTCGCTCATTACAATTGAAGGGACAGTCCTGATTGTAGGGATCCTCTTCACTCTTTTCCTAACAAAGAAGTTGACCCTTCCAATCAAACGGCTGTCTGAGGAGATGGAAAAGGTGGCAACGGGGGATTGGGATACTGATATCGAGCCCACTACAAAAGATGAATTGGGGGTTCTCACTGAATCTTTCAATCACATGGTTCAGGCTCTGAAGCAATCAAGGGAAGCCTTGCGAGAGGCCGAAGAGCAATACCAGAGGATTTTTGAGAATTCGAAAGACATGGTTTATGTGACTTCTCACGAGGGGAAATTCATCGATGTCAATCCAGCAGGGGTGGAAATGCTCGGTTGCGAGAATAAAGAAGAGCTTTATAAGATCCGGGTGAGGGATGCTTACCTCAACCCGGAGGAGCGGAAGAGATTTCGGAATGAAATTAGCAAAGAAGGGTTTGTCAAAGATTTTGAGAGTAAACTAAAAAGAAAGGATGGGACCCCAATTGACGTCTTAATTACAGCCAGTGCCAGGAAAAATGATTCAGGTGATATTATTGGCTATGCAGGCATCATTAAAGACATCTCCTCCCGGAAGAAGATGGAAGAAGAACTGGTTCAGAGGACCCTGGAACTCGAAGCCCTTAATGAGATGGGGGATTTGATCAATCAGGCCTTAGTCGATCTGGACATGCTTCTTCCTATGGCCTTGGAGAAGGCAATGAGTTTGACAGGGTTTGAAATGGGAGCGATCTATCTGTTGAACGAGGGGGGAGATACGCTTGAAAGGAAATCTCACAGCGGACTCCCCCTTGCAATCATTGAAGATGGGAAAGTTTTCAAAAGCGGTGAAGGGGTTTCAGGAAAAGCCATCCTTTTGAAACAACCCGTCACATCCTTCATGAATGAATATTCGTCCTTTCGGAAAGTTCCAGCGTTGATAGAAGAATTTGTTGAAGAGCATCGGGAATCAAATTGGTCTCGCCCTTGAGAATGCTAAACTCTTTTCCAAAGTAGCCAAGGCCAAATCGGAGTGGGAGACGACGTTTGACACCGTCACAGACCTCATCACCATCCGACATAAGGATTATCGGATTCTTCGGGCAAACAAGGCGACATTCAAACGTACGGGCTTAAAACCGGACGAGTTGATCGGAAAGAAGTGCTTTAAGGTTTTCTATGACAGCGATAAGCCTTGTGAAGACTGTTACATCACGGAGACATTGAGGACAAAGAAAAATGGATCAGGAGAGAGGGAGAGTCAATATCTAAAGGGCCTGTTTCGATACTATACGTTTCCTATTTTTGATGAGACAGGGGAGATGGTGGGGGTGGTCGATCTGGCCAGAGAGATCACCGAAGAGAAGCGATTGGAGATAGAGAAAGAGGTGGTGAATAATATCAATAAGATCCTGGCTTCCAGCCCCGATGTGAAACAGGTGATCGAGGCGGTCCATTCTGAATTGAAGAGGGTATTGGATTCTGAGCGGATGAGCATCACGCTTTTGGATGGAGGAAGAGAAGGGTTTCACTATTTTGGGTTAGAAGAGGGCGATGAGAGCGAGGGATTGGAGAAGGGGACGATTTATCCGAGAGAAGGGACCGTCTTTGGAGAGGTGGTGAGGACGGGAGTTGGGGTCATTGTGCAAGACATTGAGCAGTCTCATTCCTGGATGGATCAGAAGCTTCTTTTAGAAGGGATGAAGTCTTCACTGGTGTTTCCATTGGAATATAAGGGGAAGGTCTTTGGAACCATGAACTTTGGGAGTCAGGAGGTCAGTCATTTTTCAGAAGGGCATTTTCCTTTTCTGAGACAAGTTGCCACGGCGCTATCCGGTTCGATTGAGAATTCGCTTCTGCTCAATGAGATCAGAGAATCGGAGCAAAAATACAGGACCGTGATTGAAGGGACTCTGGATGGGGTCTGTGTGATTGGTATCGACTATCGGTTTAAATATGTCAATGAGAGATTCACAGAGATTCTCGATTATAGCCGGGAGGAGCTCATTGGGACGGATTTAAGAGACTATCATGATGAGGAGAGCAAGAGGTTGTTGGCTGATCGAGAGGAGCAGCGGAGGAAGGGGATCAAGTTATCCCCCCATTTTGAGCTCAATATTATTCGTAAAGATGGAGGGGTGAGGCATGCGGAGATCAGTGCTCGCAGCATCAAAGACTCGAAAGGGCATGTCAACCTGATCGTCATTTTGAAGGACATCACGGAGAAGAAGCGGATGGAAGAGCAGTTGCTTCAGGCTGAGAAGCTACGGGCGGTAGGGGAGATGGCCAGTGGGGTGGCCCATGATTTCAACAATGCCCTGGCAGCGATCCTTGGAAATACGCAGTTGATGCTCTACAACGTAAAAGATGGAGAGTTTAAGGAATCCCTTCAGATGATTGAGAAGGTAGCCAGAGGGAGCGCTCAGACCGTCCGACGGCTTCAAGAGTTTACGAGAAGGAAGGTTCATCAGGACGCACATAAACTGGATGTCAACTCCATAGCCAGAGATGCGATGGAGATCACCCGGCCGAAGTGGCGGGATGAAGCCCAGGGCAAGGGGATCCGGATCGAGATGGTTACACATTGTGAGGAAATCCCCCCTGTGGCAGGGAGCACCTCAGAATTGAGGGAGGTGATCACCAACATGTTATTCAATGCCGTAGAGGCGATGCCCGAAGGAGGGAGGGTCCAGATAAGGACCTTTCAAAGGGGCGAGAGGGTATGTATCGAGATTGCAGACACGGGGGTGGGGATTAAGGAGGAGGTAAGAAAAAAGATATTCGAGCCTTTCTTTACGACGAAACCCTTTAGTAACACGGGTCTAGGATTGAGTATGTCCTATGGAGTGATCAAAAGGATGGGAGGGGAGATCGATGTAGAGAGCAAAGTAGGGCAGGGGGCGACCTTTACCATCTCATTGCCGATTTGTATGGGGGCCATGGAGGAGGCGCCAGGGCTGCCTAGTTCGCCACCGCTGATTAAAGAGAAGAAGGAGGCACGAATTCTGGTGATTGATGATGAGGAATCTGTGAGAAGCGTGCTTTGCCGGATACTGACTCGAGTGAACCATCAGGTCAATGTGGCGAAGAATGGGGAGGAAGGGATTCGGTTATTTAATGAGAAAGAGTATGATATTGTCCTGACCGATTTGGGAATGCCGGGGATGTCGGGTTGGGAGGTGTGCAGGGCGATCAAAGAGAGGAATCCC
>JBEKDJ010000345.1:0-5344 GCA_050014415.1 Thermodesulfobacteriota bacterium | reverse complement strand
GGGTCGACAACTCCATTGTAAATTTCGAGGCTACATCCAGGTTCGCTCACGCTGCGACCCGCAGGTTTACCTAGCTCCCTCACGGAGCCTTCGTCAGGAAACTTAGTGCTTCAGGTTACCCTTTACATCTCCCTCAAGTTACGTGGGCGAACTGCCAAACTCCCACGGGCGGACTTTAACCGACAAGTCATACGTTTTACGGCATACCCTACTACTACTCATTCTCAGATAGGTCTGGAAAGTAACAATTATCAAGAAAAATCTTCACAAAAACAGGGCTATCTCTGACTTCAGCCTCCGCAAGAAATCACTTTAAGTGCGTTAGCTCTCTGCTTGGTATGAGAGATTGGTAGGAAATTCTTTTGGACGGAGAAAGACAAAAGCGCTCTGCCTACCCATGTAGAGAAATGTAAATTGAACATTGGCCAGCCTTAGGTTAAGCTTGTAAGCCTGAGATTTAAATCATGCGAGCCCTTTTTATCTCCGCTAACACGGAAAAGATAAGCATGCCCGTCTTACCCCTTGGCCTGGCCTGCGTGGCTTCTTCAACAAGAAGAGCAGGACACGATGCGGCTATGGTGGATTTAGAGATCGAAAAAGATACGCCGACAGTTCTAAAAGAAGCTATCGAAGGATTCCACGCCGACATTATCGGTATATCGGTGAGAAACATTGATGACCAAAGAATGGAGAGTCCCAGGTTATTGTTGAATCCGGTCAGAGAGATCGTAAAGGTTTGTAGAGGTCTTTCAGAAGCCCCTATCGTTTTAGGCGGAGCAGGGTACAGCATTTTTCCAGAAAGCTCCCTATCTTTTTTGGGTGCAGATATGGGCATTCAGGGTGAGGGAGAGGTGGTTTTCCCGGCTTTGATAGAACGTATCGAACGTGGCGCCGCCCTTTCGGGATTACCGGGCCTTTTTCTTCCTGGCGATGGCCTTCAATTCAAAAGAATATTTACGAAAAATCTGGATACACTCCCCCTTCCGGATCCCGATCTCTGGTCTTTACCCTCTCAAAGGAAACACCTCTGGATGCCAGTTCAGACCAGGCGAGGATGTCCCTTGGGCTGTAGCTATTGCTCCACAGGGACGATTGAAGGTCGGATTATTCGAAGACATTCCCCGGAGGTTATTGTGGAGTGGATCGCCTGCTGGCGAGAAGCTGGAATTCATCAGTTCTACTTCGTTGATAATACATTCAACCTTCCACCCTCTTATGCCAAGGAAATCTGCCGTAAGCTAATTGAACATGACTTGGACATAAGATGGTGGGCCATCCTGTACCCGAAGCATGTGGATAAAGAGCTTGTAGGGCTTATGGCCAAAGCTGGTTGTGAGCAGGTGAGTATAGGGATTGAAAGTGGTTCTGAAAGAATCCTCAAAAATATGAACAAGAGGTTCACCCAAAAAGAGGTGCGTCAAATTTCGGAAAGCTTATCTGAGGAGGACATAAGACGAATGGGATTTCTATTACTGGGAAGTCCTGGTGAGACAAGGAAGACAGTTGAAGAGAGCCTTGCTTTTGTCGATTCGCTCAAGCTGGACAACCTAAAAATTACTGTTGGGGTCCGTATCTATCCGCATACCTATTTGGCAAAGAGGGCTATAGACGAGGGGGTGATTTCATCACACGATGATCTACTATTACCTCGATTTTACCTAGGAAAAGGCTTTGAGAATTGGTTACCTGAAATCGTGAAGAATTTGGCGACTACGCATCCCCACTGGATTATTTAAGTGTAAGCGGTGGTTAGAAAGGTGAAGTTTAATACCAATTCTGACGAAAAAACATGGTAGAATGCCCCACACATAGGACAGGGCATTCTGCCTCCTGATGCTCCCCCATAATTAATTTGTATGTTATGATTGTGAGAACACTAGTTGTCGGACCGATGCAAGCGAACTGTTATATCCTGGGCTGCGAGCGGACAAGAGAGGCTGCTGTCATCGATCCGGGAGGCGACTCAGACAAGATCCTCATTGCCCTCGCCAAGGATAGGCTTCGCTGCGTTTATATCATCAATACCCATGGCCATTTTGACCACTCAGGGGAGAATAAGCGCCTTAAAGAGGTGACAGGGTCTCAGCTCCTCATCCACCGTGCCGATGTCCCCATGATCTTGCACCAAGGAGCCAGCGGTAGGTCATGGGGGATGAATGTTGACAATTCCCCTCCCCCGGACCGGTATCTGGAAGAAGGCGACATCATCACCTTTGGCGACATTTCGTTGAAAGTCCTCCATACTCCAGGCCATTCCCCCGGGGGAATTTCGCTCTTTTCAGACAAGATGGTATTTGTCGGGGATACCCTCTTTGCAGGGTCCATTGGAAGGACGGACTTCCCCGGTGGGGATTATGAGGGCCTAATCCGCAATGTCAGAGAAAAGATCTTCCCCCTGGGTGATGACGTCGTAGTTTATCCGGGACACGGCCCTAAGACAACCGTAGGAAGAGAGAGAAGAACCAACCCATTCTTCATCTGACGGAAGTGAGAATGGAGGAATTCGGGAAATCATAAATTAAGAATAAGACCCTCACCCCTTATATGCCTATTGAAACTGATTCTGTGATAGTCATTCAACTCTATTTGTCTTGTTGTCGGTAATTCGAAGATAGTTTGGAGAATCCCATTCCAGCAAAGAAAGGAGGGAGAGTGGATGCCCAGCTATGACTATGGATGCACGAAATGCAAAAAGAAGTTTACCACCATTCTCAGCATTACAGAGCACGATGCTGGGAAGGTGAAGTGCCCAAAATGCGGGGAAAGAAGAGTGGAACAACTGATCACGGCTTTTCAGGCAAAAAACTTCTAGAAAGAGTTAGTGAGGTTAGAACGCGAATTTCAAATGCCCAAGTTCAAATACTAAGGAGGTGAAAGATGTCTTCTAAAAAGGTGTTGATTCTTTATTATAGCGGGGGCGGGAACACTAAGAAGATGGCGAAGGCGATAGCCGAGGCAATGAAGACAAGTGCCATAAATGTCACGGTAGAAGATGCTGTTAAATTTGTGATTTCTTCTCTCCCAAATTATGACGGAATCGTTCTTGGTTCACCCACCTATTTTTCCAACATGGCATGGCAAGTAAAAAAGGTAATTGATGAATCTATTGTTCATTATGGTGGCGGTAAATTGAAGGGGAAAGTGGCCGGTATCTTCACATCCGCTGGAACAAATAGTAATGGTAAGGATTGTCTGAAGATGCTTGAGGTCGCTTTGGGACTTCACCACGGGATGAAAGTCGTTCAGGGTATCCTGCGCGTGGATGGTGAAAGTGATAAAGAAGTTGAAAAGAGATGCCAGGAATACGGGAAGAGGCTAGTAAAAGAGATTGAAAAATAAGGGATACGTGGAAAAAGATGGGATACGGGCCGCCTGCGGCATGTCGGAATAGACATCATTCCACTAAAACCAACCCGAAAATATTCATTTCCTCATCACGTGTCCGCACAACTTCAATTGGAAATCCATTGTCCCTTGCGGTCTTGAAGACATCAATACCACATGCCTCCATCGAAGGTCTCGCCTCAAGTCCGTGTTTACATGAACCGGAAAGGTTACATTCCTTGCAAAGATCACAAGGACCAGACCTCATGCTCCAGGCCTTGTAATACCCATCGAGAAACATCTCGATTTCAAGCCGAACAATAGCTTTGCTGAAAGTCCTTCTCCTTTCTCTCCACTCTTTGCCTTTAACTAATCTTTGATGGAGCAGGATTGCCTTCTGGTAGGAGTCGATGATCTTTCGAGTCATGTCTGGGGTAGGCGTGCGGGGAGGGCAGCAAAGGCTCATCCCGAAACGGTGGCATCCGTATTGGCATTTCATTCTCACCCACTCGGCGGTTACAATGGAACCAGGGTCAATGATCTTTGCTCCCTCGATCCCCATCTCTATTGCTTTCTCGCAGAAGGACTCCACTGATTTCACTGAAACCTTCTCCTTCCTCTCATTGAAAGGTTTTTATATGACAAAATTCTAAACCCGGAACACGAATTTCTTACCGTTCCCCTAAGCTACTCAAATATCGATGAGTTCCTTTACCTTCTTGGGATGGATGCTCTATCTTTCTTGTTGTCAGAGACAATTCCCTTTTTGAGCCATTGCCGGTTCTCTAGAATCACATCGTCAACAATCTCGCCGCAGAAGATACACCTCCACTCCAAAAATCTTCTTGATTACCGAAGAATTGTTCATAAACCACGGCTCTACACAACGATCGCACTTCATTATATGAACCCCACCATGAAATTATCAAGGAGTTTATCAGGAAGAATTTATGAGGTCAAGAAGAAGGGATAGCGTTACCTTATGCCGGTGGCGCAAAAGAATTAACGTACAAGAGACTGAAAAAAGTATCTTCAGTATTTAAGCCATTGCCCAAAATTGTCTCTCGCCAGTTCAGAATGGACTCCTGAGTTATTCTTTTGGGATTCTTTCTTCTTTCAGGCAGAACTCCAATTATCTGGTATCCCTCTGCCGGGTCAAGGCGGTAAAATCTATAAAGTACCATATTCCAATCCCCTTTCAGTAGATAAACAGGAAGGTCTGATACAAGACAACAGCGATATTGATGGCAGTCATCATTACCAAAGCTGGCACAACAAATCTGAATTTACTGTGGAGGCACAGCAGAATCAAAGGAACGGAGACAATAGCAAATTTCCAGACCCAGAACCTATCCCCGAAGAGTTGGATGGCAGAGCTGACAACGGGGTTAATCTCCCACCCACCATCATCCAGAATTGTCATTGTGAACAATGCATCCAGAATGTTTAACCCGATACACAAAATAAGCAGGAGCAGTAAACCTGGATGATATTGGTCTACATAACCCCCTCTCCTTTGGTCCTCCTTTCTCCGGAATGTTCTCCTTCGCCCACAAATAGTAAACCTGCTTAAAGCAGGAGCGGGCCGGATTCTCCTGTCCTTGAGAATCCTTGTGTCATATTCTCTCAAAAACAGGCTCCTTTATTACTTGATAGAATAATTCTCAAATAAGATATGGCAATTCTAATACCAATCTGCCAGGATGATTATAATATCTTGTATCTAAATGGATTTTGAGAAATATGATAGTTTAAAGAAACCTAAAAGTGGAGAAGATTTTCATAAAAACTCAAAATTCTTTCCATAAATATGCTCTAAGGGACCTCCAATTCCTTATTGAGCCTTATCTGCTTGTATACAAGGGTAGATTTAGGGAATCATCAATTCAAGGAAGGAATCCTCAGAAAAGGTGGGCGAGGATAACACCTACTTATCTTTAATGGCGAGATAACCTGCGAGTTGATGATTACCGAAGGAAATAAATAAGAAAGGCAGGATCATATATGACACCTGCCTTTG
>JBEKDJ010000344.1:0-5374 GCA_050014415.1 Thermodesulfobacteriota bacterium | reverse complement strand
GATTCAAAAAACTCATCCAGCAGTGGGTCGATCTCACTATTCAACACTCGCAGATGAAAATTAAACTTGCAAAGGAAGGCAAAATTAGGCTATCTTGACGAAAGAACTGGGTACTCTCAAGAAAGTTATCACAAAAACATGAAGCAGTCGTTGTTGATGCTAGGCATTTCCCATCGTATATTGAGAAATCTGAAAACCTCTCTAGAATTATTTCGTCAAGTGCAATAAAATATTTTTACGTAGTTCAACAAAGCAGCTTGTTGCTTCTGCCGGGCACTTCAATTCTCTACTCGTTGCCTCGATCACTTTTTCCCATCATAGAAAAGGGTGTTTTTGTCCGAAAGTATCTATCCAGCATTAATGGAAGTCGCACAGGCAATAACCAACGTTTCCTGCGCCTCTGCTGGGAGGTGCCCGTAAACAGAATTGGTACAATCTGGCGTACGTATTCAAAGGGTGGAAGCCCTTCACGATGGCTTGGAAATGAGGAGACTTTAATAGATTGGTCAGAAACTGCTGTAAGATACTACAAAGAATCGTTCATTGGCCGGTGTACCGAGCAAAAGTATTGGACCCATCCGGGTTTATCCTTTAGTAAAATCACCCGAGGTAATTTAACGGTTCGTTATGTGGAACATGGCATATCAGATTATGGTGGTCCTGTATTAAAAGCGAAAGATATGCAAACCCTTCATGCACTGATCTCTCTTCTAAATACTCATTATGCTGCATATATAACCTACACAATAAACCCAAGTAATAACACGGAGATTGGGGATATTTATGCGATCCCAATCTCTAATCTCCTTGAGAAGAAGACTGAGCTGTTAGCAACTGTTGCGGAAACCGCAATGGAATTCAAGAAATATCTTCTTTCGGAGGACCTTACCTCCCTACGTTTTAGAAATACTTTGAATCTGAAACATCCCAGTTGTTCATCTTGGCATCAGCCTGACCTCCAAGAATATGTTGGGATTATTCTTGTTACATGCCAAGCCTTTGTGGAGGAAATTGTTTTCAAACATCTAAACTTAGAAATGGTAGAGTTTAAGAATGCTGGGATCGGCACACCCTCGGGTTGGCACCCCTTGGTTGACAAGTACGATATTTTCCCCAATTCTCCTGTTGGCCTATCGCCAATCCCGGAAACAATTAAAGACTCTATCAAGGATCATGGTCGCGTTTCGTTATCGGTGGAGCAACTGATTCGAATTAAGGACCAATTGCGTGCATCATATATCGCTGGGCCAGGAGGAAGAGCTGAGGAAGAAGGGGAGGGCGAAGATATAGGAGATGTAGACGAAGGTGATGACATGGCTCCGGCTGCCATGCATATTTCCATCCCATCCGAGACATTCCTTGAAGAGCTCTCGCACAAGATGGAGATTCATCCCATCTCGATTTATTGGTTACTTGAACAAATGCGTCGAGAAGAAGGGCTGGTGTGTGCTCCGGAAATGAAGCGCCAGACGGAGGATTATTTCTCTGTTAATCTGTTGCGTTTGCTTGGTCACAGGTGGCCAATGCAAGATCACTATGAGAAGGAGGAAGGGAGGTCCTTCATTGGTCAAAAATGGGTTGATGAGGACGGAATCATCCCGCTAACACCAGGTGCAGGCGAGGAAACTCTCATCGAACGATTCCACCGATTCCTTGACGAGGAATTTACTCCGGAACGGGGACCATCGGTTGAAATCGAGGCAGGGCAGATTCTTGGTTGGAAGCAGGGAGACGAATGGGGGAAGCAGAAAGCAATAACTCTTGAACGTTGGTTTGAACGAGATTTTTTTAGACGGCACGTCTCTCAGTTCAAGAAACGGCCGATCGCTTGGCATCTAACAAGTAAGGAAGGTACATTCCAGGTTGTTGTGTACTACCACAAGTTTGACAAGAACAGACTTACTATCCTAAGGGCTCGTCATGTGCGAGAGGTACTTGAATCGCTTCGCAAGCAGATTGGTGAAGCACAATCTGGGGAAATGGATCGGCAGACATTGGCTAAGATTGCTGACTTAGAGAGGAAGATATTGGATATTCAGGATTTTGATGAACGACTACGACAGTTACTTGAAGGGCGGGATCGTGAGGCGCGCATATGGTGTCCTTGGAAGAAACCTGAGGAGCAGCCGGTGGGATGGGATCCGGATATCAATGATGGGGTTAGGGTGAACATAGCACCGGTTCAGAGGTTAGGTCTGCTGGCTGCGGATGTTTTGGCTACTAAAGATGTGAAGAGTTTGCTTGCTCCGGAAGGGAGAAACTGATGGAAATTATGCCCGATAAACGAAAGTTAGTTGGGTTGGTAGAACAGACAAAAGACGGAAAGCTCTGCTTGCCTGATTTTCAGCGTGACTTCGTTTGGCGCAGGGATGAGGTTGCTGATCTCTTACGGTCCGTCTTAAGGCGGTATTTTATTGGATCTCTATTATTACTGCGCTGCGATCCATATAGACCGCCATTCGCACCAGTTTTTCTGAGAGGTGCCAATCCAATCTTCAAAAAACCCAATCCCGAGCTTCTCATTCTTGATGGTCAGCAGCGACTGTCGGCTCTGCTCTACGCTCTGACTGCTCCCGATTTGAGCCTTAAGGATTCAAGCCAGCGGCGATGGTTTTTCCTGGATCTCAACCTGCTCCTTGAGGATCCTTATAACGATGAGATTGTTTTTGATCGCCAAAAAAGAGATCTCGATGGCCTCGATCAGCCTGAAGTTCAATACCAACGGCGTATCCTGCCTTGCGCCCGGCTGCTAAAATCGCAAGACTTTCTCACATGGCGTGACGGTCTTGATGATTGGTTACGGGAAAACGAACCTGAGAATCATAAACGGTTCCGAGAGGAATGGAGGGATCCCTGGACGAAGGCGATTAGTGACTTTCAGACTTTCGAGGTACCCCTTGTAGAGCTACCCCGGGTGGAGGATGCAGATCCAGATTCCATCGGGCGTGTATGTGCAATTTTCGAAAAACTCAACTCGACCGGGGTTGAGCTTTCGATCTATGATTTGCTTACAGCCCGTTTGTATCCTCGTGGAATCAAGCTGCACGACTTATGGGAACAGGCATGCAAGGAGAACAAGCGCCTGGCCGAGTGGTCTGAAGCGAAGGTGGATACAAACAAGTTCGGGGTATTGATGCTTCGAACACTTGCATTACTACGAGGACTTGATCCAAAACCCAGGATTTTGATTAACCTTAAACCTGAGGAATTTGAAAAAGATTGGTACAGAGCGGCTTCCGCCATAGACCGAGCCCTTGAACTTGTTACCCACATGGGACAAGATGGCTTCGGTGTTTTTGATCGCAAGTGGTTGCCAGGTTTTGGACTCATTCCTGTTCTTGCGGCATTGCGTGCTGAGATTGAAGATCGCAAACTTGGCGAAGGTCCGCGTGAAGATCTACGCCGTTGGTACTGGTCCAACGTCTTTCTGGAACGGTACTCCAGTGCGGTTGAAAGTAAATCAAGAAAAGATTATGCCGAGCTGTTAGGGCATTGGATCGATGGGGCCCCTGAACCCGCTATCTTTGCAGAGGCTCGGGCACGCATCGGCACAGAGGGGTACACGGTTCGAGATTCAGCCAGTTCTTCGAGTACAGTCTATAGTGGCATCTTCTGCCTGTTGGCGCTCAACGGAGCGCGGGACTGGCGAAGAGGTGAGAGTATCTCATTGCAGGATTTGCAGGATCATCATGTGTATCCGCACGCATACCTCAAGCGTCATGGTCTTACCAACAAAGTTGAAACCAATAATATAGTAAATCGGACGCTTATTAGCGATGAGACAAATGGTAAGATACATGACAAGGCTCCAGCGGAGTACATAAAAAGCAAAGAGATATTTCCATCCGGAACCTCGGGATCGCTTTTAATGCCTCACTTTTTGCCAAATGATGCTGTTGAAACCATGCAGGCTGCCGCCGATGACATTCCAGACCAAGAAGTAGTGGCAACCTATAAAGAATTCCTAAAAATACGTGAGATGGTAATCATCGATAAGATTCGAGAAGTTTGTGGTTTACCATTACCGAAGAGGAGTGCTCCATGATCCTCGACTGGTTAGTTCAAGATTTTAACGATCTTTTTTCCCGAGATAGTAGGGCACGAGTTGGACTTTGGTGTGATGCCAAGGCTGAATTTAGCGGCATCCTATCGGCTATTGAAGAACAGTTTGCATCCAACAACCTTGTCTTCCTGGCTCTTAATAAAATCGATAACAAAGGTGCCCTTTGGCTCAAGTGGGCCATTGAGATTGGGCCTGGAGCCGGCAAGAAAGTGGTATTATGGATACCCGATAGCCGGGATGACTTGGCAGTGACCGCTCACGATGGCACAAGACTTGATTGCCTGCTCGAATACGCCTATAGCGGGCTGACCTGGTTGATTGACGGGAAACCTCCAACCCTTTTTGGGTTTCTAAAAAAGCACGGCGTTCCTCTACCGACCAAGCGTGCTGAACAAGACCCGCTCTGGAGGGGCGGGGGTGATTCCCCTCTCGCGAAATATGTCTGTGCACATATAACGAGCAACGATACGTTCTGGACTTCCAGAATACTTTCTTTAGCCGTAATTGAAGAAAGTATTGTAGGTAACCTTGAAGAACGGCTTCTCAGGTTTCTGGCAGACCCAGGGCGGGAGTGGGATCAGCTGGAAAAAGCTTGCATTGCTAAAGAGTTCTGTTCCCAAGTAAGTGCCCATTACGCCGAAGGGAGCAAGATTGACGCCAATCCACAAGCCTGGGCAGAAGAATTCGTCGAATCCCTGGTCATGCTTGAAATATATGATGCCACAGGAGAACCTGACGACTTTCCTTTTCCAACAAAATTGCCGCAGCAATCTCTGCGTTCGTCATTACGCGAGTTCCTTCATCTTTGGATGATGCATCGAGATTACCTTGAAACCTACCGATATTGGGCACTACAGATTGAAAAGACCATTCACCTATTCTCTTGGGCGAATAAAAAGGGCGGGAGACCTCAAGCCCTGCGTTCTCTGGCTGTTGACCGTTGGATGAAGTTCCTGAAGGGACTTAAGGAGCTCGGGGGAGGCGCGGCCGTTATCGAAGCTTACTTACAAGAGCATCAGGGTGAGGCTTTAGAAGAATCGAAAGGGTTCTGGGCAAAGGGGACGGGGGAAATACCTGGATGGGATTTGGTTTTAAAGCTGGTTGAAATGGTTGAGAAGATAAATAGGGCAATTCAGGCTGCTGCAATCTTGAAAACAGCTGAAGAGGCAATTTCGGCCTATGTGGCGTCCTGGCACGAAATTGATTTAACACATTGGCAATTGTGTTGTGCCGCCCGCAAGGCAGAAGAAATGGAACTGCTAGTATCTGTTGCCGATCGCTTTTATACGAAATATCTCGATGAAGCAGGCC
>JBEKDJ010000343.1:0-9659 GCA_050014415.1 Thermodesulfobacteriota bacterium | reverse complement strand
CAGCCGGCCCACCCCCTACGATTACTACGTCCCGATCTTCCATGCTATATCTCCTTCTCTTCACCCTTCACAAAACTGATATTCAAGCACCGGACTTCAGATATCAGCCCCAGACTTCTCTGCAATGACGATGGGGAATGAGGGAGATAGGGAGAAAGAAGAGTATTTCTCCCCAAATCCCTAGTGATTCATGTTTCTTCTCTTCAGTCTGATGTCCGAGGTCCAGAGTCTTGCTATCTAAATCACGATTGTCAAACTAAAAGCAGGCCTGGGGTTTCCACCAATTCCTTCAGGCTTATGAGGAATTGCTCTGCTCCAAAGCCATTGATTACCCTGTGATCGAAGGTCAAGCTGTATGGCATCATTGGCGCGATAACGATTTGGCTATTCTTCACCACAGGTTTCTCCATGATCGGACCGATTCCCAGGATCGCTGACTCCGGTTGATTGATGATCGGCGTCTGATAATAACTAACTCCTATGGCCCCTATACTCGTAAGAGTAAACGTTCCACCCGTCACCTCATCCGGTAAGATTTTCTTATCCCTTGCCTTCTCCACTAAGTTCTTTACCTCACGGGAGATCTCGACAAGCGATTTCTTGTCCGCCTGCTTTACCACCGGGACGAGTAAGCCCTCCTTGCCCAAGGCAACGGCAACCCCTATGTTGATGTCCTCCCACACCTTGATCTCATTCTCAATCAGACTGACATTGATGTCGGGATGATCTTTGAGAACTCTTGCGATGACGTACACCAGGATTTCTGTATACGTGATCTTGGCCCCAATTACCTTTTCTCGATTCAAAAGAGCTTCTCGAAGCTTGACAAGATCGGTAGCGTCGAACTCCCCCAGGAAGGTCAACTGGGCGGAGCTCGATAGACTGCCATGCATCCGCTCGGCGATTACGCCCCTCATCCCTCTAAGGGGAATCGACTCTCTTATCCTCCTGCCCTGGTAGAGATCGGGGCTTCCTTCTTGCGGAGGAGGTGCCCCTTTCTTCTCGATAGCCCTTTCAATATCCTCCTTCACTATCCTGCCGTCGGGACCAGTACCTGCGATACGTGTTAGGTCCAGCATATGTTCTTCCGCCATCTTTCGAGCTACTGGTGAGATGCGAATACGTCCTTTGCCTACTGCTTCAATCCCTAAAGCCCCGGGCTTCGCATGTCCGGCTTCAGCGGCTGGAGCTTCTTTTGCTTCCCCGGTCAATAGTTCACGCGGGGTTTCCTTCTGGAGTTTTTCTAGCTCCTCCTTGGTTCCTGCAATCAGACCAACCACATGCCCTATCTTAGCCTTTCCCCCTTCTTGAACCATAATATGGAGGAAACCCGAAGCCCCGGCCTCAACATTCCACTCGGTCTTCTCCGTCTCGATGACAAGAACCACATTTCCCTTCTCTATCCAATCGCCCTCCTTCCCTTTCCATTCCACTATTTTTACATCGCTCATGCTCATTCCAAGTTTCGGTGCAACGATCTGAACCGCCATTCTCTCACCTCCGAGATTTCTAAACTAAAGACTACTGAAAAAAGCCAATATTCTAAAGCCTTGGAAGCATTTCTGGCCGGGGGCCTGTCTCATTCCATTTCAAAACGCTTAAGTGTCACGGTTTATGAAAAACCCCTTTTGGGCAGCCTCTTTGAGGGCTCCCTTAATATCAACCACATAAGGTCCGTTGTTAGTCAGCCGGATGGAGATACGGTCTTTCTTTCCCGTCTCGACCTCTCGCTCTCCATCCAAGGCAAGAACGGAGGGTTTGTGGTTGACTTCCACTGCTTCATTGAGCTTGATGAGGCCGTGGCTTTCGATATCAATGCGTTTGATCAATCCAGGGGCAATGGCAGCCAAGACTCTCTGGTCTCCTTGGCCGATTTTAATATGGATTCCGTGCTTCTCATCGAGGGATCCCGGGTAGAGGCATCCGCCGATCGAGGAGAGTCCGATGTTGCTTGGGTCAGCCCGTGCCAAGACAATCTCCCGCACTTTGGACATATTCCATACAGCACGCGATGCTAGAAAGACATCGTCATAGACCACAACATCAATGAGAGCAATGTCAATCATTTGGTCATTCCTCTCAATCTCTAATCGTTTGGTCTGTTGAAACACTCGATCCAATCTAACAATCTGTGAGGTGATCACCCCGGCAGCAAGTCCTGCAATGCTTCCTTCGACCATGCATGGGAAAACATTATTCGTGCCGGTAGAGATGGGGAGGAGGGGAATCTTCCCGCAGCCTTTGGCTACAGCGTGATTCGTACCATCCCCTCCCAGTGTTATGATACAGCCTACCTGCAACTCTCGAAAGCGTGCTGCGGCTTCGGTAGAATCCTCCTGGGTGCCTCGCAAAGGCATCTGCAACGTTGATGTCTTCAGAGCAAGCCTGACTCCATCAACGGCCCTCGCACCGATGCCGAAGTAGTCAGGCATGAAAATAGCCTCTTCTACCCCAGTGGCCTGAAGGCCCAGAAGTACCCGCCGGACGATATTTACCTTCTCCTGATTGGTAAAGACCGACCCATGAGCAACAAGTCTTCTGATATCTTTCCCTGAAGCTGGATTTGCAATGATTCCGACTGTTGCCATTTCTTAACAATCTTTCATGACGGCTGCATCACCCCTGGCTACCGGCAGGCCCTGAACCTAACGTGGTACAGGGCAACTAGGCCCGAACCATTCAAATCATAAATTCCCCTTTGCCCCCCTTTGGCAAAGGGGGTTGGGGGGATTTGGAAATGTTTCTTCCGGCTAAAAAATCTATAGACAATATTGTTAATGTCATGAAACCAGAGATTTGATTGTGGAAATAATCTTCTCAACGCTCGGTATGTAATAATCCTCCAGCGGCGGACTGAAGGGTACTGGAGTGTGAGGTGCTGTCACCATCCGGGGCGGTGCATCCAGATCATCAAAAGCCTTTGTACTCACTAATGCTATGATATCGCAGGCCATACTGCACCTTGGGTTGTCCTCGTCTACCACCACCAACCGGTGCGTCTTTCTTACCGACTCCAGTACGGTTTTGTGATCCAATGGCGATAGAGTCCGAAGATCAATCACTTCCAACTCCATCCCATTCTTCGCAAGTTTCTCCGCTGCTTCCAAGGCAAAGTGGACCATACGGCCTATCGCCACCACAGTCACATCTTTTCCCTTCCGTTTGATGTCAGCTACACCGAGGGGAATAGTATAATCACCTTCTGGCACCTCACCACTCATACCGTAGAGAAGCTTATGTTCGAAAAAGAGGATCGGGTCAGGGTCGCGAATTGCTGAGATTAAAAGCCCCTTGCCATCGTAAGGAGTAGATGGGACCACGGTCTTGAGACCTGGCATGTGAGTAAAGACAGAATAGTGGCAACCGGAATGCTGTGCCCCTGCACGCAAGCCGGCTCCAATTGTGGCCCGGATGACAACGGGGACCTGGACCTTGCCTCCAAACATGTAGCGAAATTTTCCTCCTTGATTGTAAATCTGGTCCATGCACACCCCAAAAAAATCTACGAACATCAGCTCGGCAATTGGCCGAAGCCCTGTGACAGCTGCCCCCACTGCTGCGCCCATAATGGCTGATTCACTTATGGGAGTATCCAGTACCCGCTTCCGACCAAACTCCTTCGCCAACCCAACGGTTACTCCCAGAGCACCCCCCCACTCACTTCCTCCTTCTGCTTCAAGATGTGGGAGCGTGGCTCCACCCGCCACGTCTTCCCCTATTAAGATCACTGTCGGGTCCCGGCGCATCTCCAGACGGATGGCTTCATTGAGGGCTTCACGGAAGGTCAAGGTTCGTTTTGTCATGGCTCTACCTCCTCCCTGGGATAACTTACATAGACATCCGTGAGACACTCCTCTATAGCTGGATAAGGACTCTCCTCTGCAAAACGAACCGCCTTCTCTACTTCTTCTTTGGCCCAATCGTCTATCTTCGCCAGTTCAGCTTCCGAGAGTAGCTTGTGCTCTAGAACGCGCTTTCTGAATGCGGTAATCGGATCTTGGGCCTTATAGCCCTCTATCTCCTTCTTAGTCTTATAAGTCTGCGGATCT
Organism: Thermodesulfobacteriota bacterium; assembly: GCA_050014415.1. GTDB lineage: Bacteria > Desulfobacterota > BSN033 > BSN033 > UBA1163 > JBEKDJ01. The sequence goes on along the minus strand of JBEKDJ010000343.1, from coordinate 5,610 downwards.
CCGACAAAGTGGCCATAGTAGCGAAAAGCTCGAGCTTCAATCAAGCTTGGTCCCTCGCCTCGCCTCGCCCGGGCAACAGCCTCCCCTGAAGCCTCATAAACAGCAAACACGTCCGTCCCATCAATGGCTAAACCAGGGATGTCATACGCCGCCGCCCGAGCACATATCTCCCCGGCTGCACAATGATAACTGCTTGGGGTGGACACTGCATACAGATTATTCTCACAGACAAAGTCAGACCAGAGCCACAGGCGATTGGACCGCCGGCCCCAACAATCCCATTGGCTCCCAACATGCCCTTGCTAATGTCAGCAATGTGCATTGAGCTGCCTCTACCTTTGCATAACCCGGTAGCCTTAGCATAGAGCTCTGCCATCATCTTTTTGATATCCACCCCTTTAGCGATGCAGTGACCATGTCCTCGGTGTGTGGAGGTGATCCTGTCACGATCTGAAAGATGAGCCATTACCCCTACGGCAATAGCTTCCTCTCCGGCGTATAGGTGAACAAACCCCGGCAGTTTTGCCTGACCGAAGAGGTCCGCGACTCGATCCTCAAATGTTCGGATCAGTCGCATGCGTTCATAAAACCATAGAAGCTTCTCCTTGCTAATCTCAGCCATATCCACCTCCAATCAAGAAGACCCTGTTGGGATTTTCTATTCTATTATTTCAACTAATTCCAGAGTGATATCATCAGGTCCTTTTAAATAGCATACACCCCATTTACCTGTACCCTCGTTACCTACTGCCCAGACAGGTGCGGAGTTAAACTTCACCCCCTTTTTGGCAAGATCATCATACATCTTTTGAATATCGACTACCAAGAAAGCAATGTGTCCCACGCCGGCGTTACATGTCTTTAGGTCAATTCTCTTGCCCTTTGGTTTGACATACTCAATCAGTTCGATTTTTCTATCGTCTGGAGTTTGCACAATGGATATGCGTAAACGGGCACCAGGCATCTTTATGATCTTCTGAACATCTTCGTTATCTACCTCTGCAATCGGTGACGCCTTCAGTCCAAGCATATCACAAAAAAAGTGAAGGGTATCATCAAGATTACTCACGGTGAAGCTGAAGTGTTCTGTGCTCTTTATCATTCCTTCTACCTCCTCAGTTGGATTGATCCATTATTATCATTTTTCAGAATGGGAGTCAATCTTCCACAAGATAATTCGAAAACCCGATGATTTGAGTTGGCTGAAAAGCAGGTTAGTAAATGAATGGTCATTCTATAACATGTGCCCAAAAAACGCTTGACAAAACCGAGTTTTTTTATATATAAAGCTCTACGGGGAGAATCAGACAGAAAGTAACTACCACTGGACCGTCACAAATAGAGGGCTTGCTAACGGGGCATAGACTAGCCGGAACCCAATCCATTACTAAGGCGATCAAGATCAGATATATCGAGAATTCCGGTTTTCCCTCCATGATTCACGACATTCTTCCACCCAGAAAATCCAGAGGTCGAATGTGCCTAAATCGTACCCAATAGAGCTGGAAAGACAGCCCTCTTCAATGTCATTACGGGCATCTTTCGTCCAAATGAAGGATCTAACCGTTTCGATGGGAAAGACCGGGTTGGTCTCAAACCTCATCAAATCTGTAGAAGGGACATTGTCAGAACGTTCCAACTGGTTCGTATCAATCCCAGCATGGCGGCTCTTGAGAATGTGCTTGTGGGCGCCAAATACGGTAAGAGGGGAAGAAGGCTTATCTTGGAGAATCACATGCTTGAAGTGATCGACTTGGATGTCCACTACGGTGATGCCCAAGCCCTCTGGGACATCACTTTTCACGTTCGGGAATCGGACGTTTATTCCATTATAGGTTCCAACGGTGCTGGGAAATCAACAATCCTAAAGACGCTCGCAGGTTTGCTTCGTCCCTCTTCCGGGCGGATAGAATTCCTCAGATCCCGTGTGGATGGAGAGGATGCCAACGTCATGGTGGACCTGAGGATCTCCCTTGTACCCGAGGGCAGAGAGCTGTTTTCACAGCTCACCGTCATGGAAAATCTGGAACTAGGCGCTTTCACAAAACGGGCCAGACCCTTTACGAAGGAAACCTTCGAATGGGTAGCCCATCTCTTTCCGATCATCGAAGAGAGGAAAAACCGGCTTGCCGGGAAGATAAGTGGAGGAGAGCAGCAAATGATAGCCATAGGAAGGGGACTCATGTCAAGACCGAAGCTTCTTATGCTCGATGAACCTTCCTTGGGACTGGCCCCCATTATCGTAAAAGTGATATTCGAGACCATTGCCAATTTGAATGCACAGCAGGTAACCATTCTGCTCGTGGAGCAAAACATCCATCAGGCATTGAGGATTGCTCATCAAGCTTTTGTCCTGAAGACCGGCAAAATCACCTTAATGGGCAAAGGAGATGAACTTTTGTCCGACCCGGAAACTCAGAAGGCCTACATGGGGTCTCTAGGGTAAGGCATACGTTTGACATGGTCGGCCTTGTCGGCCTTGTGGGCAAACCTTCAAAATTCGATTGACAACGGGTTTAGATTGAACAGAATGCGGACACTGCAAGGCATTTATGAGTTGAATTCGAAAATGTTTTTTGTCACATGATGCCGAAGGGGAAATCGACGGGACAAGGTATTTTGTAATTGACAAGAAGAGGGGGGGAGATATAATAACCTAAGACGGCCTCTGGATAGAATTAAGGAAAAGGAGGTGATAGTGCCAATCGGGGGATAGAAAAGGCTCAAGATATTAAAAGAACTGTAAAGGAGGAAATGAAAATGTGTGAAAAAAAATACTGGGTAGGATTCATAAGTCTGCTACTGTTGGCTTTGGTAGTCATGCCACTCGTTGGCGGTGGTTATTATGCGAAAGAGGCAACAGGTGCCAAAATCCTCAAGATTGGCACGGTGATGCCGATTTCCGGACCTCTCGGCGCGATTGGTCTAGCCTGGGATCGGGGGTTTGACCTATGTGCCGACATGATAAATGAGCAGGGTGGGCTGAAGGTCGGGGGTGACCGGTATCAGATAAAATTCATACACGAGGATGGTAAGGCAAGTCCTGAGGCATCAGCCGCTGCTGCTAATAAGCTCGTCCACCAGGACAAGGTAAAATTTGTGATGGGAGAAGTGATGACTCCCGCTTCACAAGCGATTTACGAGGTCACTAAACCAGCTGGAGTCCTGCACGTGTTGACCTACACACAAGACCCTTATCGAGAAGACATGTGGGGCATAGGATCTGACAATCCGCTTTTGGTTCTGCTTATGCCGACAACAAATCTTGCCTATAAACCCTTTTTTGATTACTTGGCCAAGACCTATCCAAAAGTGAAGAAGGTGGTTCATTCTGAAAGCACTTATCCATTCAAACGGATCATTGAGGAGGCTAAGAAGACGGCTGAGGAGAGTGGGCTTCAAGTGGTGGGTGAGGAACGTTATGATTATGCTTGGACGGATTTCTATCCCTTTGCGACCGCCGTTCTGAAGTACAAGCCTGATGCTATCACTGTTGAACATTCCGGTCCGGACCAGATGGCTCTGATGGTTAAGGCAGTGCGGGAACAGGGCTTCAAAGGACCTATCATGTCGTTGGGTTCAGCTAGCCCTGTATTCGTATTGGCCGGCGCTGGTGCTAAAAACTGTTACGATGTCATGTGCAACCAGGCATTTGCCGGCGACCCCAACGCACCGCAGGCGATGAAAGACGTTAAGAAGAGGTGGGAGGCCAAGTATCCCAAGGACGCTTGGGTCGATGACGCCCTGATGCCTTGGGATGAAGTTTGGGTCTTGGTCCAGGCGATAGAAATAGCCAAGAGCCTCAAGGCGGAAGCGGTCGTGAAGACTCTGGAGAGTATGAGCAAGCCCGGTAGTCTCAAGACGGCTTTTGGTCCCGGCCACATGGGAGGCTTAGCGACGCTTGGAGTAAATAGAGAACTGGTGAGACCCGTTCCGATTAGCGTCATCCAAGGCAACGAGATAAAGATGGTTAAGTGGGTTACACCTGAGCTACCGTAAACCCCGTTAGAAGGTCTCTGACCTTCCAACGGGATGGCTCACACGGGGCTTTAGACCCCGTGTTCGCTCTAAAAGGAATTCTATCCCGGTCCCCGCTCCAAGAAGCTGGGTTTTCTAACCGGGTAAAGGAGGGAAGAAAAATGGATAGGAAAAAATTATGGGTAGGATGTATAGGTTTACTGCTATTAGCTCTGGTGGTAATGCCATTTGTTGGCGGTAATTATTATGCGAAGGAGGCAGCAGGTGCCAAAATCCTTAAGATCGGCACGGTGTCGCCGATTTCCGGACCTCTTGGTGTGATTGGTCTAACCTGGGGTCGTGGGTTTAATCTATTTGCTGATTGGCTGAATGAGCAAGGTGGGCTGAAGGTGGAGGGTGACAGGTATCAGATAGAGTTCGTACACGAGGATAGCAAGGCAAGTCCTGAGGCAGCCGCCGCTGCCACCAATAAGCTTGTTTATCAGGACAAAGTCAACTTTGTGATTGGAGATGTTTTGAACCCCTGTTCAGAAGCGATTTACAGCGTCACCAAGCCCGCCGGGGTACTGCACGTGCTTTTATACACGATGGATCCCTACAGAGAAGATCAATGGGGCTTGGGACCTGACAATCCACTTTTGGTTCTAAACATGCCGACGATCACCCTCTCTTATGATTCTTTCTTCAAGTATTTACAGAAAACCTATCCAAATGTGAAGAAGTTGGTCTATGGTGTAGCCAATGCTGGAACTTTCACCCGGATGGTTAAGGAGGCGGTAGACACGGCTGAAGCGACGGGGTTTAAGGTGGTTGGTGGGGAGACTTTGGACTACGGTTGGACGGATTGGTATCCCTTTGCTACTTCCCTTCTGAAGCACAAGCCCGACGCCATTTTCATTATCCACGGCGGTGGTCCGGATACGGTGGCTTATGAGATCAAGGCAATACGGGAACAGGGCTTCAAGGGACCCATCATATCGTTCGGCTCAGCTAGTCCTTTATTGATACCGACCACTGTTGGGGCTAAAAACAGTTTCGATATCATATGCAATCAGGCATATGGCGGCGCCCCCGAGGCAACAAAGATGATGAAAGAAGTTAAGAAGAGGTGGGAAGCAAAGTATCCCAAGGAGGCGTTTATCGATGACGCCCTGATGGCTTGGGACGAAGTTTGGGTCTTGGCACAGGGGATAGAAAAAGCCAATAGCCTCAAGCCGGAATCGGTACTTAAGGCTCTGGAGGGTATGAATAAGCCCGGTAGTCTCAAGACGACTTTCGGTTCGGGATGCATGGGAGGCTTAAAGACGCTAGGAGTAAATAGAATGCTGGTGAGACCCTTCCCAATCACCGTAGTCAAAGGTGGGGAGATAAGGATGGTGAAGTGGGTTACGCCCTCACTACCGTAAAGTCGGCTGCCTATCATACAAACGCACTTAATCTTTTGACAAGAGGTTCCCCTGACCCTCCCCTCTCCCCGCTTGGGAGAGGGATAGGGTCAGGGGCAATACTATCAAATGAAATGAGACTTAATGCGTCTGTATTATAGATTAGGGGGGCGTTTTCATTTAAGAAGATAGAGATTGTGAAACGGGCTAGGCTTGGCCTATGAAGAAATCATAGGCCAAGCCTAAA
>JBEKDJ010000342.1:0-5388 GCA_050014415.1 Thermodesulfobacteriota bacterium | reverse complement strand
CCTGGTGGAAACCATTCTGTGGACCGGAGTGACATCTCCTTGGTTCCACCTCCTCCGGGAATCAGACCTACGCCCAATTCAACAAGCCCCATATAAGTTTCAGCTGCGGCCCGAACACCGGCGGAGGCAAGGCAGATTTCGCATCCGCCTCCCAGGGTAAGGCCAAACGGAGCAGCTACCACCGGTTTTTCAAAATACTTGATGGCCATCAAGGTGTCCTGAAAAGCTTTCACCGAGGCTTCTACCTCATCCCAGTTCTCGTCCTGAATTTCAAAGAGAATGAGCATGAGGTTGGCTCCTGCGGAAAAGTTTTCTCCATGATTTCCGATAACCATCCCGTCAAATTTCTCTTCCACCTCTTGGAGGGAATCTCTCATCATCTGGATGGTATCGGTTCCAATGACATTCATCTTGGAATGGAACTCGAGACAGGCTATTCCGTCCCCGAGATCAATTAAACTAGCCCCTGGATTCGAAAGCACGGTCTTTTTCCGCTCCTTCAGACTCGGTAAAAGGATGATCTCCGGTTTTTCTTCGATCCCCTGGTATTGGCCTGCTCCCAGGTCAAACCAAAAGACACGGCCATCCTTCTTCTCGTAAAAGGAGGAATAACCTTTGCTCAGGAGCTGCTCCACCCATGGCGGGATGGCTTCCCCCTCCTTCTCCATTCTTTTCACAGAGGGTTTCAGACCGATACCATCCCAGAGTTCGAAGGGTCCGAGCTCCCAGTTATAGCCCCATCTCATGGCCCGATCTATACTGACGACATCCTCAGCAATCTCGGGAATCTTCTCAGCGGAATAGAGTAACGTCCTCTTCAGGATCTTCCAGGCAAATTGGCCTCCTCGATCAGGATTCATGATGAGGCTCTTAATCCGTTCTCCAACATCGTCAATATTCTTTGCCATTTCTACCGACGGAAGATTCAGCCTCTCCTGGGGTCGGTAATCGATCTTCTGATAGTCCATGACAAGAATCTCTTCTTTGCCCTCTTGCTTTACCTTCTTGTAAAAACCCTGCCCCGTCTTCTGACCCAACCACTGATTCTTCAACATCTGTTGGATAAAAGGAGAAAAAACGAAGTATTCTCTCTCCTTCCCCTCAGAAAGGCTCTCATAAAGGTTTTTGGCAACATGGGCCATGACATCGAGTCCCACAAGATCGGCCGTGCGGAAGGTAGCGCTCTTCGGTCTCCCCATGACAGGTCCTGTGATCTGATCCACCTCCTCGATCCGGTAACCGTCCTCCACCATCGTCCGAATGGTGATGGCAATCGAAAAGGCCCCGATTCGATTTGCAATGAAATTGGGCGTGTCTTTCGCATAGACCACACCCTTGCCTAAGATCCTCTCACCCACATGGGCCATTCTCTCTACGGTGGTCTTGGATGTGGATGAGGTAGGGATGATCTCCAGAAGTTTCATGTATCTGGGCGGATTGAAGAAGTGAGTTCCTAAGAACATCTCTGCAAAATCCCGTGACAACCCTTCGCCCATCTTATGAATGGCGATGCCAGAGGTATTTGAGCTGATCACGGTTCCTTCTTTTAGAAGGGGAATCAGCTTCGTGAAAAGATCCTTCTTTGCATTGAGATCCTCGATGATGGCTTCGATGATCCAATCTGCCTGCGAAACCCAGGGGAGATGATCTTCAAAGTTCCCTGTGGTAATGAGTTCCGCATCCTCTTTCAAATAGAGAGAGGCGGGGCTCGATTCCTGAACTCTCTTCTTTCCCATGGTAGCGAATCGATTTCTCACCTCGGGTTTTTCCAATGTCAGCCCCTTCTTCTTCTCCGCCTCCGTCATCTCCGGTGGGACAATATCGAGGAGAAAGGAAGGGATTCCCACATTCGCCAGATGGGCAGCAATCGCACTTCCCATGACGCCTGCCCCTAACACCGCTGCCTTTTTGATCTTCCGATTCATCGTTCAACCCCTCTTCGTTCTAGGAAGAGCATCGATCAAATTCTGTTTGCCTGTCCGATCAGTAACCCCTAAGATTGTCCCTATTCTATCAGTTACAGTTGCTTTGTCAACCCTGTTCGCCATCCACCTGTATGACTGCTCCTTCCCCTTGGGCTAATCCTCCACAAATAGAGGCTACCCCTATTCCTCCCCCCCTTCTTCTCAATTCATAGATCAAAGTCATTAAGATTCTTGCTCCGCTTGCGCCTACTGGATGGCCGATGGCGATAGCCCCCCCATTGACATTCGTTTTTTCCAAGAGGGATGCCATCTTCTCGGGATCCCCATCCGCTAAGATCTTCGCGCTCACCAGAGGCATCGCAGCAAAAGCCTCGTTGATTTCGATGAGGTCTATCTGTTCGAGAGGGATGTGAGCTTTTTCCAATGCTCTTTGAATGGTGAAGCCAGGAATGGCTGCAATCAGACGAGGAGTTGTGGCGGTGGCAACCATCGAGACGATTTTGGCTAAAGGTCTCAGCCCTTTCTCCTTTGCCTTCTTTTCACTCATTATGAGGACGGCCGAGGCACCCGTATCGAGACCCGGAGCGTTCCCTGCCGTCACTGTCGGGCTCCCATAGACAAGGGGAAGCTTTGAGAGTTTCTCAAGGGTTGTTTCTGGCTTTGGAAATTCATCCCTTTCAAAAATGATCGCAGGACCTTTCCTCTGGGAAATCTCTACCCTCATTAGCTCCTCGCCCACATTGAATTTGCCTTCTGCGAAGGCTTTCGCATATTTCATCTGGCTTTGATAAGCCCATCGGTCTTGATCTTGCCGGGTAATGCCGTATTCAAGAGCCACCTCTCCGGCATCGACTGAAACAGGGTGGAACCCTTTATACCCCAACCCATAGATACAATCCCACAGGTCAATATTTCCTAACCTCTTTCCCCACCGGATATCAGGAGAAGCGAGGAGAGGGGTACGGCTCATATTCTCTGCTCCAACGCCCAAGGCTACTTCAATTTCTCCGGATCTGATCGCTCTATACCCCAACCTCACCGCTGCCAGCGATGAGCAACAGGCACGGTCAACTGTTATAGAAACAGCCTGCGAAGGCATCCCCGCCTTGAGGGTGGCTTGTCTCGCAGGAACGTCTGTTTCCAAGGCCGCCTCTGCAGGGATAGCAGATCCATAATAAGTCTCTTCAACCTCCTCTCCATTTAGACTCACCCTTTTTAGGACCTCACGGATCACCATTGCCCCGAGGTCGATAGAAGGAATGTCTTTTAGGGTCCCCCCGAATTTCCCGAACGGCGTTCGAACCGCACTGACCATCACAACGTCATCCTTTTCCATCCTCTCCCCCTAATAGAAAACCCAAAAGACTTTTCGCGTATTCCCATGACATCAGGTTTTCATTATTCCCAAGATTGTCATCATGAGTGAAGCCCAGACCCGTGTTGATTCGGGCCGAAGCGATAGCAATCTCTCATTCCAGACGGGTTGATTTCTAATGTGGAAGGTGGAGGGTAAGAGTTTATGCATCTTATAAGACCTAATTTATACCAACAAATATTTCCTCCTCACCTCCTCATTATCTCTCAATTCCCCAATTCCTCCCTGATAACTTATTTGCCCGTTATCGATGATATAGACACGGTCACCTAGTCTCAGGGCTGATCTCACATTCTGCTCAGCCAGCAAAACCGTTAACCCGACTCCCCTCAACTTCCTTATCTGCCCTTCGAGTGCATGGACCAGTACGGGTGCGAGCCCTTCAGTAGGCTCATCGAGGAGCAGGAATTCAGGATTCCCCATCAATGCCCGGGCAATGGCTAACATTTTCTGCTCACCACCGCTAAGGCAGCCACCCTTGCGGAACTCTATCTCCTTAAGAGCAGGAAACATTTCATAGACTCTCTCTTTATTCCATCCCTCGCCTTCCTTGGTCTTCCTCATAGCGATTTCGAGGTTTTCCCCCACCGTGAGGTCTGCAAAAATCCTTCTATCGTCCGGCACATAGCCCATCCCCTTTCGAGTGAGCAAATAGGGCTCCTTACCAGTAATCACCTCTCCCTTAAACCTGATGTTCCCTTGCTTCGGTGGCGTCACTCCCATGATGCTCTTCATGGTGGTGGTCTTCCCTGCTCCATTACGACCCAAGAGACATACCACTTCTCCTGGCTCAACACTTAAAGAGATGCCAAAAAGGATGTGGCTCAAGCCATAGAAAGTGTGGATTCCTTCTACCTCAAGCATCACTCGCCTCCGAGGTATGCCTCCTGAACTTCTTTGTTGTTTCTCACCTCTTCCAGGTTTCCTTGGATGATCGTCCGTCCCTGGCGCATCACCATGATACTCTGGGCAATAGAGAATACGATATCCATGTCATGCTCGCAGAATAAGATGGTTAACCCCCACATCTGAGCCAGCCGCTTGATGAGTTCAATCGTTGTTAATGTTTCCTCAGGAGACATGCCAGCCGTCGGTTCATCCAGAATCAAGAGCTCCGGCTCATTTCCTAAAGCCATTGCTATCTCTAATATTTTTTGGTCACCATGGGAGAGCGTCCCAGCAATGTCTTTCCTCTTATAGAATAAGCTAACGTCTTCCAAAATATTTCCTGTTTCCTCTACAGCCATGTTTTGAGCAGGACGGAAAAGGTTGGAACTTCTTCTCTGATGGGATAGCACAGCGACCTGAACGTTTTCAAAAACGGTTAGCCGGGGAAAGATATTCACGACCTGAAAAGATCGTCCAATTCCTTTCTTACAGATCTGATAAGGGGGCAGTTCACTAATATCTTCACCTTTAAAAATGATCTTCCCGTTGTCCCGCTGCAGCTGGCCCGTGATGAGGTTAAATAGCGTGGTCTTGCCAGCCCCGTTGGGGCCGATCACAGCCACAATCTCTCCCTTTCCAATGGTCAGGTTGGCTCCATTCACGGCCTTGAAATCATCAAATGATTTATCGACTGCTTCCACTTGAAGCATCTAGCGTTTGCTCTCCTTGTGCCACTTTTTTAGTCCGAGTCTTAAATATCACTTGAAAGTAGCCCATCATCCCTTCCGGAAGATAGAAAATCAACAGAATCAGTATAATTCCCAAAATCAATGTCCAATATTCTGTAAATATACCGACAAAAGTCCTTAAGGCCACCATGATTGCTGCCCCTAACACCGGACCGGAAAAAGTAAACCACCCTCCTAAAAGGCACATGATAAGTATCTCAAGGGACAAAGTCCAAAACAGAAGGTCAGCAAAAACAGATCGCTCCAGCACCACAAACAGAACACCTGCAACTCCCGCGAAAAAGGTGGCAATGGTAATTGCAATGAGTTGATGACGCCTGACGTGAATACCAATTGCTTCACATCGTTGTGGGTTATCCCGAATCGCTCGAAGCGTATTCCCGAAGGGCGATTTCAAGATCAGGTACATGATGATTAAGGAGATGACAAGGCTCAAAAGGATAAAGTAGTA
>JBEKDJ010000341.1:0-7191 GCA_050014415.1 Thermodesulfobacteriota bacterium | reverse complement strand
TGAGCCCTCTTGTTATCCTTGCCATCCCAAGGCGTTGAATGTTCTCGGCGTTCTGGATACAACGATCAGCCTCGAGGGTTTTGAGAAGGAAAAAGCCCAGATCTACAACCGGATGATGATCTCAGGAATCGTCAGCGTCATCATCCTAAGTCTCTTATTGAGCCTGTTGCTCACGCGTTTTGTAAACCGTCCCATTGATAGACTCTTGGCCGCTACGAAAAATGCGGCCCATGGGAATCTGGACCAGAACGTGGCCATTCGCTCTCACGATGAATTGGGAGAGCTTTCTGACTCTTTTAACAACATGATCTCAGAACTGAAGCGGTCTCGTAATGCCATTGAAGAATGGACCCAAACCCTTGAACATCGGGTTCAGGAGCGGACCCGGGAACTTCAGCAGGTTCAGGATCAGCTCGTCCGTGCCGGCAAGATGGCTGCCATCGGAGAACTGGCAGCTGGAGTGGCGCATGAAATCAACAACCCTTTGACGGGAGTCCTCACTTTCAGTTCTCTCATGCTTAAGAAGGTGGATGAAAAAAACCCTTGGAAAAAAGATTTGGAGCACATTGTTGAGCAGACCACTCGATGCCGGAATATTGTCAGGGGACTCTTGGACTTTGCTCGCCAAAGGAAGCCGGATAAGAGAGAGTGGGATATTCACACACTAATTGAGCGAACGCTTACGCTCGTCGAAAAACAAGCGCCTTTCCAGAATATTAAAGTCACAAAGGAATTCAAAACAGGGATTCCTCCGCTCTTCGTCGATGGAGACCAGATCCAGCAGGTGTTCATGAACATCCTTCTCAATGCAGCAGATGCCATGGCAGGAAATGGGGGGACGCTGGCCATAAGGACAGACTTAAGAGATGGAATCACCGAAGTCTCTTTTAGGGATACAGGGTGCGGTATTGCGAAAGAACATCTCTTCAAACTCTTTGATCCTTTCTTCACCACCAAAGAAACTGGTAAAGGAACAGGGCTAGGGTTGGCCATCAGTTACGGAATCATTCAAAGCCATGGTGGCGACATCGAGGTGGAAAGTGAAGTGGGCAAGGGATCAACTTTCAGGATCAAACTCCCTATCGAGAAGCTCAACGGGGAGTTAGGGAGATCAGTGGATGTCAAGAAAGGGTAAACGCGTCATCAGAACATTCCGTGGGGATTGGCGGATGTTTCCGGAATGTCTTGAATCGTGTCCCAGTGCTCGACGATTTTGCCGTTTTCCAGCTTGAATATTTCGATGATTGCGCGACCTCGCGTGTTTGGGACGCGTATCGAGTGCACGTGGAGAATGACATAGGCACCGTCCGCGAAGGATCTCTTGATTTCGCTTCTTGCGTCTGGGTAATTCGATCTTAGGAAGTCGACAAAAGCTCTTAGGCCCTCCGGACCGTCTGCCACCAAGGGGTTATGCTGGGTGTATCGGCCCCCGATGTATTCTGAAGCAGATTCAAAATCTTTCTTGTTGATCAAGAGGTCGTAGAACTTCTCAACCGTTTTCTTGTTGGCTTCGAGGGATGGTTGCATATTGTCTCCTCGTGGTCATTTCCTTGGGGTCATATTCCAAACTTCATTTCTCAAATCAGCCTCTATTGCTTATCGAGGTGATAAGACAAAAGGGGAGCCTCCTCGATCTTTCTCTTTCATGCGACGACGCTTGGTAGTAGATCAGCGTTACGCACCACTCTGCCACCGCTGTGGGCGTAGCAGTGTACCGGAGCACCGAGCGCCTCCAGTGTGCCATCGGGGTGAACACACAGCCCGGCCCCTGCTGGGATGCCATAACCAGGCGTCCCTGCGTCCCTTCCGGGGACAACCGCAGCAGAGTGTGCAACTCCTCCCACCCTTCTGTTTCGCCGTGCGTGTCGCAGACGATCGGTGCAAACCCCATGCAGGGAAGTAGACTCGCTGTGGTATCGTCATCGGGGTCTTCCCAACGCACCCATTGCCAGGCAAGCATAATGCTCCCCGCCGAGGTGCCGAAGAAAGGCTTGCCCTTCTCGAAAAGCTCGCGGAGCAAAGGCAGGATCTGCCGTTCCTCCAAGACCTCCATCCCCGCCTCGACGTCGCCACCGCTGATGAAGACCATGTCCGCCGACTCCAGGGTTGCTCTGGCCTTGTCGAGCTTTGCTCGCTTGCCAACCAGCGGGGCGAGGGTAACATGTCCTGCGCCGCACGCGCGCAAATAGCCCGAGATCATCAAGAAGAAGGGCCGGCTGTCACCGCTGGCAGCGCCGACATAGGCGATTGATGGATGGGGGACGCCACAACTCGCCAGAATCCGCATCAGCAGTGGGTCTCTGCCTTTGCGGAGCGAGCTGCGTCCGCCTGCCAGAAGATAGACGGGCACTGGCCCAAGAGTTCTGTCCATACGTGTTCTTCCTCAGGAAATTCTTGGAGCATACTCCTCGTCGAGCAGCGCATGGGGATCGATGGGCTCGATCATCCTAGACAGGCAGTACTTACCCGGCGGGTCGGGAGCAATCGCTTCGACGGGCTCCGCAGTGATAACAGCCGCCGCCCCATACACTGTCTGGAGTGCTTCGCAGGCTGCGCCAGCCACGAGTCGCGGGGCGCCTCCCTCGGCCGCGAAGCGCAGATGGTAGGCCGAGGGGCCTACTTGGAGGACCTGGTATTCCACCAGCCCTGCGACGGAGCCGAGGGCATGATCGACAGTGGCTTGCGTCACCGCCCGGCCCTCTGGCGTCAGTGTAAGGTGTACCGTACGGCCCTCCACCGACTTCAGGGCCAATCCCTCATGTCGGCCGCAGGGGCAGGGAGCATGTCCGTCCAGCCGCACGACATCACCGACATCGAAGCGTACCAGGGAGCGCCAGGGGTTGTCAAAGACGGTGACGAGGATACGCCCTAAATCCGGCCCGCCATGCTCGGGCGAAAAGGGCAGGAAATCCACATGGCAGGATGCGGTCACCTGGTGCAAGCGCCCGGCCTCGCACTCCATGAACACATACCCTGCCTCGGTCGCACCATAAGAGCTGGCAATAGGCGCATCGAACGCCTGACTGATCTGGCGGCGATGCAGGACCGAGGGATTCTCGTACGTCAGGACGATGAGGGCCGGCGAATGCACGCGCATCCGGCGCCTGATGATATGGCGTGAGAGCCTGGCCAGAAATGACGGGTTCGCCTCAAGGACGACCGGTCTGAAGGTATTGAGCTCATTCACCATTCGGTCCATCAGGTCGCTGCTCCAGGAGCTCGGATCGAAGCGCTCGCTCAAGTAGAGGAAGCGTCCCAAGGTGCGTTGCTCCATCGTCAAGTAACCGTCTTCACAGGGAAACCCGGCACACCAGGGGCTTGTGAGGATCGCCTCGCGGTGCGCACCGGTGGCCACAGCACGAGCGTGAGCATTCAATTGCCAGGATGCCGCCTCGGAAGCGTTCCACCAGGGTTGATACCAGACATTCGTGACCTGATCGCCCGTTGCGCCACTCGTTGCGACCAACTCGATCTCATGACTGGTTAGTCCCTCGGCGATATCACGACCATGGGGCACGAATCCCTGGGGACCGCGTGCGCGCAGCGCTCGTTTGGTCAGTGCTGGCAGCGCCGCAAAGCGAGAGAATACGGGCGAAGCAGGCCCGGGGTCCAACATGCGCCACGTGTCATACGCCTGCGTGGAGAATAACGCTTCATCAAGAGCCTCGTCGCAGCGCTCGGGATAGCGCGGCGCGTAGCGTGAGGTCGCCGCAAATGAATGTTTGCCGGATGTATCGACGTTCATGTTGTTCCTTTCTTGATCTTCTTCACTTCCACCCTTCCTTCTGCCCCCCTTATGACTCCTTCTACTGGTACCACTTCAATCTTAATATATCTTCTGCTTTCCTGTCGATATGGGAATGCTAACGAGTTCTCCCCTGAAATCCCCGCTAATCGCATTTGAGGTGATTCTCGAGGCGTGTGTTGGAGGCTATCGGCGTGCGGCTCTTGGCAGGCGTTCGCCTGAGTCGGCGAGTTAGACGAAGCATTCAGAGGGGTTCGCCGGGTCGGGCGGAGCCCGCTAGCCATGCCTTGCCCTCGGCGTAAAGCTTCTCTACGGCAGGACCGCGTAAGCCCGGTAGATCAGTTTTGACATTAAATCCGTTCTTCGACTGAAGATAGCCAAGGTGCCGGTAACCTTCAGGAAAACAGGCGAGCCATTCCTTGTCGAGCTTGAGAACCGCTGACGGGTCGAGGGGATCAAGCCGGTCCTTTTCGTAGATCGGCTGCCGCCGGACAATGCCCCAGCGGCCCTCGCGTTTCTCAAAGAAGTCGTAAAAGCGCCCGGTGCACACGACGTCGACCAGAACACCCTCCAATGGCGCCCGCTGGTTGATCGTCATCTTGGTCTGCGAGATTGCGCGAGCACCAACGATCTCACATGTCCATCCGCCGAGAAAGTGGAGGATGCTAACGCCCTTATTGAAACCCTCGCGGCTCACTTCGATGAATTCTCGTGCCGGTCCCTGGAACCAGGTGGCGGTCATCCAGCCGTCCAAATGCCAGACTGTGGCAAAGCGCTCCCAATCGCCGGCGTCGCGCCACACTGCCCAGTTCTCTACCGTCTCGCGGATCGCCAGCTTATCAGCAGTCAGATCCTTTACCATGGGTTTGCTCCTTTCGGTATGGGGTGGCCAACGACATGGCTGAGCTGCCAGCGGCCGAGCCGCCCGGCCAAGATGAGTCACCTCCCCGCTGGTTCCCTCCAGCCGTGTGTCGGGCTCGCGTGTGGTGGTTGCTCTTGCGATGCCGCATTACAACTTCTTCTTCATGAAGACTCGGTCGTAGCCATCCTCTGTGCGACGATCGTACTCGAAGTAGCCAATCTTGGAATAGTAGTCGAGGTTCTCGGTCATCAGAACATTGGTGAATAACCTTATCTCCCTTAAGCCGTTCGAGATCGCCAACTCCTCCGCGAATCTCATCATAGCGAGCCCCAGACCACGCCTCTGGTAATCTGGGTCCACAGCGAGGTTCCCAAGGTGCATGTGATTGTCCTCGCGAAACAGGACCATAACGGCGCGCATCTCTAGCTCGCTTCCGATAACGTAGACGATCTGCCGGGCAATTAATTCTGGATAATCCGCAAGCATCGGCGCCGGTTTCTTGCCCAGGCGATCGATATATTTGGAGTAAGCTTCGTTGATACATTTCGATACTGCGGAACCATCACTTGCCATTGCGAGACGAATGGACCCTTTGTGTTGATTCGAATTGCTGGTGCCAGTTTGCATTGTCTTTATCGACGAATAACGTTGGGCTTCAGCGAACGATAAAAAGCCTAGCTTCTGGGCAAGAAGGAGTTGGCAGGCTAGGCTTATATCTACTCGGGCCATGCTCCAATCAGCATTGGTTCGTAGGGAAACAAACGGGCACGAAATAATCCTCCTTTAACGGCCGGATCCCCTTCCATGATTGCCCGCGCTTCTTCCTCCGATCTTGTTTGGATGACCACGATTGCGAAGCTATCTTCGTTCGTGACAAGAGTACGGCCCCCGAAAATCACGACCTTTTTCGCGAGCAGATCCTGCGAATAGGCCCAGTGCTGTGCGGCAAGGGCTTTTTCGGCCTCCGTTGGCCCCTGCGTCAGCATGGCCGAGCGTGTCGGATGGAGCGTGTACATGTAAACGTTATCTGGTTTCTGCAATGGATTAGCGACGTACATGAGAATTCTCCTTTGATGGTGTAGTCTAAGAATCCGGATCGTTCCATCATGTTGAAGATCATTATGAAACTGAACCGAGTGCAAATATCCGCTCAAACTGAAAATGTATGCCTTCGCCTGTGTTGGCCCGTTCAAGTTCCTCGTATAATCTCTGTTTGAAGCATTGTGACTGAGCTACCTCCAGGGGAGTCAGATAAAGACCTACGCCGACTGTATCAAGGAAATCATAAGCTTCTGACGCCGCTTTAAATCTGAATGATGTTTGCACTTTCTTCACCATGGTACTCTGATATCCGACAGACTGTAAAAGAGCAAGGTAATCCCGTGCTGTCGTGACAAACCAGGGGAACCTCCACTTGTAGTAGTAACTCTCCAGATTAAGCAAATGAATTACTTTTTGAACATGTGTAACGAGTGGGTGATGATCATTGAGCAGCGGGAATTGCAATCCAATACGCCCTCAGGGTTTCAAGGCTTTCTTGATGTCAGTAAGAATCTTTTCACCCTCAATAATCCAATGTAAAGTCGAATTTGAAAAAACCACATCAAATTTTTGCTGAAACTCAATCTGTGTCGCATTTAGAACACGGAATTCGATATTTGAAATACCCTTCGCCCTCGTTTGGGCTTGGTTGATCATTGAGGCAGAAGCATCGATGCCAAGGACAAAACCCTCCCGACAGCGAGACGCTAAGTCGAAAGTCAAATTGCCGATTCCATATCCGAGGTCCAAAACTCTCTCACAAGATTGGAGGTGCAGAGCATCCATCAGTAGATACCCCGGTTCCGCTTGTAAGTTGGAAAAAGTGGCGTACCTTGAAACATCCCAATTAAAGATCATATCGCACCCTCATCATGTTCCGGGTAAGCTGCTGGTAGGTGGGCTGAGACAACCTACTGAAACCAGGAAGACCCTCGGGGACAGAGGACACCCTCTAAACCGGCAGAATCCCCGCCAGTCGGATTCATCCGGTGGTTGGTTGGCATTACCGCATGAATAGTCCGCCGTCTACAAAGAAATTCTGTCCGGTGATATACTTCCCTGATTCGACCAGAAATAGCATCATCGTGGCGATATCTTCAGGTTTTCCCATTCTTGCCAAAGGTATATCTTGTTCATAACGGCTCCGATTGTGCGCTTCATCAAATCCATACCGCGCTCGCAATTCTTTCGTATCAATCCGTCCCGGCGTAACGGTATTCACTCGAATATTTGGGGCTAACTCTAATGCCATGCACTTGGTTAAGGCCAACACACCCGCTCGGGCACTGCAATAGTTCGCTCCGTTCTTCCGGCCTTTGATCGCTGTAACCGCACCCATATTGATAATGTTGCCTGTGGTGCCCTCATAACGTCGGGCAAACTCATGTGAACACAGAAATGTACCTGTTAGAATAGTCGAAATGACGGTGTCCCACTCATCATCTGACATTTCAATAAACGCCTTGTCTCGATTAATACCCGCATTATTGATCAGAACGTCGAGTTTCCCGAATGCTTCATAGACACGATCGAAGAGTTTTGC
>JBEKDJ010000340.1:0-5648 GCA_050014415.1 Thermodesulfobacteriota bacterium | reverse complement strand
GCCATGAAAGGACCTCGTGCGGGACAATCCAGGGCCTCTCGCTGAGCTTTGGAATCTGGATAAGGGATGATAGGTGGCCACCGGAGTGTGGCATACCGGATAATGATAACGCTTAGATTCAGGGTTCGTTATTGGCGAGAGATTCGTCGAAACAACAAGGAATCCATCAAAGGATTCAGAAGGAGGGGTGTTCACAAAAAGAGGACCTGGTTTCAACTCATTGTTTTTCCGATTTCCCTGAGAGGAACCCGCAAGCTGTTGAGTGGGTCTATCCTCGGGTATTCAAGACCGTGAAGCAATAAATTCATCTGGGCAAGAAGGTAAGGCAGAGGTTTGGCTTCGCCTCCTAAGATGCTATTTGTCTGAAGAATCTCCCGATCCTGGACTTTCTTGCATTGCTTCTCAAGATGGTTAAAGGCTTCTACGAGAAAGCCTCCCGTACCGCAGGCAGGGTCAAGAATAATCTCACCAAGACGTGGATCGATGACCTCAACCATGAAACGTACAACAGGCCGGGGGGTATAGAATTCTCCTGAGTCTCCTGCTGAATCACGCATCTCTTTAAGCATGGATTCATACAGATGGCTGAGGGTATGAATCTCTTCTGAGGAGTTGAAGTGAATGCCATTAATCTTGTTAATGATATCGCGTAGAAGGTAGCCACTGATCATGCGATTCGTAACGCCTTTGAAAACAATGGCAATCACATCGCGGCGATCACCCCCATTTGAACTTTGAAGACTCCTTAAGTAAGCAAAGAGGCCCGGTCCTTTCGTACCATCTGGGCGGATTGCTTCTTCGTTGTTAATGAAAGCAATAAGTTCGTCACCGGTGATCCCATCTTCCTTTGCCGCCCAGTCACGCCATCGATATGGTGGTTCTATCGCAGAACGAAACCTCTTTCCTGCCATGATGGCCTCTTGTTCATAAATTTGTTCCAAATCACCCAGGAACTTGAGGAACATGATCCACGTAAGCATCGGCAGGCGATCCAAATCACCACTTAGCCCCTTGTCCTTTCGCATGATATCTCGTGCAGATTTAATAAGACTGCCCAATTGTTGGACAGTGGTAAGGGGTTGGTTATCCTTCTTTTTCTTTTCCCGAGTCATAGATTAACCATCCATTATGCAGCATATAGTAGTGTCTGTAATTGATTTACTGCTTCTTTTAATTTTTCTGCCCCGCCAAAGAAGGCTGCAATCTCTATTACGTTCCCATGTTGAGAAATTGGAGGAACTCTCAATATATCAGGGATTACAAACTGAGCAGTTCCATAATCGGTATATTTATCCAAAAGCTCATTTAGTATAACTTTAGCCTCGGGGCCATATTGGTCGAAAAAGTCTTTCTTCTCTTTTCGGAGCCGATCAGCACGTTCCCTTCGGGTGCGAAGAGGTGCATTAAAGGCAATATGGCAGACCAAATCGAATGGATCAGCCTCGGGCTGGTTGGCAGCAGATGCCAGATCTTCAAAATTAATCCCTCTTTCTTCAAGTAAGGCAATAACCTCTGATCGTTGTTCAGGGTTAGACCACCGCCTTCGCAATTCTATAGCGGAAGGATAAAGTGTACGCACTTTTTCAGCAGTGTAATCAGTGAGTTTAACAACCCGGAGTTGCCTTCCCTCTGAATCAAGCTCGTGGACGATATGGGCTACAATTTCAACATAGCCTCCATCAACGTAATACTTTCTACGTTTTCCTTCCGAGTCATCTGAAATAGTTGGTGTAACCTCCCAAATAGGTTCTACATCAGTCGGGACAAGTATCTCCTCTTCAACCAACTTGTAGGTATTGGGAACCAATTCGCCTCTTTCATCAATCGCTTCTTCTGTTAATAGTGCCGGCTCCCCATCAAATTCAGGATCCGCGAAGAGGCGAGTGGCACTGCCTGTATAATCTAAGATGTTAAAGAAAAATTTGTCATAATCATCACGAACGCGGGTGCCTCGCCCTATTATCTGTTTGAACTCGGTCATGGAGTTGATAATACGAACTAGGGCGACATTTTTGCAGGTTGGTATATCCACACCTGTAGTAAGTAGTTTCGACGTGGTAACAATCACAGGTGCTACTGTCTCAAGTTCCTGAAACTTACTAAGATGTCCCCGGCCAATATCTCCTTCTTCTGAGGTCACACGGCAAACATAATCAGGGTATTTCTGAACGAGGTCTGTGTTTAAATTGTTGAAAGCACGGCGCATCTCATCAGCATGTTCCTGATCCACACAGAAGACAATTGTTTTCGCAAATCGATCATTTTTCTTTAAAAACTCCGTCATGTGCCGAGCGACAGCCTCAGTTCGAGCGCGTAATGCCACGATGCGTTCAAAATCTGGGGTGTGATATTCTTCGTCTGGAATTTCTTGACCATAACGATCGAGTTCGCCTTTACTCGGACGCCACCCAGCAGCATCATATGTAGTAATCACGCGGTGCACTCGATAGGGAGCAAGGAATCCATCATCAATCCCTTGACGAAGGCTATATGTATAGATCGGATTGCCAAAATATCGATAGGTATCCCGATTGTCCTCCCGAAGTGGAGTCGCTGTCATCCCCAACTGGTAAGCTGGTTTAAAATATTCAAGGATCTCTCGCCAATTGCTCTCATCACGAGCACTTCCTCTATGGCATTCATCTACGATAATAAGGTCAAAGAAGTCAGGAGAATATTCTTTGTAGAGACCAGGGCGTCTCTCATCTTTGGCGATAGACTGATAAGTTGCGAAATAAATCTCACGGCCCTTGTTTACTATTCCATTCTCAATCTTCCAGCGGGCGTCCCCAAATGGAGCGAAGGTCTTATCTTTAGGATCATCGACCAGGATGTTTCTATCAGCCAAATAGAGAATCTTAGGGCGCCTGTATTCTCCAGTCCTATTCCAACGAGCGTTCCAGAGCTTCCAGCAAATTTGGAAGGCAACGAGAGTCTTGCCAGTCCCCGTTGCCATCGTTAACAGAATTCGGGACTTACCTTGAAGTATTGATTGGATTGCCTTGTTGATTGCAATCTCCTGGTAATAACGAGGGGTCTTTGAGGTTTGAAGGAAGGAAGGTGTGAGAAGACGTTTTCCTAAATTGTCATCAAATTTCTGGGCAGCTTGTAAACGTGTCCAAAGGTCGGCTGGAGTTGGAAATGAATTAAGCTCTCTTTCTTGGCCAGAAAGGTAATCAAATTCAATGATGCCATGGCCATTTGTAGAATAGGCGAAATTTAATCCGAGAATTTCGGCATAATCCTTGGCCTGTTGAAGCCCGTCACCTGGGGATTTGTAGGCAGCTTTTGACTCCATAACGGCAATCATGAAATCACGGGTGTAACGAAGAAGGTAATCGGCTCGCTTTTGTTTTCGGCGCTTGATCTTTTGGCCTGAGACTACGATACGGCCATCTGTAAAGGTTTTTTGCTCTGTAAACGAATGGGGTTCATTATTCCAACCAGCTTCGATGAGCTTTGGGAGGACGTATTTTCTGCAGGTATCAGCTTCGGTGATCATAATCTAATTTCTTACCTAACCCCGAAATACGTTTTCGTTATGCCAGACGATGAATTTAGTTCCCGGGAGCGAGACCTGCGGGGCGACATTGAATTCTTCCCCCTATATTTCCTTCCAGAAACCTCACCCACCCTCTCCTTTCAATTGTTCCGGAGTCCTTTCCTCCAGCCAAAGCTTACAGACGTTCTTCCATCCAATGCGGCGCCATCTTTTAAAAACTGCCTTCAACTCGTTCAAGTCCTTCGCTTCCAGAAGATCTTTCCGGGCCGCCTTTAAATCTTCAAGAGATGCAATCGCTGGCATAAGCACCTCCGGTGCTGACCACTGCGTTTGAGGATCACTATCGCTCAAGGGACGTCACGCCTCAGCGTGATTTGAGGATCGGTCCTACGGACCTTGAGGCAACACCCTGTATGCTCGATCGCCAGGCGTAAGGCGTTAGTCATTACACTTAACTTTTCCTCTTCATTTTCGTAATATAAGGAACTTTAGCTTCCTCAACTTGCCCCGTTAGAGATAAGAACCGCTTCAATCTATTTTTTAAATATCGCTTACCCATTCCTGACTTCAAGTATTTCTCGCGAGCTAAACCATCTTGTTCGTTTAAGCATGCTTCATAATATATAAGCTCAAAGGGGGCTCTTTCTTTCGTTGAAGACACTCTCCCAGCATTGTGCTCTTGGAAGCGGTTCTGCAGATCTCTTGTAAAACCTGTATAAAACTGTTTGTCCTTGCTACTTTGTATTACATAAACATAGTACATGACTTGTGATCTCTACCGGGTCAAGGAATCCAATTGGGCGCTTCTTGGGTTCTGGAGGTCTCATCAATTCCCGAATGGCATCAAAGACGACTTTGAATTGGGCATCGTATTTCTTCTCCAAGGCTTCAAGTTTTCTGGCCATATCAGCATGGGAAGCAAGCATCCTTCGAAGGCGGACGAAGGCCCGCATGATCTCGATATTAACCTGAATGGCTCTCTCACTGTTTAAAACACTAGACAGCATCAATATTCCATGCTCTGTGAAGGCATAAGGGCGATACTTAATATGCTGGCCTCTTTTTAAGGTCACAATTTGTGACCTTAAACCGCCGCCTCTGACTTCAGTCCACCAAATTCTCGCCTCTTCTATAGTTAATTGGAACATGAAATCTTCAGGGAACCTGTCTTTATGTCTTTTGACCGCCTGGTTTAGAACTTTCGTCGTAACTCCATAGAGGTAAGCCAGATCACGGTCGAGCATTACTTTATGACTACGAATCAATAAGATTGATTGCTCAACCCGCTCAATAGGAATTAAGGATCTGTCTTTTGACATTTTATCAACCATTCACTCCCACTCACCTTGCAATTGCTCTGGACTGTGTTTCCATGAAGAGCGTGTCAGTTCTCCGTATCGCGTGTCCGGGGTAAATCATTTGAGACCGTACCAGAAAACAAAAGCCCATTCATTTTAAGAATAGGCTTTGATTTGAACCACTCATTTTGGATACCCCACCTAACCAAACAATTTAGCAATAAGAACAGAAGGCAGTCGGCAGAATGCAGAATTAATAACCCTTTCCCACCACCCTATTCCCAAGCGAAGGGTATAAAGAATAAAGTCAAAATTGTGCTGTTCTATCAGAAAAACAACATGCTGACGGCTTTATGAGAGCATTTTTTGTGTAACTCCTTGATATATAAACCGCCTTTTGTAACAGGCGAAATGAATCTGATTAAGAATTGAACAAAATCGGCACGAACTGACAAAATTGATTATTTCTAGATCTTATTGGGCTGGAAGTCAATATCTAATTTAAGGCGAGGGGTGTGAGGCGATGGAACATAGAGAGGTGGGGAGATAGAGAGACACAAACCAAGATGGGGAGATAAGGAGATGGGATGATGGGGAGTGCCAAACTCGGATTGTGGAATGTAAAGAGAAAAATAAGGAATTAGGAAATTGATGGATTGCGCCTGCCTACACCAAGGCTTCGAGCGGGTAGGCTCGGTAGGGACCGTTGATGGGGTTTTGGGATTTACCCATTGACCCAAAGTGGGATTTATGTTATAAAAAACTAAATCAGGAGGCAACCCCAATGCGAGGCAAAACCCTTAAAGTTCAGGATGAATTTGAAGAGATCGCGACGAGAACCATTGATG
>JBEKDJ010000339.1:0-5436 GCA_050014415.1 Thermodesulfobacteriota bacterium | reverse complement strand
GTCCAGCTTTATCTTGGGGTCAACCAGAAATGGGAGGAGCCTCGTGGATAAAGCAAAGCCATTTTGTATTCCCAAGCGGGAGGTCTAGGAGGCGTACAAACGGGTTAAGGCGAATCAAGGAGCAGCTGGAGTAGATGGGCATTCCATTGAGAAGTTTGAAGAGGATTTGAAGAATAACCTCTTCAAGATTTGGAATCGGATGTCCTCAGGCAGCTATTTTCCACCCCCCGTCCGTAGGGTTGACATACCGAAGGACGATGAAGGGACGCGCCCGTTAGGGATTCCGACGGTAGCTGACCGCATTGCCCAGACGGTGGTCAAACGGTATCTGGAGCCGGTCTTGGAAGAACACTTCCATCCGAACTCTTATGGGTATCGGCCTGAGAAGTCTGCGATCGAGGCTGTAGGGGTTGCTCGCCAAAGTTGCTGGCGATACGACTGGGTATTGGACCTCGATATCAAAGGCTTCTTTGACAGTATCGATCATGATCTGTTGATGCGGGCGGTGAGGAAGCACACGGATTGCAACTGGGTGCGACTGTACATCGAAAGATGGCTGAAAGCACCCGTGCAGTTGGAAGATGGTAGCCTGATTCATCGGGAGAAAGGGACTCCGCAAGGAGGAGTTGTCAGTCCTTTACTTGCGAATCTCTTTTTGCATTATGCGTTCGATAAGTGGATGCAGAGGCATTATCCTCAGATCCCTTTTGAGCGCTATGCCGATGATGAGATTTGCCACTGTTAGAGTCAATTCCAAGCCGAAGGACTCCGGGCAGCGATTGATCGGCGGTTTGCTGAATGTGGGTTGGAGTTAAACTTGCAGAAGACGAGGGTTGTCTACTGCAAGGATGACAAACGGAAACAGAATTATCCTGAGCAGAAGTTTGACTTCTTGGGTTATACGTTCAGGCCTCGGAAGGCGAAAAGCCGCAACGGGAGTTTCTTTGTCAGTTTCGTTCCAGCAATTAGCAATGAAGCGGTCAAATCGATTCGCTCGACCATAAGGCAATGGCATTTTACCTGGCGCACAGACAAATCTCTGGAAGATCTATCCCATATGTTCAACCCTGTAATCAGAGGTTGGATTAACTACTACGGAAGCTTCTACAAATCGGCCCTTTACTCGACCTTTCAGCACTTTGATCATATTCTCGCCAGGTGGGCTTCACGGAAATACAAAAGACTAAGAGGACGCAATCGGCGGGCATGTCAATGGGTGCGGCGGATATCAAAACATCAGCCGTGGCTCTTTGCCCACTGGCAGCTCTTACAGTCTGCGGCTGGACAATAGGAGCCGGATGAGTCGAGAGGTTCATGTCCGGTTCTCGGAGAGCGCGAGGGTGAAATTCCCTCGCGCCACTCAACTATGCAGTTAGGGGTCTACTCCATAGGTCTACTGAGTCAGCCTAGCCAAGTTTATTCGGTCCTCCTTGGAGGAGCTTTCCGGCTCCAGAATAGAAGGGATCATGCTATCCTCGGTTTTTTTTCCCACTTTCCCCGAGAGACATTACTGTAATACCCATAATACATGAGTCAACAATTGTCTTGACTATGACAGAAGTATCCACTAACTAAGAAACGATGAACTTAAGCAGCTGCATGTATCTAATGGATTAGTACCATTCCTAATTTCGTACCATAAGGTACTTCGTCCGGTGATATTGACGCTCCAATAGGGTAGATATCCCAGCCAATCCTTGCTGCCATAGCGAAGGCATCAATTCCCACC
Organism: Thermodesulfobacteriota bacterium; assembly: GCA_050014415.1. GTDB lineage: Bacteria > Desulfobacterota > BSN033 > BSN033 > UBA1163 > JBEKDJ01. The sequence continues at coordinate 3,707 of JBEKDJ010000339.1, read as the reverse complement.
GCTTCGACAGAAGCCCTAGCTCTTAAAGAATGCCGACAACGCTGGCCAGCTATTAGGGCATTGCAGTCAGTCTCAGGGCAAAAAGCTCTCTTACAGGATCCCGAAGCAAATCCCAGAGCCAGATAGTAACCATCATAGAATGCTTCAGCCTCAAGTATTGATACAATCTTATGCATCAACACCATCCCCTTAGCATAATGTTTCTTATCCCTTGCTCCAATACCAGCTTCGTTTTTAGAGGATACAACTAACCTAATGAATATTGCATATTTGTAACGGTTCACAACTTTTCTAACCTGATCAAGTTCCATTACGTAGGGAGGGCAATTTGCACATGTTCCATACTGTGAACACCTTGGATAAATACACTTCGCCCGCACTCTTTCGTCAATTAAAACAGAATCAGTGGTAATTATTTTAGCATCTGTAGCACCAAGAGAAACAGCCTTCTGTACATATTTTTCAAGGTCTTGTTCGAGTGTTGAGATGGAAATTTCCGTGCAAATCTTCCGAACCATAGGATACGTCTTACGAAAAAACTTTAACGAGCAGTGAGACCAACGTCTAAGGTATTGCTGCGCCAATAAAAAAAGGATACTCGTCCGAAACTACAAATGATACGAAGGCGGCTATTTCTACCGCGGTGGCGTATCGCCCCATTTAGAATCATAGTATTTAAGAATGCCTTCTTGGCATTCTCGGTTTCTTAAACTGTATTGCTATGGAATAATATGTCTAGCAATAGTCTCTGGACACCTGCGAGGCAAAGGCAATTAACCCGAATATTATCTTTTGCTAGCAGTAATGCCAGCGATTTAGTTAATATCACAATACCACCATCCCAAGGTCTTGTCAATACGTTGTAAGCGTCCATAACATATTGGACTTTATAGGAGTGGTGCTAAAGTTATCCAAGTAATAGCGCAGCGGGGCAAATTGCCAATGCCTTGGGGCGGTTTCTCTGTATTATACCTGATTAAGTATTCCATTAGTTCACGATTGTGGTGATTTTCTGAATAAATGTTCCAAAGTGAGAATGTAATTTGATAGCACAAGCGGGGTCATTAAGCGTCCAGTTTCAGTTTAAATTGTTCTGATCGATTGGTTGATAACCACCTCTGTCGAGCCCAACGTGCCTTCTGCATCCTTAGTTCAAGGATGGTTGAGGCTTTGCCAAAATGTTTATCCGCAGGGGTCACAAATCCAATGGCGCTGTGAAGATGGTGATGATTATACCACGGAAAGAAGCTCAGGCAATAGGACTGAGCCGCCTCAAAGGTTTCAAATCGACCCGGATAGGTCGGATGGCCCTTCAAGGTCGAAAAGAAGGATTCAATAAAGGGGTTATCCGTGGGAGTACTGGGTCGAGTAAAATAACGCAGCATATGGCTGGATTGGACGGTTCGAGCTCCTACCGCAAAAGAGATGTTTAAAGAGGCGATCGATTCTCAACATATCCTGGGTCTCCCGGAAGGACAACGGCCTCGGATCGTCAGTGACCGAGGAAGCACGATGAAGTCCAAGCTGTTGGGCCAGACGTTGGAACCCATCCACCTACGCGCCCTGGAGATCGACAACTCTCCACAAAAAGATCAAACTTCTTCTCGGCAGTGAGGGAACGACGGGGTTTGGAAGAGGGTTTTGCTGAGAACCCTTTTGCTTTTTCAATCTCTTCTAAACTCAAGACAGGGTTAGGAACTTTCTCCTTTCCTTCTCTCTTTTGGGACATGGGACTCTCCTCTCTCAGGAACACTTTCTACCCCATTTCCCTAATAAATTACAACCTATCTTTTGGAACATGAATTCAGAAAAATGCCCATTGAATTCAGCAGGTTCATCCAAGATATCAGTAGACCAATTCACAAACTGCTTCTGGATGGTCCGGTTAAACCGCTGCAAATAGCAGTTGGCTTCTGGATGCTCGTGATAATTGATGAAAGCACCAGTCCCTTTTTCTCGCAGGTTTCTACATGGGAATGTAGGCTCTTATGGATGTAATACCAACGACCTTTGAGCTCCTTACTGGAATGATACGATCTCACTTAGAAAGAACTACAGCTCAATTTCCTTTAAATCTTTATCTACGATGAGCTTAGGCTCGGTAAGGGCTCGTACCTCTTCCGCAGTCCAGCCAGGGGCAACCTCCCGAAGGACGAGTCCTTGTTTCGTTGCTTCGATGACGGCTATATCAGTGAATATTTTATTAACACAATTTCTGGCAGTGAGAGGAAACGTGCATTGTTGGACGATCCGTGGGCCTCCCTCCTTAGTGGTGTGGAGCATCATCACCATTAGCTTTTTGCTCCCCGAGACCAGATCCATGGCGCCTCCCATGCCCGTTGCCAGTCGACCCGGCCGACCCCAGTTTGCCAGGTCGCCCTTTTCAGATACCTGGTAAGCGCCCAGTATCACCAAATCAATATGTCCGCCTCGAATCATGTCAAAGGATGCTGCGCTGTCAAAGAAGCACATCCCTGGAAGGGGGGTGACGGGCTGATCTGAAGCATTGATCAGTTCATAATCTTTCTCTTCATCAACGCCGAGAGGTCCATATCCCAAGATTCCGTTTTCACTTTGGAAAAAGACCGTTCTACCTTCAGGAATGAAATTCGCACACAATGCAGGCATCCCATACCCTAAGTTAATCACCATGCCATCCTCAAACTCCTTCGCTGCCCTTAGGGCGATCGTTTGTTCGTCAAGACGCATTTTCATCTTGGTACCTCCACAATACGGTTCACATATAGATGAGGAGTGACTACCGCTTCCGGATCTAGCTCTCCTGGCTGAACAAGCTTATCGACCTCAACGATCGTGGTCTTGGCAGCCATCGCCATGATAGGGTTGAAACATCTTGCTGTTCCTCTATAAACCAGGTTACCTAAGGTATCAGCCTTATGTGCTTTGATGAGGGCGAAATCAGCACTCAAAGGCAATTCTAGCAAGTACTCCCGGCCATTGATGATTCTTTTCTCTTTTCCAATTTCGACGGGAGTGCCAACACCCGTGGGGGTATAGAAACCTCCAAGTCCGCCAGCCCCTGCCCGTATTCTTTCCGCCAAAGTGCCTTGAGGCACCATTTCTATCTCGATCTTTCCCTCGTTGTGCAATATCTCGAGAGGAGAAGTGGGAGGCATCCCTCCTAAAACGGGAACTGATCCAATAAATTTCTTCACTTGTCCGTTCTGGACCAGGATGCCGATGTCTTGATATCCGTCGGGTTTTATTCTCTTACTTAACTCGAAACCCACGCCACCCTGATTGGCGATAATGGTTAGATTGTTTGCTCCTTGTTTCGCTAGGGCTATAATTAAGTTAACGGGTAATCCACCAAAAGAACCGAAACCACCTATCATGATTGTTAACCCGTCAGGAATATCGGCGACCGCGTGATCACAGGTTTCATAGATCTTATTGATAGGCATCGTTTTCTCCTCTATCCCATTTCTTTCCCCTCAAAAGGGAGTTAGCCTCTGCCATTACTGCTTGGGCTGCACGTGACCACGCATCTGGGTGACGGCAGCGACAGCAGCCAGAGCGGCGATTCTTCTCCTCTCCATGAATAGATGTGATAGCCTTTCCTCCAGGGGCTTCTCCCGCTCCATGATTCTCTTCATTTCATCCACTAGGGTGGTCTCCTTTTCGATAAAGTGGGTCCCCAGTTCAGCCTTCACAAAACGCGGGTTTTCCATGACCGCTTTATGAAA
>JBEKDJ010000338.1:0-5438 GCA_050014415.1 Thermodesulfobacteriota bacterium | reverse complement strand
GTAGTGGGGTATTTTCCACCAGGGCTTGTCTCTCCTGCCTCTACGAGCGCTCCGGACTTGCCTGGTTCACAAACGCCCACAGCATCCATGAAGAGGAGGTCCAAATGTGGGTAAGCCCCATAGAGTTCGAAGATATTCATGTCCTTTGGTCCTAGTCCGGCCTGTTCATATGCGTCATTTGCAGCGGGCATAAAAAATTTGTACATTGTGCCCATATCCGCGAAACTCGGCACGGCACTAGTGATAAATCTATGGGAGTAGCGCGACCCATGCCCAAGGAGATACACCGGTTTAACGCCGGTCTTCTTGGCGATCTGCCGAGCTTTTTCTGAGGTTGTAATGACATAGGCGCTTCCTCCGTCACAGAGCACATTACACATTAAGGCGGTGAGGGGGGCTGCGACCATTTTGCTCTTCAGCACGTCTTCTATGGTTATTTCCTTCTTATTGAACATAGCATTCAGCTGAAGACAGGCCCACTTGCGGCAAGCTACGCAAACGGCAGCAATCTGTTCGATGGTGGTACCCGAATGTTCCATATACGCGTTGGCCATCATGGCTGCCAGACCGTTGTAAGTCATGCCGTAGGGAACTTCCCATTCCGGACTCGATCCTGCATGGGCAAAATACTTGATTTGCTCATTTGCACTAAACTGGGAAAAGCGCTGTGCATGCACTACAAGGACCGTATCCGCTTCACCGGACCCGAGTATTCCTTCTGCAGTCTTCACAATGGAACTGCTTGAGCCTCCACCCGATACCGTAGTCGCATATATCTTGTTGTTCCTCGCACCTATTGCTTCGGGCAGATGGCCAAAGAACATTTCTGTATTGTACTCGGCGCCCATGATGTGCGCAGCAGTCAAAACCGCACCGACATCTTTCATTTCAATTCCGGCGTCTTTTACCGCATTTCTTGCTACAGTATAAGCAATCTCGAACTCACTTCGCTCCGGAAAAAAACCGTGGGGCACCTCGCCTGTCCCTATTATTGCAAAATCACCTTTAGCCATGGTTAAACCTCCTTGTTTATCAACTGTCGTCTATCTTTAGTTGCAGAATCCGACTAATTCCACCAATACTTTGCCAGCTCAACCGTCCACTTGATTCTGAATTCAATTTTCAAGTAATTGGAGCAGTTCAAATTTTAATGACCAAAGAGTCATTTTAATAGGATTTAATAAAAAGTCAAGAAAAAATGTAATCAAATTCTAATTATTTTTATTTTATTAATAAAAACAAAAACTTAGTTTATTTTTTAAACTTCATTGCATTTTTTTCTTGACAAAATGTTGAAAATTTTGTATTAATGCTGACCAATAAGTCATATGTCATCTTTAAAGTCTAAAACGCTTAAGAAAGAGCATATCATTAATAAAGCTATTGAGTTTTTCTCCAATAATGGCTTTACGGGCACAAGAATTGATGAAATCACGGACGCTCTCGGTATTGCAAAAGGCACTTTCTATCTGTACTTCAAGAGCAAAAAAGAGCTGCTCATAGACTGTATTGGACAGTTGACCACCATTGTCGTACCGAAAGAAGTTTGGGAGGATATCCGCAAGGAGACCGACTTTGTTTCCAGGCACGAGAAAAGACTTGTTGCCTTTCTCAAAGCCTTCCCAACTTTTTGCGGCATCCTTAACCTGCTGAAGTCCTGTATTCAAAGCAATGACCCCGTTCTGGTAAAAAAAGCCACTGATACATACAGGATGCTGGTGAATCCCGTGAGAAAAGACCTTCGTTGGGCGGTTGAGCATGGAATCATAGGAAAGATCGATGAAGAGGTTGCTAGCTTCCTCATGTTCGGAATGGGTGAAAGTGTAGGTTACTTGCTCATGATCGACCCTCGGTACACCCTTGAATATGTGACCAAGATCGTGATGGACTATGCCCTAAAAGGGGGACAGCTGTTTCAAACTGAAACCCTGAGGAAATCTAAAACAGAACTTTGTTATTGGGATATAACAGATAGTGAAGGTCTAAAGATTCGGCTCAAAAACGTCCGCTTTGACGAAAAAGATTATGTTTGCGGAATTTTTGGGAGTGGTGAGTACCGAGTCCCTGTAATCAATATTGCCTCGATGGACATATATCAAGAAGATAACCAAATGTCAGCCACATTGTCTGACAAAAGTGGCGAGAAGGTTACACTGAAAATCGATAGAAACACATCTCTTTCCGGTGAATCTCAATTCGGTCAGTATATTATTGCCCTGAAAGATGTAACTTGTATTTCTTTAATCCTTGGTGACGACTCATTTGGCTGATCAAAAATAGGAGTCTCTGTACATTCCAGATGATAACCCTTTAAGGAGAAACTACCATGGGAGATAAAAGTTATGAATGTATTCTCTATGAAAAGAAAGATGGGATAGCAACGATTACCTTTAATCGCCCCAAAGCGCTAAATGCCATCAACATCGAAATGGCAGAGGAATTAAAGGATGCACTTTCAGACTTCAAGGATGATGAAGAGACAAAAGTAGGAATTCTGACCGGAGCAGGAGAAAAGGCCTTCTGTTCTGGTGGGGATATAAGTATGTTCTCCGAAAAACTGACGAATACAACGGCAGTGTATGAGTGGTTAAGGACGGGGGAGGATATTCACCGGCTATTAATGGAAAGAATAGAAAAACCTATTATTGCAGCCGTGAATGGATACTGCTTCGCAGGCGGGTTGGAAATGGCTCTGGCATGTGATTTTATCATCGCGTCGGATAATGCCAAGTTCGGTTTAGCGGAGATCACAATCGGGGTTCTCCCAGGATGGGGTGGAATGACCCGGCTTCCAAGGGCCATTCCTGTGAGGAAGGCAAAGGAGATGATCTATACTGGGGAGCCGATTAGCGCCCAGGAGGCAGAAAAGATTGGTTTAGTAAACAGAGTCGTTCCTAAAAGTCAGTTGTACGATGTTGTAATCGAAATAGCGAAGAAGTTAGCTGCTAAGTCTTCATTGGCCCTAAGAATAGCGAAGAAAACTTTGAATCACGGTTTAGAAGTATCGAGTATGGACGCCGCCCTTTTTTTGGAAAGGGGGGCGACCTGTATCGTGTCGGCAGGAGAAGATTCCCAAGAAGGTATTCGTGCTTTCTTAGAAAAAAGACCTCCTAAATTCAAATAACTATTTGTTTCGATTGAGGTGAGAAATGGATTTTTCTTTCACAGAAGAACAGAGATTGTTAAGGGACAGCATGCGGGAGTTTGTGAACAAGGAAATTAAAGGAGATTATGCAAGGGACCTGGATGAAGACCCATCGAAGATGTTTATCGATGATGCCATGTGGCAGAAGATAAAAGATCTTGGGATATTTGCTAGTTCGGTTCCAGAGGAATATGGTGGTTTGGGCGGCAGTTTTATGGATGATGTGATTATCTCTGAGGAATTTGCGAGAGGTTCTGTTGCTGTTGCAATGTCCTTTGGAGCGACGACAGGCTTTGGGGCAAGGACTATTCTTTTTAGTGGGAACGAGGAACAGAAGAAATATTTTCTTCCCAAAATAGCCCATGGGGAGATTAAGTTCGCAATGGCTGTAACAGAGCCTGGAGGGGGCACTGACATCTTAGGAGCTTTAAAGACAGTTGCGCGGCAAGATGGGGACAATTTTATCGTCAACGGTCAAAAAATATTTATTACAAACGCTCATAAAGCGGACTACCTTTTAACTCTTGTGAAGACAGATGAGACAACTCGTAAAAAGACAAGGTCTTTATCTCTTTTTCTCATCCCTGTGAGAGACAACCCTGGCATAGAAATCGTTCCCATAAAAAAATTCACCATCAAGGGAGCTTCTGCTTGCGAGATTTATTTTGATAATGCTAAGGTGCCTGCCAAAAACATGTTGGGCGAATTGCATAATGGCTGGTATGAACTTCTAAAAACCCTTAATCACGAAAGAATTATGGTGGCAGCCCTTACTAATGGCATAGGTCAGGCAGCTTTGGAAGATATGGTTGAATATGCGAAAAAAAGAGAGGCATTTGGTAGACCCATTGGGCAATATCAAGCCATCCAGCACAAGGTGGCCGATACGGTCATGGAGTTAGAATTCGCGAAGCTCATTACGTACAAGGCTACATGGCTCCTGGAGCAAGGCAAGCCATGCCACCTGGAAGCCGCTATGGCCAAGCTGGTTAGTTCTGAGATGGCATTCAAGGCTACGACCCGTGGACTCGATATCCTTGCAGGCTATGGGACTACCATCGATTATGATATGCAGCGATATTTTAGAGATTCCCGACAGTGTACTTTTTCACCAATTTCGAATGAAATGGTGCGCAATTTTATTGCAGAGCAATTCGGCCTTCCCAGGTCATACTGAAGATCCAAGAAAGGAGGGAAGTTATCATGAAGAATCGGAGGGAGTTTCTCAAGACAGCAACAGCCACGATTGGAGCTTTAGGATTGGCTTCGACGTTGTCGCAGGCATCGTAAAAGGACGCAAGTCCTCCCAAGCATGAGGGTGATATCGCTACAGAACCCGGCTCACGGATTGACGTTCATCATCACATCATACCGGTCGGGTACGTGGATGCCCTGGCTGCGAATGGGGTTACCGGTTCCATGGGGCTTCGTTTCCCCGACTGGTCGGTGCAGAAAGACCTGGAGTTGATGGATAGACTCGGCATTCAGACAGCAGTCACGTCTCTGACAGGGCCAGCCGCCAATGTTCCCGATCCAAAGGAAGCCCGCAGAATTGCCCGCCTCTGCAATGACTTCGCCGCTAAGATGATCAGCGATCATCCGAAGCGATACGGGGCCTTTGTCACGGTGCCACCCCTTACCGATATGGAGGGAGTGTTAGGTGAGATCGTCTATGGACTAGATACCCTGAAGTTCGACGGCGTCTGCCTGATGACGAACTACCAACTCAAATACCTTGGCGACAGTGCATTCGATGAGATATATAAGGAGCTGAACAGAAGAAAGGTGGTCGTGCATATTCATCCGGATAACCCCCCGTGTGTACAGCTCAGCATGCCGGGCGGACTGATGGATGTCCCCTTCGATACAACCCGGACTGCAACCAACCTTATCTGCAGCGGCACCATGGAACGCTATCCGGATATCACATTCATTCTGGCCCATGGCGGGGGCACCCTGCCCTATCTCTCCTTCCGCATCGGCGAGGGTGTCCCCTTCATGTGGAAGGGATTCCGCGAGAACGCCCCAAAAGGCTTCTATGCCTATCTCAATTGGTTCTATTTCGATACGGCGATTGTGGGTCCCGCCATATTCCCCTTCCTCCACAAGCAGGTGGGTTCGGGGCGTCTCCTCGTCGGCACCGATTTTCCTTTCGCGCCCCCGCCTGTAATCGGCCAATCCCTCAAAGGTATTGATGCCTATGATGGAATTGACAGCCGGGCGAGAAAAGCGATTCTGGAGACGAACGCCAAGTCGCTCCTGCCAAGGTTAGGCAAGGCTTGAGCATAGCGGC
>JBEKDJ010000337.1:0-6030 GCA_050014415.1 Thermodesulfobacteriota bacterium | reverse complement strand
TTTTTCTAAAGGCACAAAGAGGATTCCGTCTTGGGTGGTCCCAGAAAGATAGTAAAAGTCCATCTTCTGAACGACCAGCAGCGCCTCTATCCCCTGTTTTTTCATTCCATCTCTGACTCTGGCAAGCCGGTGGTCTATCTCTTGAAGTGGGGTGTACCTGAAACCGAGGGAGATGCCCAATTCTTTCAATTCATTCTGCACCCAATCTTTATGATTCATCCTTTCTCCTTTCGAAGATCCGCGAGAGCGTGAGGTGCAGGTTGCAGAAGCGTTTCAATCCAACCCCCGGCCCCTAACGCCTTTATCCCTGTGTGAGGATTTCGATATTCAGATTTCGAATCTGAGATACGCTGCATACAGTGGCGCTGAGCACTAAGTGTCGCTTTTATGGCGGGTATAAATAGTCTTATAGCGATCGCTGAACGCAGTGATACAGGTGGTGCATTCCTCGGATGAGGTGTCGACAGGCTCAAGAAGAACATCAAATCCGAGTTCTTTGTATTGTTCTACCGCCTCCGACAGACGTGGTTCGTCTGTGGTAAAACGCTTCTCCCAACCTTCTTTTTGGAGTTCTTTCTCTCGGCTCATCTTAGTTGCATCAGCTTTCAATGGCCATTAAACAATGATTATTATAAAATCTAAATTCCAATTTTCAAAATTCTTGACCCATACAAAATTACCGCTTTACTTAAAAAGTGGTTTTGGCACTCCGGGAATAGAACGGTACGCTTATATCATTCCATGAGCTGGAGAGAAACTATTTATGCCAGTACATGATCTTCCATCCTTCTGAATGAGAGATGGCTTTCGGCTCACAGACACCGACACAGGGGGGTGGTTCCTCCCCGTAACCAGGCCGACAAGGAGCGCAACTATACCTGATCTTCTTTCGCTCCTCATGCTTCACAAAAGCCACGGGTTCTTCACGGAAGATGTCAATCTCATCCGGTCCTATTTCGAGGATTTTTGCCGGACAGACCTCAGCGCACTTACCACATCCGTTGCATTTATCTGTATCAATAGTGACATACCAGTCACCGGAACCATCCCTGAAACCATAATTTGCGATCATGTTTTCTCCAATTTGAAAGAGACCCTCATGAGGAGGTCTCCAACTCCACTAACCAATAACCCAATCCCCAACACCCAATAGATTCCAATCACCAAGAATCAATTTCCCAAGCAAACAAGCTTAGTCATTTGGTCATTGGTTATTTATCTTATGCTTTTCTTGCACTCTTGGCCTTTCCCATCTTCAACAAAGCCTGTCCGAATAGGGCTGCTCCGATGCCACCGGCGAGCTGAGTGTCAAAGGGATAACTACGATCGAGATAGTCTTTCTTGTACCAGACACCTTCAGCAGTTTTAATACCCAATTCCTTCTCGAGTCTTTTCACAACACCTTCGTTTTTGGCAATCCCGCCCGTGATGACGAATTTTTCTTTCACACCCAGACGGTTAAGCAATTCCATGATCCGATGCGCCATAGCGGAGCAATAACCGGCCATAATATCGTTTTCAGGCATCCCTGACTCTAATAGGCCAACGACTTCACTCTTGGCAAATACGACACAAGTACTGCTAATCATCGGCGGTTCCTTTTGAATCTGGAAGGAGCGCTTTCCGATCTCCCAGACGGGAACCCTGATCAGATCTGCAAAAACTTCCATCCCCCGTCCGGTTCCAGCGGCACATTTGTCATTCATCATAAAATTGAGAACCTTGCCCCGATCATCGACATTGATGGCTTTACAATCCTGACCTCCCATATCCATGACGGTTCTCACTTCCGGACCATACATGAAGTTGGCTCCTCGAGCGTGGCAGGAGATCTCAGTAATGGACTGCTGAGCCATAGGTACGTTCACGCGTCCATAACCGGTACCGATACAGTAATCGATATATTCGATCTTCATATCGGTTTTTTCCAACGCGAAGCTCATGCCTTTTCTGGCACTGTTTGGACTGTCTGAACAGGTCCGCGTGTTGCCATAGGCGAAAAACTCACCATCGACCATAATGACTGCTTGAGTGCTCACCGATCCGACATCCACTCCAGCCGTGATTACCTTACCTTTTTTCCAATCTATATCCGGGTTGACCCAATTGGTTTCGGGCCATCTCCAGAATTCTTGGGTTTTCTTTACATCCTCTGCCATTTTTTCTTCCTTCCTTATGCCAGGCGATTGAGTTGTCTTAAACAATTAACCTTTCCCTGCTGTGACGGTTTCTTTTTCCAAGACCTTTGCCTTGACTTCTTCTGTCATGACCCCGGCGAGTGCCGCTTCGGCTGCCCCCAGAGCCCCCATGTAATCGGGATCCTCTGGCACTTTAACATCCATTTCAATATTCTTTTTAAGAGAGTCAACAAACCCAGCGTTTCTTGCCATGCCGCCGACCATCACCACATCCTTGTCCAGTCCCACAATACGTGCGACGGATGCAATCCTTCCGGCAATGGCATTCATCAATGCACGGGCAATATCTGGTTTGGGTGTCTTTTGATGAATCAGTGAGACCACCTCGGATTCTCCGAACACTGCGCATTGGGCATTGGTCGAAAGGGTTTGGGTGGACTGAAGAGTGATCTTGGACATTTCGTCCACAGAAATCTCAAGGGCCCTGGACATGGCCTCAACAAAGGTGCCTGTACCGGCAGCGCATTTCTCGTTGATGGCAAAGTCCAAAACTTTCCCTTCAGGGCCGACTTTGATCGCGCGGCCTTCTTCTGCCCCCACGTCAATGACTGTCCTTGCTGAGGGAATTAGTTTGTTGACCCCACGGGCATCTGCCGCGGCATCGGGGATGAAGCCATTCGCAAAGGCCACTCGTTTAGCCGCACTCCCAGTGGCCACCACTCGCTCGATATCCTTTCGGGTCAGACCGGCTTTTTTGAGGACTTCGTTGTAGAGTTGTTCCACTGCTTCTGCTTTCTTGATTCCCGTTGGACCCGTTACTTTGCCGAGTATCTGGCCATCCTTCTTAATCACAATGTGAACGTTTTTACCACCAACATCTATTCCCGCGACTATCATTATGGACCTCCTTTCATTTTTATCTTCGTGCTACCTTCTTAAGCCCTAAAGTTTCGGTCACAAAGACATCAATCATTCTTGAAGTTCGAACTTCATCAAATTCTCTCGATTGTCAAGAAATTAAGATAGAAGATTGATTGCGGATTTGAAGTAAAGGCTAATTTGTTGATATTTGAGCTATTCTATTATAACCGGCCTCTAAAAGATCCTTTTATAATTCCAAAGTACTTCCTACATACCCATGAAAGAATCGGTCTCCGAATTCCTGATGAAGCCTGAAAGCCCCGCTCATGCCTGTACAATGGGAAGCGCCAATCCTTTCAATCTGCATCTTTTTTAGAGCTTTAATACTCTCTTCTTGATGCTCTTCAAATCTTTATTCAATGAGAGACTGTTCGCCACAATTGAATGACCACTCCCCGTGTCGAAGAGGCAGTTCCCCTTATCGGTCTCAATAAACGCGGAAAACCCATGTTCGCCCGAACCGATTCGGTGGCCCACCGTATTCTCACACAAGATCGTTATCTTGATTTTCATAGGCTCCCCCTTCTTCCTATTTTTCTTAGCGGGTTTATCTCGTGTCCCCCATCGGCAGCCCCATTCCAATGCGTCCGATCCAGACCAGCTGGCCGAAGGGTGGACCATCGAATCGTAACATAAGGCCTCATCCATTCCAATGAGGCGTGATTTATGTTATATGAAGGGAGGTTTTTGATCACGGAGTTCTTGATTAAAGTGGCCAAATCACCTCTGATGACGATGATTTCTTTTAAAGAGGCATTAGACAGCGTCCTTTCACATGTCCAACCCTTAGGATCTGAAAAAGTATCTCTCTTGGAAGCTTTGGGAAGGGTGGCAACAGAAGACGTCTATGCCCCTCGTGGTCTTCCCCCTTACGATAATTCAGGGATGGATGGGTACGCTGTGAAGCACGCGGACGTCCGAAGTGCCTCAAGTCGTCGCCCGGTCCACTTGGAAGTGGTCGAGAGTCTACCGGCGGGTTCTGTTTCGACAAAGAGACTCAGAAAAGGACAAGCCGTCCGAATTATGACGGGTGCTCCGATTCCAAAGGGGGCAGATACCGTCCTGCCGATGGAAGGAACACGAGAGAAGGATGGCTTTGCGTCGATCTTCAACGCGGCGCCTCTTGGCCAATGCATCCGAAGGGCTGGGGGGGACGTGAAGAAGGGAGGCTGCATCCTTTCCAGAGGGGACTTCATGCGGCCAGGAGAGGTCGGGATGCTTGCTTCTGTCGGACGCTCCTTTGTCTCTGTCTATCAGAGGCCTTTGGTTGCGATCCTGTGTACAGGGGAGGAATTGGTAGATGTCGACGGAGATTTGAAGGGGATAAAAATCGTTTCCAGCAATTCATATACTTTAGCAGCTCAGGTGAAGGATTGCGGCGCAGTTCCCATTCAATTGGGAATTGCCGGGGACCGAAGGAAAGAGATTAGAGAAAGACTTCGTCAAGGAATTCGGGCCGATGTTCTCGTCTCTTCCGCAGGAGTCTCTGTAGGGGATTACGACTTCGTTAAAGATGCTTTGACCGATTTGGGAATGGAGACGGTCTTCTGGAGAGTGGCGATGAAGCCCGGGAAACCTCTGGTCTTTGGAACGCTCCATGGAAAGCCCGTCTTCGGCCTTCCAGGGAATCCAGTTTCATCCATGATTTCTTTTGAACAATTCGTGAGGCCATCCCTTCTAAAGATGATGGGCTACCGCCAGCTCTTTCGACCCCTCATCGAAGCCGTCTTGAAAGAAGAGATTAAAAAGAAGCCTGGCATGCGTTATTTCGTTAGAGGGTTCGTCTCTTCGGAGAAGGATCAATATTCTGTCACCACGACTGGGGATCAGGGCTCAGGAATTCTAAAATCAATGGTCAGAGCAAACGGCTTGATCGTTATCCCTGAAGATCGAGAGATTGTCAGGGCAGGAGGGAAAGTGAAGGTTCAACTGTTGGATCGGAATTTTTGAAGAAAGGGATTCAAGGGGTCAAGGCTTCAAGGAGTCGTGTGGTACCCAGATTCGCTTCAGATTAGAAATTGAAAGAGTTGCTGAATCTTTGGAAAAGACACTTGAGCCCATGAATCCTCGAATCCTTGAACCCTTCTGAGGGAGGTTTCTAAGTGATACCCATCATTTCCATTGTTGGAAAATCAGATAGTGGAAAGACCACGTTGATTGAAAAATTGATGCCCGAGTTGACTCGTCGGGGTCACCGAATCGCTACTGTGAAACATGACGTACACGGATTTGAGGTAGATCGCGAAGTCATCGCATCGCGTAATAAAGTTGCCCTGATACGAGATGTAGACAAGGATTTGACCCTGGAGGAAGTTCGTGAAAAGTTGATTCAAGATGTAGATCTTATCCTTTCAGAAGGGTATAAGAAGGATGTCCAGCCCAAGATCGAGATTTTCCGAAGGGAGAAGCACCAAGAACTTCTCTGTACCAAGGAGGACAACCTCGTTGCAATCGTTTCAAACCAAACCTTCGATATCGGCATCCCTTGTTTCGACTTGGAAGATACAAAGGGTCTTGCCGACTTCATTGAAAAAAGAATTCTTGTCTCAAAAGCACAGGAGAGTGTCTCCCTGAAGGTTGATGGAAAGGAAATCCCCCTGAACCGTTTCGTTAGAGGTTTTCTGAGCAATGCTATCGGAGGAATGGTTGGATCCCTCAAAGATTGTGAAACAGCTGAGCGCATCGAGATTCACATCGAGAAGGAGTGAGGGAATGGGACTCAACCCTTTTCAGCAAAGGACAATTTCCGCATCTGGTTTTTGGTATTGAGAGAAAGATTCGTTCTGTTATCTCTTTATTGTTCCTTGCAATACTTCTTAATGGAGCTTGCCACCGTTCGAGCTACTCTTTCCTGAAACCCGTTCTGTTTGAGCAAACGCTCGTCCTCTTTATTGGTGACGTATGCGATCTCCAATAACACGGAAGGAATATCCGGAGCTTTCAAGACGAGAAAATTGGCTTGGCGATAGGA
>JBEKDJ010000336.1:0-5480 GCA_050014415.1 Thermodesulfobacteriota bacterium | reverse complement strand
CCTTTCATCGAGCTGTATTGTATCATATCGATATGGTCTCTCGTAGAATATTGTTGCGTTTCATGCTAAATTTTTCCCCTCCCCTTAATTACGACACAGTCTCTGAGGGGAGGGGATGCAGGAGAGGGTGAATGATGTCAATTTATTTAAGTCGTTCACTATAGACGATCAAGGATTGCTGTTTGAAAGGAAGTCTGATGGCACGGGGTTCAACCATCCGGGCCATAAGATGAGGGTGGGTTATTAAACCCTTTTTACTCCAGCAGCAGAAGCCCAAAGCGGTTTGTTTCTTCTTCGTACCCTTTCACGACGTGAATCGGATAACCCATCTTCCGCGCTGTGGAGTAAACATCCACCCCAAAGGCTTCTAGGGTGGGGCGGGCCACCAAAGGATTCCGACATTCGCGTTTGGTGTTCTTGCAGAGTTCACACAGATTGCATGGGGTGGCTGTAAAGGCAAAGACCTTGTAGAATCCAGAGAGGAAGATTTCTCTCTCCAAAGCCAGCACCTGTTTGTTAACTTGTCGCGCCCAGCGCAATCGTTTCTTCGGATCGGCAAGTTTTACTGTCAAGTGATAGAAAAGACCGGAACGGTATTCCGTAAAAAAACCTTTGCACTCAACCACTGAAGGAACTTCCGGTGGGCAGCAGGCTTTATGCCCGTAATTCGGACAACCGAAAATGCATTTTTCCCTCACCCAGTGCCGAGGGATGATCGTCCTCGGATCCATCCATTTGAAGTCTTCCAGGCCATAGGCCCGAGCCGATCTTTCGATCTTCTTCATGGCTGTTTTAGTCACGTTCTTCTCCTTTCCCTTTCCTACTATTTGTCTTC
This sequence comes from Thermodesulfobacteriota bacterium, assembly GCA_050014415.1. Taxonomy (GTDB): domain Bacteria; phylum Desulfobacterota; class BSN033; order BSN033; family UBA1163; genus JBEKDJ01. The sequence goes on along the minus strand of JBEKDJ010000336.1, from coordinate 4,645 downwards.
AGATTCTCAAACACAACTTCCAAGATAGCAAGCTCCTGCCATCCTCTGTATCGGCCCTATGTCTTCACCAGTTTAGCGGGTCAGAGCTGCAAGGAATAGATGTCCAGAATGATAAGAGCTTTTTGGGTTGATTGAATATACGGAAAGCGAAGTTGAATTTCAAGTCAAGAAATGGCTTCAAGGAAAAAAGGAAGGCCTTTGGGATGTTATTGCGGATAACGATTGGCGAAGAAGATCTTCCATTGTGGTCAAAATTTGACAGTCAGCGTCTTCAGAAAGAACTTTATATCTCTTTCGTTCTCACTTATCCTCTCCAGAAGAAAGATTTTAAGTTTCCAAGCGCATTGCAAAGGCCACCTGAGATGAAATCGTACGTAACTCATGAAGCTTATGAAGGAACCACAATTATAGAGTTTCGGAAACAGACTCACCTGCCGATTCAATGTGATGTTAAGGTTTAGATTTGATAAGTTCCATTGAACAAAGTAAAATAGTCAAAAACAAACACGGAGGGCAGAGAAATGGGTAAAGAGAACGATCCGGAGGAGCTGGTTGCACGAGTGAACCGACTCGCTGACCTGGTTGCTTATCAAGGGGGGTCGGTAGTGAGTCGAACCATCATCGATAAGAAGACAGGTACAATCACCCTCTTTTCTTTCGATGAGGGGCAGGGACTAAGCGAACATACCGCGCCGTTTGATGCCCTGGTTTGCCTTCTCGATGGGGAGGCCGAGATTTCCATCTCCGGCAAACCTTTCCATTTAAGAGAAGGCGAGATGATTATTATGCCAGCCAGTCAGCCCCATGCGTTGAAGGCGGTAAGAAGATTCAAGATGCTTTTGGCCATGATACGTTCTTGAAAAGTTAAGTGAGTCAAAACGCGGATACGAAAAACCCTCGGAGATGATAAGCTCTTGGTCTAGATTGTGAGTCTGAGGCATCTTGCGAAACCGCGGGGGAGTGGTGAAGACGGCGGTCGATCCTGCTCGAGCCATACACGGTTTGAAGGGCATTTCAGAAAAAGACCGCCGGCAGCTCAGCGTTTTCTGGGCGAGGACTCTTGATCTTTAAGCGATTCTTCAAAGGTAGAAGTAGATTGAAAGGAGACAAAGGTAGAAATCCAATATTTGAATGCATGATGACTACGTTTCCTTATTTTCAGTTGGTTTGAAAACCCAGGATTACTGCCAGGAAACATGCATCGCCACAAGAGGGAGGGATTTGTTTGCCTTCCAAAGACTAAAGGGTAGGGGCATTTCTAATGCTACCTTGTTTACTCGGAATATCAAAATGGGAACAAGGGGAATACCCTGTTCTTTTTGCGAAATAGGAGCAATTTCATCATGACTGCCGTCGTTGTTTCCTATCGTTAGTTTCATAATCTTTCAAAGAAGGCTTTCCAAGCATTTTTGATATTGTTCTTGCCGAATAGTTCTACCGCCTTTCTTCTTCCCCGTTCACTTATAGTTCTTGCAAATTCATCATCCTCTAGAAGCTTTCTGATGTAATTTCTTAGTTCAGAAATACTATCGCTACAAAATCCAGAGCCGTCAGAAAGGAAATCCGGGACTTCATAGAGATCTTTCCTCAGTGGATCGAATGACCCTTGAAGATAGAATGGATTTCCTCGCCGCCTACCCACTGCAACTATAGGAATCCCCGTCATCCATGCTTCTATGAAATTGAGAGTATAAGAAGCCGGTTTTGTTCCAACGCTGAGGTAAACCCTGCAGTTCCTCATTTCCGCTTTCAATCTCTCGTAAGGAATTTCTCCTCCAGAACAAGGGATGTCTTCATTCTCCCTGCCGAACAATTTAGTTGGAAAGCCGGTTGTTGCTTTTTGGTGAAAACGGAAGTTATTACGCACAGGCCTCTTCCTTAAGTACTGGCAAACGCTGAGAATGCTCGGATCATCTCCTGTCCAATGATCAAACTCCTCGGGATCTTTGTAAAATCTGATCAAAGCATCTTCTCCAGCAAATCCCTTGATCGTCCTTTCTTTTGGAGAATATCGAACAATTTTCAACCCTTGTTTTCTAAACTTGCTGACAATCTTCTCTGCATATGGTGAGGATTGCCCTATGGTTCTCCAAATGACCGTCTTGCTTTTAATTTTCTCCCAGTTTTTCTCTATCCATTCAGGCATATGCATGATCATCAAGACGTCGAATTCATCAATGAAATCCTGGGATACGTTTTCTTTCGAGCATTGCATCGAAATCCATTTCGGATTTGGTTCTGTTTTCAGGGGAGGTCTTATGTTGTCGGAAGGTTCTTTTGGATTCGAATAAGCCCCAAGAGAACAGAATTCTATTCCAAGTTCGTCGAAAAGTGTGAGTTCATCAAATTCCAAGACAGCATGACAAGATAGATACAAGAGCTTCATAGACTCTCTTAACTGTTCGTCACGAATTTTCCATCACTTGAGGTAGGATAAACATCATCACTGTCAAATCTACATTGCCTAGCCAGGACTATAAAGGCACAAACGGCATTGGTGAAGGAGACCATTTCCATCGGATCGAGTCATAGGCGGTGTTATCGCTACGGAGCGTACTCCTCTGCTGCGTTTCCCTCGTCCTTTTTTCCGGAAAGCTGATAGAATTTGAGCTCATCGAAGAACTCCGTAGCGAATCTTCCAGCCCTGCTCGGTCTTCCCTCGCAACAATGTTTCTTCCACACCCCTGTACTACTGGAAGCCGCAATATGCCCGTGGAATGTTCGGAAATGAACCGACCCGAGAAGCGGCCTCGGCTGAACGCTTAGAAAAGCTTGAGCGATTGGTCGGTCAGCTGAGCGCAGAAAATGGTTTTCTAAGAAAAGCCTTCAGAAGCACCCTCGACAAAGCTGAAGCAGGCGAGGATTTCGCATCTATCACCGGTGCTGGCCCAAAACCCTCCAAATGGAAGAACCCCAAGGTCAGTCTTTTCCATTTTACTATTATGGAGCCTCATTTGCCAAGGGTAAACTTCATTAGAACCTCCAGTTGGGTCAACCACGGTGGGGAAAGGCCTTCAGCCCATGATGTCCTGGATGATTGCCTTATACTCTGCAGGAGTTGGATGGTACGGGCTCATGGCGTTGAAGTGACTGTTGGCGGCATCATCGGCCATCTCATCGAGGTCCCTATCTGGATAACCGAGCTCACGCAGGCTGGTCGGCAAGCCAAGTCGGGCCACAAGTGTTTTGATCGCGTATGGCACCGCTTGGCTGGAATTGAGCGCCATTGCTTTGGCCAACTGGTCCATCCTGTTAGAAGCGTACTTTTCGATGATATGAAGCACGCCCGGTAGTGCCATTGCGACTAGAGTTCCATGGTGGAATCCACGATCGCCAAAAGTGTTTGCAAGGGCGTGCGCGGGGCCGAGCCCCTTGGAGATGCTCATGCCCCCTTCGAGTGCTGCCATCATCACATGCCAGCGGGCCTCTCGGTCATTGGTGTCGGTGACTGCACGTTCGAGGTGGGCGACGGTGCGCTGGATACCATCGAGGGCAATGGCGTCCAGCAGAGGATTGACGGATTTCGCCAAGAAACCTTCAACGCAATGGGATAGCGCATCCATCCCAGTTGCCGCCGTCAGGCGAGGAGGAAGGCTCAAGGTTAGATTAGGATCGCAGATCGCGACCCTAGGCACCAGGTACGGACTGTGGATACCCGCGGACCGACTCGTCGAATCGGGATGGATGCCGGCGCCATGCGACGCCTCGCTTCCTGTCCCTGCAGTCGTGGGAACGGCAATCAGCGGTGCGATTGTCGGGGTTATCTTCTCCGGATGGCCATAATACTGCTGGAGGGGTCCCGCGTGCCTGGCAAGCAGAGACACGGCCTTTGCAGTATCGATCACCGACCCGCCGCCCACGGCAACAATCCCATCGCATCCTTCTGTGCGGTATACCGACAGCGCACGTTCTACGCCTTCGACAGTCGGGTTTTCGGGCGTCTTGTCGAATACTGCGGACTTGGCATCTGTGAGAATCACTTTGTACACCATGGAGAACACACCAGATTTGATCAGCCCCTGGTCGGTCACGTAAAAGGGCCGGGTGACGCCAAGTTCGGAAAGTTCCTTAGGCAGAGTCTCGATTGCACCGAAATCGAATTGCACTTTTGGAAACTTCAGAAACGGGATCATCGTTCTTCTTCCTCTATGAGGGCCATCGGGCCGATGGCGCAAGGATACGCCATTCTAATTCCTTCGGCAACCCTTTGATAAGAACTCGTTTTAGGATGACTAGAAAATAAGAAAAACTGAATTGAATGTCAAGAAGGGAAAAGCACATGCTGCGGAAGAATCATTAATGTCCTTCGTACCAAGATCATTTGTGCACCTGAGCAAGTTAGGAAGGGTAGGAAGGAGTGCAAAGATGAGTCGCCATGCATCCCCCCTTTGTCCACTGTTGATTTTAGCAGAATAGACCCACATGTCGGGTTTGCGGTCCCCCTGTTTAACCGCCCTATCAATTGTGAAAACGTTATTGGGTCTCATTCCTTTTCTCTGCATCATTTCCTATCATTCCCAGAACTCAACTCTCCTCGTTTGTATCCCTTCATCCCCAAAGATGTCCTTATATCTCTCATGTCCATTTCAAGAAGGCTGAAAAGTAAGAGAAAGGATTGGCCAATATCCCTGTCTCAAAAGTGCTG
>JBEKDJ010000335.1:0-5497 GCA_050014415.1 Thermodesulfobacteriota bacterium | reverse complement strand
AAAAGGAGCTTTTCGATCGCCTTGTAAAAGCTTGTGTATCTACAGAAACGGTCACTCATGGCCGTCTCGTATCAGGGGACTAAACCAACTAAAAGCATTAGGAGTTAAATGCATAGGCATTTTATGTAATAGTAATCCACGAACGGTTCTTATATTTTCTTGGAGGTTTTGTTGATTCTTTTTAATAAATGCAATTTTGTTTCTTTATCTTCTTTAGCTGGTAAGGAGAAATACTCATTCCCGTATTGACAATGGATCATCCTCATTTGATTTTTTTCATATGTTTTATAAAAGAGCTTAATAAGGAGAAAAGCCATGTCTATTAAAAGAGTATTTGTCAGCGACGTTCATATGAGTCCAGGGCTGAGTTTCGGAAGCTTACAAGGTTGTTATGATTGGTTTAATAGGGATGAATCCCTGAAGTTTGAGCAATTTCTTGCCAACTTGATTGACGATGATTCCGTACAGGAAGTGATATTTTTGGGAGACATCATGGACGAGTGGGTATATCCCATCGAGATACAGCCACCCAAATACGACAAGATAGCTAATGCAGCCCACATCATCAAGATTATGACAAATCTGCGGACACTGGCTCAGCGCAAGAAAGGGAACGTCACCTATGTTATTGGAAATCACGATATGACCTTGATAGAACCCCAATTCGATAATTTTAGACAAAATGCCTTTGCCGGCATCAAGTTTCAAAAATATTATGAAACAACTGATGGCATTTATGCAGAACATGGGTACCAATATACTACGTATAATGCAGTCGACCCGAAACGTGAGATTCCTTTAGGGCATTATATTTCCTGCCTTGCAGCAACCGTTGCAGAAAGAAAGCAACGCCACTATACTTCATCGGACATTGAAAGAAGATTTTCTTCGGTCGGCAACTTCGAGCAGGATGAGAAGAAGCTTATAGATGCGAAGGGGCTTATAAGGGATCCGCTGGTGAATGCGCCCTTAAGTTTTTTGGCCAATGAATTAGACAATGTGGACGATGATACCCCTATTAAAGCGGTAAACGATGGTGTGATTACCCTTGGAGAAGTCAGAAAACAGTATGCGAAATTGGGTATTGACTGGATAAATAGACACGGCCTTTTGGACGGCTTACGGTCGATCTGGCGGGAGGCTGTTGGTCTTGACGGAGTGGCTTGTAAGATAGCCACTGCGAAAAGTAAACAAGTGGTAATCTTCGGGCATACCCATAAGAAGGAAAACTACATGTTGAAACCTTCTAGCCCTGTTGCTCATCCTGGGTAGGCCGATGCCGCTTTCGCTATTTATGCTAATTGTGGGGCATGGTGTCAGAATATAGTACCAACATACATTGTGGACGAATATGATGAAAGCTCTGACACATATACCGTTACGTCAAAATATTGCGGCACAACTGCTCCGTGTGTAGTAAATACTATTGAATGCAGTCAAAGAAAAACGTAGGTTCTAAAATCTGAAAGTCACGATTTGACTATACAGACATTGTCAAGTGTCATGGTGACTTCTTCCTGAACTCCGCAACCGGACATTTTCACATGGAGTGCTTGGTTTGAATCAGTAATCATCAGTGCTCTTTTTTGACATTCAACCCCCTTTTTTGTAAATTTGACATCGAAAAGCGAGTTCTTGGTGTGCCAGGCAAAATCTGAAAAATCCAGCTGGTTAAGAAGCCAGCTCAACAAAGTTAGCCAACTGTCAGAACCTATTTGATTTTTTTGGTACCGCTTGGAAACCAGGCGGCAAACAGAGAAAACAAACATCAACCTATAGTATCGGAAGAAACCGGTCTACTCGACTCAAAAATGGCAAAAGTCACCTTGGGTGATATCGCATATTACCCATAAAACATGCCAAAAAACCCTCATTCTAAAGGTCTGGAAGCACACTTGACTGCCTTTTTAAGGCACCCATTAAAAGGCACCCATTGAACGTTAAGGGCTGCCCTCTTCTGCTATAGGATGATGATGTCTTTCGGGGTCTTGTGGAGACAGGGACCGACCCCGTTCTCCATCACCAGGTAGTTATCGCACAGCGTGGTCCACACCCTGCTGCTTTTCCAGACAGGGTGGACCGCGATGTTCATCCCCGCCTGGATTTTCATGGGTTCGTCATAGCGAATCGCCGGCCTCTCCACCAGTTCATAGCCCTCACCGTGGGCATACAGTCTTCCCTCCGGCCCGGACCCTTTCTTCTGGAGGAACTCATTATTGGCATCCCAGATCTCTTTCGGGTTTGCTCCCGGTTTCAGCGCACGGAGGGTTAATTCCTGGGCTTCCAGGACGCACGCGTATGCGTCCTTCGCCTCCTCCGTAGGTTCACCGAGCGAAAAGACCCGGGCGATCTCTGTGTAATAACCTCCCGGTCCGTTTCCCTCGATGAGGACGACCACATGATCCCCTTCTCTCAGAACCCGATTCATGTAATGACGCCCCATAAACCCGATGGGCTGCTCTCCGGGATAATACGAACTGATCAGCACCTGCAGCCTGGTACTGCCCAGGCAGGTTGAAGCCCAATCAGCCTCCGCCAAAATATCGAGATCCCTAAGACCGGGTCTGATCTTTTGTCTCACGTGGTCAAGAGCAGCATCCTGGATCTCGGCCGTGCGTTTGATCATCTCGATCTCCTCCGGGCTCTTGATCGCCTTCAGATAATCGATCGGGTCGGTCACATCGACGAATGTTGCTCCCGGAAGATGCTGCGTGAGGTATTCGTAAAAAGGGACGTGGAAGAAACACTTTCCCACGATCCCGATCTTTCCTCCTTTCTTTTCCTGAAGGACCCCGACCGCCAGCTCCGCATCGTAGGTACTGGTAAAATGCAGCGAAGGATAGTAAGGCGCTCCCAATCTTTTATTCACGCCTCGCACAGCCCATTCCGGAGGCCCGGGCGCGGCTGGAGGACTGCTGCCGATGGTCGACATCTCATCATCGATAGGGAAAATGACCGTGAACGGATAGCTGTGTCGTGGGGCAATCCCCGTGAACCACCTCACGTACCCGCCGAAATATTCCTCATCCTGCCGCATCAATAGAAAATCAATCTTGCGATCCCGCATCATTTCGCGGGCCGCCTTCCATCTTCTCTCCAGTTCGGCGGTAGAAACCGAGGTGACCAGTCTTTGTTTCGGATCCTCCACAGTTGTGCCTCCTATTCTATCAACGATGTTGACCTTTGCCGCTAAAGCCTCTTTCCGGATAAGAGGTTTCTCCAAGACAGAGGAGAGTTTTGGAGGCCTATTCCATGGCAGGGACCCGTGGTTTGTACGCAGACCTCCCTCTCTTCTCTTTCTTGAAATCCTCCGCTCTGAGATTCATTGGAGTCCTGACACTGGCTTGAGACTGGAAGGCTGACAGGAAATCTTGTTCTCCGAAGCTCCCCTTGGCCTGCCGCGAATACCTTCGGGAAGTCCGCAGAATCGCTTCAAAGGAACGTTCTACATAGAGAACAGGTTACCATTTTTCGAGAGATTATTACGAAAGGGAGATACTTTGTCAAGCATTTTTTCGGAACAAAGGAAACTGATTTGTTGATAACTCAGTCCTTTTCCAATAGGAGGCTTAAGAGGCATGGGAGGTGTAAGATGGTCCTATCGAGAAACCTGTATCGAATAGAGAAAGATTCCATGGGTCCTGTAAAGGTCCCGAAAGAAGCCTATTATGGTGCTCAAACGCAGAGGGCAGTTGAAAATTTCCCCATCAGCGGTTGGCGATTTCAGAGGGAATTGATTTATGCTCTGGGCCTTATCAAATATGGAGTGGCAAAAGTGAATTCGGAGCTGGGCCTCTTGGAAGGACGAATGGGAAAGGCCATTGAGAAGGCTTCGGGTGAGGTCATGGAAGGAAAATGGGATGCTGAATTTGTTGTGGACATCTTTCAGACCGGCTCCGGAACGTCGACCAATATGAATGCCAATGAGCTGATCGCCAATCGGGCGGATGAGGTCCTGGGGGGCCGGAAAGGAACCTATCAACCGATTCATCCTAATGACCATGTCAATCTGTGGCAATCCAGTAACGATGTGTTTCCTTCCTGCATCCATATTGCCTCGATAATCCTCTTAATGGACAGATTTCTGCCAGCCTTGGGAGGCCTTCAAAAGGCACTTAAGAAGAAGGAAGAAGAGTTTCATTCCGTCCTTAAAATCGGGAGAACCCATCTTCAGGATGCAACCCCTATTCGGTTAGGCCAGGAATTTGGGGGATATGCACGGCAGGCAGCATCGGACATCCGTCGATTTCGAAAGGCGATCGAATCTCTTTCTCAACTTCCCTTAGGAGGCACTGCCATCGGCACAGGAATAAACACCCATCCCCTTTTTGCTGAGAAAATGATCGCCATCATCAATGCGAAAACAGGTTATGCCTTTCGAGAGGCAGTTGACCATTTTGAGGCACAGGGGGCACGAGATGCTCTTTTTGGGGTTCAACCCTCATTGCCATGTTCTTTGCACCGACGGCTGTTTTGATGAGAAGGGTCTGTTTCGGGTGGCGCCTCGTTTTATCTCGGAGGGGTTGAAGGCCATTTTTGAGCACAAGGTATTCCGAATGCTTCTCTCTAAGGGGAAGATAACCCTGGATCTTATCAGCTTGCTTCGGTCTTGGCGGCATTCGGGGTTCCAAATGTTTGTGGGTCCGAGGATTCTCCCAGGAGAAGAGTAAGTCATGGAAAAGTTAGCCCGCTACATCATTCGGGCCTCTTTTTCCCAGGAGAGGATGACCTATCTTCCTGAGGAGTCCAAGGTGATTTATGAATCCAAGGCCTGACCTCGACGGCGATCCAGGAACGGCCAAGGGGAGAAGGTCTTTGACGCCTTGGAATGGTTGGCTGCCATGAGCTCCCATGTACCGGAAAAGGGAGAGCAGATGGTGCGGTATTACGGGTATTATAGTAACGTTTCTCGGGGGAAACGGAAGAAACAAAACCAGGATGAATGGATACCTTGCATCCTTGAACCGGAAGGGTCATCCAAAGAATACCGAAAGAATTGGGCGAGGCTGATTCAAAAGATATATGAGGTCGATCCCCTAACGTGCCGCAAATGTCAAGGGAGGATGAAGATCATTAGTTTCATCGAGGATGAGAAGGTGATCAAAAAGATCCTCAATCATCTTGGGCTGTGGGATGTGAAGGCGCGGCCTCCTCCCAGAGTGAAGACGCCATCGGTGACGATTGACCTCGATTACTCAGATTCTCAGGTTTCCTTCCCGGATCCCTTCTACCCGGACTCTGATTACCCGATGGATTCCTACAGGGTTTCAAAACGGCACAGAGTGACTCCGATGGTCGCGATTTCTGCTGCGCTACGCGCGACATTCTCCAGGGTCACATCAAGACCACCAAACCCATCGAGAAAGTCGGCCATTGGAATAGACGATCCTAACTCACTGAGGGCCGCCTTCATTTCCATAAATAGGTGCCCGGAGTTCCAACCCCAACAGAGATTTTTCTCAAGAACCCCTATCGCCTTCTTTCCTCTCACGGCGTT
>JBEKDJ010000334.1:0-5509 GCA_050014415.1 Thermodesulfobacteriota bacterium | reverse complement strand
CTGCTTCGTAGGCAAACGCGGTTAAATGAAGAACTGCGTTGGTTGACCCCCCAATCGCCAAGCAAACTTTAACTGCATTTTCTAAAGATTTCTTGTTGATGATGTCTCTGGCAGTAATCCCCTGCTTGACCAGATGACATATAGCTTCTCCCGACTGTTCGGCCAATCTCAATCTATCCGCATAAACGGCGGGTATTGCCGCACCATCGGTAAGACTCATGCCCATGGCTTCTGCCAGACAGCACATCGTATTGGCTGTACCCATGAAAGAACACGAGCCGCATGTCGGGCATGATAGATCTTCAACATTCTTGTATTCTTCTAACGAAAGCTTGCCGGTCTTGTACATTCCATAGGCTTCAGAAGCTGATGTCGCATCAGCCTTACGGCCGCCAAATGGAGGACCGCCCAACATGGGTCCGCTTGGCACGAGGATGGCTGGAATATCAAGCCTTGCAGCAGCCATCAACATTCCCGGCACGATCTTGTCGCACGACGCCAACAGGATAATTCCGTCGAGCGGATTAGCCCCGGCCATCACTTCAACAGAATCGCATATGATTTCTCTGGAAGGTAATACATAATTAAAGCTATTTTTTGCTAGGGCATCGCATATTCCAATGACACCAAATTCACAAACCATGCCTCCAGCGCGGTGGATGCCTTTTTTGACCTGTTCACTGATCTGATTAAAATTAATATGTCCCGGAATCAGCGTATTCCATGAATTTGCTATACCTATAACAGGTCTTCCTGTTGTCAGATCATCATCCGAGTATCCCATACCCTTAAAAACATTTCGTATATCTGCGTTTTCCAAACCACACAGTGATTTGGTACTTTTCATTTTGGTATTGTCTTTCATTTGAACTCCTCCCTATGGAAATGGATTGAGCCTATCAAGAGATTTCCAGTATCAATGACCTGCAAGTTTGCCAGTGAATAAAACCTCTTAAGAAGATAAAGAAAATCCTGTGAAGTCTCTTGTTGCTCTGTAGACCATTGGCCTCGACATCTCTGATTCTGTGTTCATTGCGGATGTGGGCATGGATTGGGTTTCTTGGGAGTGAACGATCATATTGTATACTGAAAAGATTACCCCTCAATCCTTTCACCTGGATCGAGGGGTAATCATCATTTTACCCGATGGGCATGAGGCCAGCGATTCACTTTCTCTGCTACTTACTTAACCGGTGCCAGCTTGAGCTTCCATACACTCGGTACGGGTGGATATACGGGCATCCGTTCGCCGTCCCACCACTGCATGGCGATCAACGGTTTGAAGGCCAGACCCTTTTCGTTAAACTTGACGTCGTTCATCATGGTCCCCTTGAATTCGCCTCCGAAGACTGCATCCCTGACTTTTTCGGACTTAATAGACCCTGCCTTTTCTATGGCCATGGCGAGGATCTGGGCATTGGCGTAAGAAAGGCCAACGCTGACGGAGTCTAACCCCTTGTGATCCTTCATGAACCTCTGTTGAAGATCCTCAGCGCCCGGAGCTCCGGACTTGGAACTCCAGAAGCCGTCATGGATGACATAGTTGGCGTCCTTGCCCATAGCCTGTTCAAACTCTCTGGGCCAGAGTCCCTTCCATCCGTGGATATAGGGGATTTTGAAATTCTTCTCCTTCAACTGGCGGAGAAGTGTAATTCCGTCGGTAGGCCACAAGAGCGTGAGCAGGGCATCCACCTTTGCCGCCTTCCACTTCAAGATATGGGAAGAGAAGTCCTTGGAACCAGTAGCGTAAGGTTCATCGACGGCAAACGTATAGCCGTATTCCTTCGCAAAAGCCTTGAAACCCATCCCAAAACCCTGACCGTCCTGGTTGTCTTCCATCATCAAGGCCGGCCTCTTCGGCCTCTGGTCTTTTGGCAGTTGTTCTTCCCAGATTAAGAATGGGGTTCGGGCCGCCTCGGTCGTACTGGTGAACATATCCGAAACATACTTGAAATTCTCTTTTTCTATGAAATCCAGCCAACTGGTAGCAATTGAGTAGTATACCTTGTACTTTTCACAGATGGTGGCGGCGGCGATATTGATCGGAGTAATATTGCTGGAAAGGGCCAGGTCTATCTTGTCGACCTTGATGAGTCTTTCCATAGCCGCCGCTCCCCCATCCGGGGTACTCTTGTCATCTGCGAAGATAAGCTTGATGGGTAGTTTTTTGTTCAGCTCTTTGACAAAGACACCACCCTTCTTGTTGACGTCGGCAATTGCCTGTTCGTAGGCCCATTTGCACTCTGCGGCAGTCATCGCATTCACGCCCGTTAGAGAATTCACCGCACCCACACGGATCTCCTTCTTCTCCGCTGCCGAAACCCCACTAAAGGAGATTAAGCATACAGTCAGAAGTAGAAAAGATAACCCCAACCATCTTAGAAATATCTTGCTCCTCATTTTATTCCTCCTTCTTTTCATTTGGTTTGTTTATCAAAATTTGATTTAGCAAACCCTCTGGTAAATCTAATTACTTCAAAAACTAACTCCTCCGACCGATCTCTTGAAGCACTCCTTCACCTCCTTCCTCACAGAAATTCTCTCTCGTACGACAGACAACCCATATTCAGCGACTGATCCCCTCCATTTGAACAAATACAAACGCAATAAGTAGCGTTAAATCACCCCGCCCTTGTCCTTCCCTCTTTAAGGTTGAGGGCTACGTGAGGGGTATCAAGAAGAAATTAATTTGTATTAAGACACAATTAGATACAATTATATATATCAAGGTCCAGACCTTTCCCTAACCGCGGGATTTTATCGTATCTATCAACCCGATGAGACCCTTCGGCATGAATCTCATTACAAGGATAATAAGAACTCCTGCCACGATGGGATGTACCTGCGCCAAATAGATGTCTGTCACGGCAAACAGTGCGTTCATAAAAAAAGCCCCTATCACCGGACCCACAATCGTGCCGTTTCCTCCTATTACGCACATGAGGATAGGATAGAGGGTCCAGTCAAGCTTCAAAACGGAGTCAGGGTTGATATGAAACAGGTAAATTCCATAGAGGCTGCCGCAAAGACCCGCGAGAAAAGCTCCGACGGCAAAAGCAAAGATCTTGTATTTTAGGAGATGGATTCCATGTGAAGCGGCCGATGTTTCGTCTTCGCGGATGGCCCTCAGGGCCAGACCAACCCTGGACCTTGTCAGGAAATATACCACGGCAGTCGCAAAAAGAGCAAGGAAAAGTCCGGTCCAGTAATAGGGTCTCATGGATTCAAAGACCCTCGATGGAAGATGGAGGCCGTCTGACTGCCCCGTAAAGGCGCCGCCTTTGACGAAGACCACTTTAATTATCTCTCCCACTCCCAGGGTCCCGAGAGCAAAATAATCGCCCCTAAGTCTCGAGAGCAGGGGGATTCCGATGATAATAGCCAGAATGACCGGAACGAGACCGCTCAGGATCATGGTCACCGGATCGAAATAATAACCTGTTTTTGTTAAATCACGGACCCAGATGATGGCGGTTGTGTAAGCTCCAAGGCCAAAGAATGCATGCTGGCCCATACTAATTTGTCCGGTATATCCCGCTACAAGGTTCCATCCCTGGGAGATGACCGTATAGCAGAAAGCGAGAAATAAGAAATAGCCAATGTAGGAAGTGTTGACATCGAGAAAAAACGGGACGACGGCAAAAGCTATTATAACCAGAACTGTAAGAATGATAGCTCTTTTATCTTTCATGTCTTACGCCTTTTGAATGGACCGGACAAAGAGGCCCTCGGGCTTGAACATCAGCACTAAGAGAAATACCGCATAGGATATGGCATCGGACCATCCGCCGCTGAGAAAAAAGGATGCCAGGCTCTCAAGGAGCCCCAAAATAATTCCTCCTAATAGGGCGCCAAACACGTTGCCGATGCCCCCAAGGGCCAACGAGATCAGGGCCTTTAGGACAAAGATAAAACCATAAAAAGGATCAAAAGGATAGATCGTTGCCAGGCTGACCCCTGCTATCCCCGCAAGTCCGATGCCTATAGCGAAAGCTACGGCATTGACCCGATGAGGACCGATTCCCACCAGGGCGGCGGATTCCATATCCTCTGAAGCAGCCCTTACGGCCATTCCAATAAGGGTCTTCTTAAGAAAGAGGATGACGCCCACAGTCGAAAGAATGGCCATCAATAATGCTACGAGCCGGGTAAAGCTAAGATCTATTCCTTTGGGCCTGAATACTAAGGAAGTGTATATTGTCTGGATTGACCTGGGATTGCCTGTCCAGATTACGGTCATCAGATTTTCTACAAGAAACATCAGTCCGATGGCGATCAAAAGCGAGATGTTCTTGTCCTCTAAAGCAGCAGCCTCTTTGAAAAGGGCCTGATAGAATCCCATGCCGAGCAGCAGGGATAATGGAACAATAATGAGGAGGGACAGATACGGATCAATGCCGAAGAGTGTGAATAACCAATAACAGATATAAGCTAAAAAGATGATCATGGTTCCCTGTGCGATGAAAATGATCCGCATGGTCCCAAAGATCAGGCTAAGCCCAATGGCGGCTATCCCGTACATAGTTCCAAAAAGAATACCGTTGACCAAAAGCTGAATAATAAGTCCAAAACTTAAATACTCAAGCATTACCGCTTACCCCGTTAAACACCCGTTATTAATGGTAAGAATGATATGAATAAACTCATCTTAAAAAGGATGAGGTCTGAAGCCGCATTTTTCCTAACGGGGCTTACTCCACCGTTCCCCAATGTAGGCCTTCTGAATTTCTGAATCGGCTAGAAGTTCATCCCCTCTGCCACTCATGGCAATTTTCCCGGTCTTCAAGACATAGGCCTGATGGGCTATCTTCAAAGCCTGATGAATGTTCTGTTCCACAAGAAGTATGGTCACCTTCTGATTGTTCAAGGTACAAATGAGCTCAAACATCGCCCTCACAAATAGGGGACTCAGCCCGAGAGAAGGCTCATCCAGCATCAGAAGATGCGGCTGGGCCATAAGTGCCCGGGCAATTGCCAACATCTGCTGCTCGCCCCCGCTCAATGAACCTGCTGTCTGACTTTTTCTCTCTTTCAGCACGGGAAAAAGACCATAGGCCCTTTCCAAGGACTGTGCGAAAAGGGGGCGAGCCCTTGAAGGATAGGCACCAAGTCTCAGATTCTCCAGGACCGTAAGTTTAGAAAACAGGCGCCGCCCCTCCGGCACATGGGAGATGCCTATGTTCACCACCTCCTGAGCCTTTTGCCTAGCCAGAGATTTTCCCGAAAAAAGGACCTCCCCTCTCTTAGCATGGATGATTCCCGAAATCGTTTTCAGCAGAGTCGTCTTTCCGGCTCCGTTGGCCCCCAGAAGTGCAACGATCGTTCCCTCATCCACATGAATGGACAAATCCCAGACGGCCTGAACATCACCGTAAAGGACATCCACCCCCTTCACTTCAAGCAGGTGATTCTCCAAGGTATGCCTCGATCACTTTCTTGTCATTCGCTATCTCATCCGGTTTCCCATCGGCAATCTTCAAACCGTAATCCAATACCGCAACCCGATCAC
>JBEKDJ010000333.1:0-5553 GCA_050014415.1 Thermodesulfobacteriota bacterium | reverse complement strand
TATCGAGAGCGGTATCAAAAGAGGTATCTGAGACAACAAATAGGTAGATCGTCGAATTGGGCTCTGTCTCTGCGGTCAGAAATCCTGTGACATTAAAAAGCAGGGGGTGATCAGGATTACCAGACCGGCATCCGTTTGTTATCAGGAAAAGCATCATAAAGACAGAAAACGTCTTCAGGTCCCATAACACCTCCAATATTCTCATGAAAAATTGCCAAACAGAGCAGAGTTATATATTTATCTAAACCACCTCTCCGAAAGATATATAAATGAGAGGGCCTCTTTATTAATGATGAGGTGAAATAACATGGCGAGACCATTCAAATGTCCCTATTGCCGAAGCTTACAAACAACATGGAAAGGATACAGGCAGCTGGTCAAAGGAAGGGTTAGGCTAAGGAAGTGCAAAAATTGCGGTAAGAAGTTCACTCCCAGAGTGAAAAGCCGATGACATGCGATGATTTTTCTTTTAGAGACTTTTTCTGCTGGGATGATCCAGGGCTGCCGCTGAGGAACATGGGGCTGATAAAAGAATTACGGACTTTCGAGAAATCTATTGAAGAGAGATTGGTAGAGTTAGAAAAAGAACCTGTATTCAATAAGGAACTGATAATACGGGAAAAAGCAATCCTGGAAGCAACCGGAAAAGAGATCCGAAGGCTCGAAAGAGTAACATTCTACGCACAATTGGGAGAGTAATGACAATTGGGTTCTCTTGGAATATTCGAATTCCTAGATTGAACGTATGAAGATCATATCATAATGTTCTGGAATTGTTGGAAGCAGTGAATAGATAGCAGAAACATGCACTTTTTCTATTCGAATCTATCTCTATAAACGAGAGATCACTGGACCCGATCTAGTTTGAAAGGTTTGGGAAGCCTGGAAGGTTGAAGTTGCATTTTAAAAATTTTCGTAAAAATGATCCCGGCTTCGATATAGGGTAGAATTTCTCAACCTCGTGCCTGGAATCAAGCTCAATGAGCAATAGAAAAAGACCTGGTGAATTTCCTAAGAACCCTTTAACTTCCTTAGTCAAATCAACCGGTCTAGGACCTCCTCACTCACGACGCAGAGCTGCGATCGGGTCCAGCAGTGCGGCCTTCCGTGCCGGATAGAAACCGAAGAAAATCCCCATCCCGATGGCGAATGTCGGAGCGACGATCAGGGCTTCCAGAGGAATGGAGACAGGCCATCCCAAGGCGTACCCCAGAATGAAAGACCCGAGTATCCCAACAAAGACTCCCAAGAGGCCGCCAAACAAGCTCAACATGACGGCCTCGCCGAGAAACTGAATCTGTATGGCCCCTGTCGTGGCCCCAACCGCGAGGCGTAAACCAATTTCCCTCGTTCGTTGGGTCACCGATACCAGCATCACGTTCATGATCCCGATCCCACCGACAAGGAGGGAGATACAGGCGACACTGGTGAGAAAAAGCGCGAGCGTCTGGCTGGTGGCGATTTGGGCCTTGATCACCTCTTCTGGATGCCGGATGTTGAAATCATCCCCATCACCCGGCCGGATGTGATGGCGCTCGCGCAACAGTCCGTTGATCCGATCAATGGCCGGTTTAGCAGCCTCGAGGGATA
Source organism: Thermodesulfobacteriota bacterium (assembly GCA_050014415.1). Lineage (GTDB taxonomy): Bacteria > Desulfobacterota > BSN033 > BSN033 > UBA1163 > JBEKDJ01. The sequence goes on along the minus strand of JBEKDJ010000333.1, from coordinate 3,963 downwards.
CGGCCGAACACAGAATGTCGTTGAGCCATGTGAAGGCATTGCCTCTCAGATTCTTCTGAGCGGTAGTATACGGCATCAGGATGTTGTCGTCTTGATCCTGGCCGGTGCCCGACTGGCCTTTCGGCGCCAGCACCCCGATAACCCGGAATATCTGTTTATTGATCCGCGCATCTCTTCCAATCGCCTCTTCGGCTCCGAAGAGCTGCTGACGTACTGTCTGGCCAATCATGCACACTTTGGCCGCATGCTCCACGTCTTCCCTCGTGAATGGAACCCCTTCCGCCAGCTCCCAACGCCTGATCTCGAGGAATTCAGGGGCAACGCCACGGTAATGTGTCGTCCAATTACGGTTCCCACAAGCAATGAGCACGGACCCATCCACCTGCGGGGAAACACTCTTGATGAGTGACACCTCGCGAAGGATTGCTTCTGCATCTTCCATTGTAAGGGAGGTCATTCCGTAGCTGCCGCTCCGCACCCCGTTCACGTTGCGAGAACCGGCCTCGATCCACACTAGGTTATCCCCCAGGTTTTGGAGCTGTTGTTCCGCACGCTGCGAACCTGCCGTGCCGATGGCCACAACGCAAACTACTGCGGCGATGCCAATGGTGATCCCGATGGCCGCCAGCGCGCTCCGCAATTTGTTACGATAGAGAGCGCGGACGGCCTCAATCCCAAAGAGATTTAGTGAGATATGAAAGTGTCGGCTCATCTGGGGTTATGGTGGCTACCTGATATTGCTTCCGTAAGAGGGTCCCCGAAATACCACTGTCGCGGTATTTGGAAGCTGGATCGGCGCGACGCGCTGCAATTTCCTGCGATGTGCATGGTTGTTACTCCACCTCGGCATTTTAGCACCCGTCGCGAAGCCCAGCCCTCGCATGTGCTGGTTGAATATTTAGGAAAATGGATGAGGTTATTAACCATCAAAGAATAAGACTAGAAGTTCGCTAAAATCAAGTGAAGATTTCTTCATGAAGCAGGTTGTTCAGCGTTTGTTCGTTTAGGAGATCTTATTCCCATATCAACATTTGTCGCTTACGAATCAAGATCTGCGTCATTCACCCAAAGTGAGCTCATGAGAACTTCAGGAAAGACAGCAGGGCAACCCATCCCAATATGTTGGGGTTCTTTTAGGCACTTAAAGACTTGAATTTCTTGCCAAATGTAATTCACTAAAAAGAAAATGGAAATGTCTCTATTTGATCTTCAAACTGTAGGTTTTTGGGTTTAGGAAAACACAACGTCCATAGCAGATAGAGTGCCATGAGACAATACGGTAGGAGTCGGATGGTGAGAGGTCACTAAGTCCGTTTCTGTGAGGGCCTGGGGGTGAAATTCCCACAGGCTATCGACCCTTTCCTTTATCTAACTTTCGGTAGCAGTATATCAAGCACAGCCTGAAAATGGATTACTCCTTTCAAATGATTTCCTTCATCCAAAACGGGCAACGTTTTGAAGTCTGTACTTTGCAAATACCTCAACAATTATATTCTTCTGGGATCCCATGCAGCCTCATCCGCATGATGTAGATATAAAGGCCCTTTTAAGAATATCAGTGCTCTATAACATTCCTACTGCATGTAATATATCGACAGCAGATTTCTTGATCTCTTCAGAATTAATGGAAAAAGAATACTCACCGGTGATAAGAGATTATTCTGAGTATCTGAATAGAAAAGTTGATGTGTAAAAAATATCACAACAAAAAGAACGTCTGCAACTTCGCATAAATGGGTTGCCGACTTCGAGGCCCCAAATCCAGGGCTGAGATGGTAGAGCTGTGGCTTGGGCTCAAAAAAGTCATGATATGGTTCTTTGAACTGAGGACTTGCACGTTCTCAACAGGGATTAAGTATAAGTGTGAGGACAGGATGAGTAACGGATGGGAATTTTTAAAGAGGAAAAGAGGTAAGCATGGGAAGCTTGAAAGTTTAGAGGATGCTCTTAGAAAGGCCATGGATGGGGGTTACGCATATTCGATGGCGGTCTGCTAAGGTTGAGTACGGGCTATATGGCGTTGTTTGGTCCTGGGTAAGTGTGAATGGTGGTCGTAACTGTGGTTTATGGGCCCATGGTTAAACTGTCCTGGAGGATACAAAATACAGACTTACTCTCTAATTACCAGAAATTTACTTAATCGTTTCCAGTTTCTTCTTTGCCATTTCCGTTTGGTCAGAACGGGGAAATCGTTCGATGACCCGTCTGAGAAGATTTCTGGCACTCTTCTTATCACCCAGTTCCAGAAAGGCCAGGGCCTGTTTGAATAAGGCCGCTGGAATTTTACCCGTTTCTGGATACTTGGTGATCGCTTTTTCATATTCCAAGATAGCCCTCTCAAAATCCTTTTTTTGATAGTAGGTCTCCCCAATCCAAAACTGGGCATTGCCAGAGAGTTCGATGTTAGGGTATTGTTTGAGAAATGCCTCAAATTTCTTCCGGGCTCCCTCTAAGTCCCTCTTCTGAAAGGTCTCGTAGGCATCCTTGTAGAGGTCTCCTGCCCCTGTTGAGAGCCCCTTCACGTCAACAGAAGCCTCCCCCTTTGGCGTCTTTTCCTCCTCAATCTGTTTCGAGGCTATCTGATCGATCTTTCCTCCTATCATCTTGAGTTGATCCTCTATCCGCTTTATCCTGTCCTCTATCGTCCTGATTCGGTCCTCTTGGACCCTGTTTCTTTCCTCAGCGGTTTTATCCTTTTCTTCCACGGTTCTTATTCGTAAGGCGATATCTTCTCTCACGCGATCAATCTCCTTGGAGGGCCGCTTGAGAAATTCCTTATATTCCTCAACATCTGTGGAGAGAGTTAGAATTTGAGATTGAAGGGCTTCGACTCGAAGGAGAAGGTCAGCTTGGAGCTTCTTGGTCTCTGATCCCAGATCGGTCTTAAGGGCTGGGATCTCTTTCTGGACCTCCGTTTTCAGAGAATCCTTCTCTTTTTGAAGTGTGTTCAGTTGGGAATTAAGTCGATAAATCTCTCTATCAAGGATACGAACGTCTTCCGTTGTGGCGCATCCATAGAGAGACATAATAAACAAGAGGATGAAGCATCCTCGCATCCAGCCTATCTTGCCCATATTTCTACTCCATTTCTACTTCGGGAGTAAAAATCCTCAGGGATCATCGATCTTCCCTAAGGATGCCTTAGGATGATGGGGGTCGCTGGAAAATGCTCCCACTAGAATAATGGCACCAAAGTACTGGAAAGTTCAATAATCGAACCATAAAGCGATATAGCATTGACATGTAAGGGATGGCTGCCATCAAACCTAAAAGTTGAGGGAAGGTCGAGTAGTTCATTTAATGATTTTTCAAAAAAGCTGAAAACCTTTTCAAACTTTTCCACTGATTACCTCAACGCATAACGATTGATAATATGGTTTCCGTATAAGACCCCAAATCTTGCTCACCGTCGGCATAAGACGCTGGCGATGATGATGAATGCTATTGTAGTATAATTATTTTCCTTCCCCCGAGCCTGTCGACGAGAAACGGGATAGAAAAGGAGCAATTAAGGAGATGGTGGGGCTGATAATGATCAGGACGAAAACCAGCTCAATCAAAGAACCCCCCTTTCTTTTCACTTTCCGATGTCCTTCCAACTGACGACATCCTGATTCTCTCCCTCACCTCCCCCTACTCCGTCAGCGCCATGGGAAACGATATCATATTCACCATGCTCACCCGGGCATTTATAGATATAAGGTCTTTTCCAAGGGTCAGTAGGGATTTCCTTTGTGAGATAAGGTCCTTGCCATCCCTCAACACCTGAGGGCTTCTCACGAAGGGCTGCTAATCCTTCCTCGGTGGTAGGATACCTGCCTGTGTCGAGTCGAAATGTATCCAGGGCAGTTCCAAAGCTTTCAATTTGGGCTTTTGCGGTCTTCAAATTTGCACCAGCCAGGTACCTGTATATTCTTGGTGCCACCAAGCCAGCCATCAGCCCGATAATGGTGATCACGACCA
>JBEKDJ010000332.1:0-5643 GCA_050014415.1 Thermodesulfobacteriota bacterium | reverse complement strand
AGAGTGAGGACAGCCGGTCCTACAATTAAAGGAATTCCGATAGGGACTACTCCCATGGTTTCCTTGGGGAAGGTTCGGGTCTTCTCTGGAAAGATCAAATCCACAATAGAAATAATAAAAAGGAGGATTCCACCCGCGATCTGAAAATCAGAGACCGTGATCCCCAACAGGGCAAAGACCGACTTCCCAGCCCCAAGAAACCCAATACTCACCAGGAAACCAGTCAGGATAGATTGACGTATTACTTTTTTTCGTTCAGACTGCACCATCTCTGAGGTGAGAGAAACAAAGATCGGAAGAATGCCCAAGACATTGAAGGCCACGAAAAGCGGAATAAACGGTAGAAAAATCTGTAAGGACAACAGTTGTTTCAAAATGTGACCCATCCACGCCATAGAAATAGAGTATATAAAGAAATGGGATTAAGCAAGGTCATCCTTCTGGTCTGAGTCTATTCATCACTTGTCTTTGCCCATTTCTCAGTCTCATCAATATCATTTCATATCTCTTGGCCCACTTGCCATCCCATCAAAGTGACCAAATATACAGTAGGGCAGGCCTAGAAATAGATTATTCGCCTCTAAAATTCATGAATCTCGAGAACGGGCTTGAAAAGCGAGTCTGATCCTCTCATAATGATCATTCAAAGAGTGAAATATGAAATTTCTTTTGACTGAGTCAGACTCTTCACTTCTGATTGCCTGTCTATGACGGTTCTGACAGACGAGATTCAGGACACATACTCTGTTGTTGAGGGAGGAGGGGATGGAGTGAACAAGAAAAGGGAAGGAGGTGGCCTTTACCGCAATACGATCACTTACCTCGGTGGCCTGATTATCCTTGTCAGCGTCATGCTGATACTCCTTTTTCTGTTGCTAAGTTTCAGCCTGCAACCACCAAGTCCATACCTCGGTATTCTTACCTATATGATTTTCCCCGGGTTCTTGGTGCTGGGTATGCTAGTATTCCTATACGGACTTTTTCGAGAAAGTCGAAGGCGGCGGCGTCTTGGTGCCAAGGAGGCTTTGCCTTATCCCAAGCTTGACCTGAATGATTCGCGCCAGGGGAACACGCCACAGTCGCTTGCATTACCTGTCATGTGCCCCATACGTGGACAGTAACCTCACGCGAGATCTGTCTCACATGTCACGACGACAAGAAGGCCCATTACGAGCCTAAGCCCTGTGCCGAGTGCCACAAGTTTGCTGGGAGTTGAACAGGCATCTCCGAGAGGTGAGGATTCGGTTTCACCCGATTGCATTTTCACCCTTGAAAACTATAAATCAATTCGGCACCTTTTAGAGATTGACTTTAGAAAGGGGCTCGCTACAAGAAGAATGGAATCCGATAAATCTAATGCGAATAAGGGAAAGGGGTTAGGGCTAATCTTTCGTGCATTGGGGCATAGAAACTATCGCCTCTTTTTTGGCGGCCAAGGTATCTCCCTGATCGGCACTTGGATGCAGCAGATTGCTATGAGCTGGCTGGTCTATCGCTTGACCAATTCAGTATTCCTCCTGGGTCTAGTTGGGTTTTCAAGCCAAATTTGCAGTTTCTTCTTTTCTCCCTTCGCCGGCGTTCTTTCTGACCGATGGAACCGTCACCACATCCTGGTTGTCACTCAATCACTGGCCATGATACAGGCCTTTGTTTTAGCCTTTCTTACTTTGATGGGTGTCATCGCTGTCCATCATCTTATCATTCTCGCTATCTTCCTCGGCCTTGTGAATGCCTTTGATATGCCCACTCGTCAGGCATTCGTGGTGGAAATGGTAGAAAAGAGAGAAGATTTGGGAAATGCCATCGCGTTAAACTCATTCCTGTTTAATGGCGCAAGACTGGTGGGGCCCTCCATAGCAGGTGTACTTATTTCGATCCTGGGAGAAGGGTTGTGCTTCCTCCTGAACGGTATCAGTTTCATTGCGGTCATCATCGCTCTCTTGGCCATGAAAATGAACGCTAGCAAGAGGGAATCCGTGAGGAGCCAGGTTTTACAAGAGTTGAAAGAAGGCTTCAGTTATGCCTTTGGCTTTCCGCCCATCCGGTCCATTGTCTTCTTTCTGGGATGGATTAGCTTGGTGGGAATGGCCTACACAACCCTCATGCCTGTCTTTGTCAAAGATATCCTCCATGGCGGCCCTCAAACCTATGGATTTCTTATGGGAGCCTCAGGGGTAGGCGCTGTCATAGGGGCTATCTACCTCGCCTCTCGGAGAAGTGTGCTGGGACTGGCAAGAATCATCGCCTTGGCTTCTGGTATCTTTGGAATCGGACTGATCGCCTTTTCCTTATCTCATGTCTTATGGCTCTCATCTTTTCTTTTGTTGCTTACAGGCTTTGGTATGATGGTCCACATGGCATCGAGCAATACTATGCTCCAGACCATGGTGGATGATGATAAAAGGGGCCGGGTGATGAGCCTTTATACAATGGCATTTATGGGGATGTCCCCTTTTGGAAGCCTGGCAGGAGGCAGCCTGGCAGGCATGATTGGAGCACCTAATACCTTAATTATCGGAGGGACTCTATGCATTCTAGGCTCCTTCCTGTTCAGGAGAAAGATTCCTTCATTGAGGATAATGCTCCGCCCAATCTACATAAAGAAAGGCATTCTTCCAGAACAATAAGGAATTAAAGATACCAACCCAAAATTGAAGAAAAGGCTGGTCTCTTTTTTCAACGAGGATAAATACTGTATTTTTAAGAGAAGCTTGGTATAATCTATGCCATGTTTGAAACAGCCACCCTTGTTGATCACTTTCCGTACGCAGGGATTTTTGCCCTGCTCATTCTTGGAGATCTTGGGTTCCCATTTCCAGAGGATACAACCCTTTTGCTGAGCGGATTTCTCATCGCTCAAGATGTCATCAAGCTGTTACCAACCGTCTTGATAGTCTATTCTGGCTTGTTGATGACCGATTTTTCCCTTTATTGGGTGGGTAAGAAATACGGCAAAAGGCTAGTTGAGCACAGAAGATTCCGCAGAATCATCTCACCTGAGAGGCTTTCAAAAATCGAAGAAAAATTCAAGAAATGGGGCCTCTTAATCGTATTCTTTGGGAGGCATCTATTTGGGGTAAGGGCACAGATATTTCTTGCGGCGGGGGTGATGAAAATGTCCGCGTCAAAATTCCTCCTAGCTGATGCAGCTTCTGCGATATTGACGGTCACTTTAATGGTTGGTCTCGGTTATTTAGGCGGGAACAGCATTCAGATATTGAAAAAAGATGTCACGAGAATTGAGCACGCTGCCATTGTCTTTTTTTTGCTATTGCTTGCAGCCTGGGTCTTTTTTATCTATTTTAAAAGTCGTCGAAAATCCAAGGATGAATAATGGGTAAGGAATGCTACTTCAAGCCGATCTTAGTCATTTAAACACAACCAATGAAGCGTTATTAGGAAGGGCGAAGCGATGAAGTTATCTCATGGTCTCGGGTGTATGACTGTGACACATCCTTGCAATGGCGATCGCCCGCAACGACATACAAAGGTAGCGAATGGATTTCGTATAACGAGGGCTGAAAAAATACAGTTTTTTTCACTACAAAATACAGCGTTCAACCCATTTCTTATTTTCTCATAGGGATTATAAAGTACAGGAGACTGGGTGTTTGACGGTCCGTAACTTGTTTGTGCCCAGGATACTTTGAAAATCATAAAGGCGAAACTGGAGGTGGATAGAATGAAAAGAAGAATTTTTTTGCAAAAGAAGTGGTTTCTCCCATACATCATGGTACTGGTCATGATACCCATAAGGAGTTGGGGCGCCAGCGAGAAAGTCACGGCAATGGAGTGGAGAAATGGTTTTGTGCAGGTTGCCAAGAAAGTTCAGCCCTCTGTTGTCTCCATTCGGTCTGAACGCACTGTCACCGTTTCGCCGGGAGAAGGCTTCGGAGAAGACTTTTTCAAGGGCACACCCTTTGAAGACTTTTTTAAACAACATGGTGGGGGTCCCCCGACGAAGAGAAGACAGATGGGAGAAGGCTCGGGCGTGATTGTGGATGCGAAAGGCTATATTCTCACAAACTATCATGTCGTTGTTGGGGCTGATAAGCTTACCATCCGTCTATCTGAAGGAAAGGAATTGAAAGGCACGGTCCAGGGGACTGACCCCAAGACAGACCTTGCAGTGGTGCATGTTGAGGCAGAGGATCTGCCCGTCGCCGCCCTGGGGGATTCGGATAAACTTCAAGTGGGCGAGTGGGCGATCGCCATCGGGTCCCCGTTTGGTCTCGAGGAAACGGTGACGGTCGGTGTGATTAGCGCGAAGGGGCGCACGGGTCTAGGGACTGGCACCTACGAAGATTTCATCCAGACGGACGCTTCTATCAATCCGGGGAACAGTGGGGGTCCCCTGGTGAACATCGATGGGGAAGTGATCGGGATCAATGCCATGATCATCCAGCCTGGCCAGGGGATCGGTTTTGCGATCCCCATCAACCTCGCCAAGTCGATCATGATGGAACTCATCAAGCAGGGGAAGGTTGTCCGTCCATGGGTAGGGATCGTTCTTCAGGATCTTACCCCAGAACTCAGGAAGTCCTTCAACGTTGAAGAGAAAGAAGGGGCATTGATTGGTCAGGTATTTGAAGGGAGCCCCGCAGAAAAGGCAGGGCTGAAAGTGGGAGACATTGTCGTCGAAATCGATGGAACGAGGATCAAAAGTAGCCAGGATGTCGTCCGTGAGGTCTTGAAGAAGCAGGTCGGCCAGAAGATTAAGATAGCGATCATTCGGGATGGAAAGCGAATGGAACTTCCAGTGACCACCGCAGAGATGTCTCCGGAAGCGGCCGGACAGAAATCCCCTTCCGTAACCAAAGAATGGTTTGGTCTCCGAGTGACTGCTGTTACTTCAGATATTGCTAAGCAGTTGGGACTTCCAAAGGCCGAGGGAGTGGTGATCGATAATGTTGAAGACGGATCTGTAGGCCAGGACGCGGGTTTCCGAAGAGGAGATGTGATCCTTGAGGTGAATCGCCAGAAGGTTCGAGATGAAAGCGATTACCGCAGCCTGATGGAGAAGACTAAAACGGGACAGAGTGTCCTTTTCCTCGTGAGCCGGGGTGGTTCCACATTCTTCGTTTCACTGAAGGAAGAGAAATGAGATGTGCTTCAGACATTAGACCGTAGACACCAGACATCAGACGGATTTTTTTTATCGCAAAGCATTTTTCGTGAGGTGTAAGGGGTAACGTCTAACGACTTTCGACTTTTGCTCTCACGAAAAAGAGAAGTTTGGTGCCTGCTGTCTGACCTGCTCGCCGAACCCGTCCGCCGTAATAGAATTAGCATGGAAGGCAGGCAACTTCCTGGGCAGGCGAGAGTCCAGTGTTTAAATTGCGGAGAAATGGGAAGGAGATTAACATTGAGGCTTTCAGCAAGATCAGGATTGAAGATTACCTATCTCATCATACTCCTCTTTTTTCTTTTCATACCGATCTCAGAGGCAGGGCTAAGGGAGCGTGTCTTCGAAGCCGTTCTGCCCAATGGTTTGAAGGTGATCCTTCTCGAGGATCACAAAGCACCTTTGGTCACGTTCCAGGTCTGGTATCGTGTCGGGTCGAGGAACGAAGCGTGGGGAAAGACTGGCCTCTCCCATATGCTCGAGCATATGATGTTTAAGGGGACCCAAAAGGTCGGTCC
>JBEKDJ010000331.1:0-5651 GCA_050014415.1 Thermodesulfobacteriota bacterium | reverse complement strand
AGATGGTTTTATTGGGACAACATTAATGCGGTTTGACGCACTGTGGTGTGCTCCCGGTAGTCCATACAAGAGCATGGATGGTGCACTTCGGGCTATCCAATCCGCCCGTGAAAAGGGGTGGCCGTTCATTGCAACCTGAGGAGGCTTTCAACATGCTCTGGTAGAGTATGCACGCAATGCGTTGGGTATCCAAGATGCAGAGCACGAAGAAACTGCGCCAGGTGCCCCCACACCGATCATTAGTAAACTGGCCTGTTCCCTTGTTGGCAGAACTCAGACGATAAAGATTGTACCAGGCTCCCGTGCCCATCAGGCTTATGGGCAGCAAGAAGTCACTGAGCAATTTCACTGCAACTACGGTCTCAATCCAACGTTTCGAGATGAGGTCGGTAAGGGACAGCTCAAGATTACAGGGTTCGATCTTGATGGAGAGGTCAGAATCGTTGAACTATTCGATCACCGCTTCTATGTTGCTACCCTTTTTCTGCCGCAGATTTCTTCGAAGCCCGGGAGTCCTCATCCTCTGATTGTTGCGTATTTGAGGGCTGCTCAGGCTTTTCAGATTTCCCGGAGAGACAGGGGAACCAAGATGTGATTCCCGGCCTAACCTCATTCATAAGAAGGAGGTGTTGAAACGAGTTCAGGATGACAACAGGATAAGGACTCCTTTTCTTATCATCCTTCCACCATGAAAATATCCTGGTCAACGTCAGTGAGGATCTCGTAGCCGTTCCGCGTGACGACCACTGTATTTTCGATTCCTACCGAACCTTCTCCAGGGAAGACAATCTTTGGCTCAAAAGCGAAGGTCATCTGCTCTTCCAAAGGATAGGAGTGGCCTTGAGCGATGAAGGGCGATTCGTTCAGCTCAAGACCAATGCCGTGACCAAGGAAACGGGTCTGAAGCCCTGGAGGGCCCAGATAACTATCCCTGTATCCCAGTTTCTCTGCCAGCCGAAGGGTCTTAACAAAGATGGCCTCACAGTCCGCACCCGGCCGTACTTCTTCGAGGACCGCGTCATGAACCTCTCGGCAGGCCTTGTAAGCGTCAATGAATTTTTGCTCCATCCTACCGATGGAGAACATGCGGGTCTCGTCCACCTGGTAACCATGATAGCATGTTCCAAAGTCAACCAGGACAGGCTCATTGGCTCTGATGACCCTGAAGCTTGCACCCACGGGAAAGGCGGGAGAGAGACCGAGCCCGCCCATGGGAGAATCGGACTGACTGACGATTCCGCCGGTGGGTCCAGACAGCACGTGCCAGCTATAAGCTTCGTAGTTGAGTGACCTGACCCTGAGGAGTCCTTCGTGACCATGTCTCTTTGCAGCCGCTTCCAGAAGGCCGGCAAACTGGATCTCGGTCATTCCTTCCTTAAGGATTTTTCTAGCTTCCAGGTAAACCTCACGTCCTATTCTTGCTGCCGCCTTCATGAGATCGATCTCGAAAGGGGTTTTTGTCTTGCGGGCATTTCGATAGATCAGGGAGGCGTCCATCAACTGTGCGTCTGGAAAGAGATCCCGCAACCTGAAGTAGTCTCTTACTGGCAGGACATCTAACTCTAAGCCCAAGCAATGCGGGAGATTTCCGACAAGGTCTCGTATCAGTGAAGGGAGTTCCCGGTTCGAATTTAGTGCCACCAGATTCTCAATCGGCGACTCGACTCTGGCTCGCTCCAACTCCCTTTTGATCATGAGGAGGGGTTTTTTGTCTAAGGGCAAAAAGAGGATTCCGTCTTGAGTGGTCCCAGTAAGATAGTAAAAGTCCATCTTCTGAACGACCAGCAGCGCCTCTATCCCCTGTTTTTTCATCCCATCTCTGACTCCGGCAAGCCGGTGCTCTATCTCTTGAAGTGGGATGTACCTGAAACCGAGGGAGATGCCCAATTCTTTCAATTCCTTCCGCACCCAATCTTTATGATTCATCCTTTTTCCTTTCTCTATTTTGTTGGAATCAACTTCAAATGGTTTGCTAACTTATTGATATTTTATAAGATTCAAATATACGATAAATTATTATTGACATGTTATTAATTTTGATATATTATATAAGTCAAAATTAAAATACTTATTTAATCAGCCTCTTGGAGAATGCTTATGTTACCCACTTGGATTGAAAAGAGATATAAGTACTTGTCGGAAACCTTCAAAGAATCCCCATTCCGGTTTGACGATGCCAAGAATATTCTTAAGGAAAAAATAAGAGACGATGAGCGTCAAGTCAATGTTTTTCTTTCTGAATTGAGAAAAGCGGGTTGGATCGAAGTTCAGTTTGATCCAGAAGATGCGAGGAAAAGAATATATAGACTTAAGAATATGGGAGAAATTATTTCTGATACACTGACGGTCAGTAAAAGCCAACTATCGAGAGGTGATCTGGAGAGTCTTCTAAAGGGTGCAGCGGACCTCATCAGGACAAGGGTGGATTATACGTTCATCCTCGTCCTTCTTTTTTATAAAAGGATCAGCGATAAGTGGGAGTTGGAGTTCGAAAAAGCATACAAAGAAGCCCTCGCTGATGGCTTAAAGGAGGAGGAAGCAAGACAAGAAGCTAAGTACTCTATCTACCATGATTTCGATATTTCAGAGGAACTCCTTTGGGAACAGATAAGAAAAGACCCTGCCAGATTACCCGAGAATTTCTCAAAAGCCATGAAGACGCTGGCAGAGAGAAATCCAGAGCTGAAGGATGTCTTTGAAAATGTTGATTTCGTTCAGTTTACCACTAATCGAGAGAATGCAGAGATTCTAAGACAACTTGTAGAGCTGTTTAGCGAGAAATCCCTTAATCACGTATCGCCGGATATTCTTGGGGATGCCTATGAATGGATTCTAAGGTATTTTGCTCCTCAAAAAGCCAAAGAGGGTGAGGTCTATACTGCCCGGGAGGTAATCAAACTTATCGTTGAAATGCTCGATCCAAAGGTTGGCGAGGGCGTTTATGACCCTGCTTGTGGCTCTGGTGGTATGCTTATCAGTTCCTATCAGCATGTTGAAGATGCTCTGGGGAGAATTGAAGCGGATAAAGTCTTTCTCTTCGGACAGGAGGCCAATCACAAGACCCTCGCTTTAGCTAAGATGAATCTCTACATCCATGATATCAGGAATGCTCAGTTAATTCTCGGAGACACTTTGCTCTATCCGAAGTATAAGGAAGGAGATGGAATAAGAAGATTTGATATTGTGATTGCCAACCCTCCATGGAATCAGGATGGATATGATGAAGAGATATTAAAAAGGGGTGAATTCTGGAGGGAGCGCTTTAGATATGGTTTTACTCCAAGGCAATCAGCAGACTGGACATGGATTGAGCATATGTTAGCCTCGGCTAATGACAAAACAGGTAGGGTTGGGGTTGTCATAGATAATGGGTGCCTTTTCAGAGGAGGAAAGGAAAAGGCGATAAGAACAAGCATTATTAATGCTGACCTCATTGAATCTGTGATTCTTCTGCCTGAAAAGCTTTTTTACAATACTGGTGCACCAGGGGCGGTGATGGTCCTCAACAAGAACAAACCAACTGTGAGAGAAGGAAAAATATTTTTCATCAATGCAAGCAAAGAATATCAGCAACACCCAGAGGTCCGGAAACTTAACCAGTTAGGAGATGAACACATAAAGAAGATCGTTAAAGCTTATAAGGAGTTCAGAAATGAGGAAGGTTTCTCGAAAATCATAGAGATCGAGAAAATAAAGGAGAACGATTACAACCTCAATGTGACTCTTTATGTATTTCCGGAAGAAGAGACTGAGGAGATAGATGTAGCAAAGGAGTGGGAGGAGCTTAAGGGGATTGAAAAGGAAATCTTCGCAATAGAAGAGAAAATCGAAGGATATCTTAGAGAATTAAAGTAGAGATAATCCCCCCGCACCCCCCTTTAGAAAAGGGGGGTGCGGGGGGATTTGAGCCTGCTTGCCTGTAGGCAGGGGGTGGGTGGGGGTGAAAAAATAATGTTCCAACCAAATTTCCGATATACCAATAGAATTGTTAATAATCTGACTCAGATCGCTGAGGGAAGAACAATCATCTTAAACGCACCCCTTGTACCTAAATGGGAGGTTTCTCTGAGAAGAGAAGCACTGATAAGAAGCGCCCATTCTTCTACAGCCATTGAAGGTAATCCACTTTCTCTTGAACAAGTCAGTGACCTGGCAGCAGGCCGGGACATCACGGTGAGGAGGAAGGACAGACAGGAAGTTTTGAACTATCTCGAGGCATTAGAAAGAATTTCTGAGTTTGCTCAAAAATCTCCATTTAAGTCCGAAGACTTACTGGAAGTTCATAAGACCGTCACGAAAGAGACCCTAGAGAATCCTGGGGATGAAGGTGTTTTTAGAAATCGCCAAGTATTCGTGGGAAATAGAATCTCGGGTGAGGTCATATTTATGCCTCCACCAACGGAGCAAGTCCCTCAACTGGTAAACGAATTTCTCGGATGGTTCAACTCTACTGTGGTCAATGAAATTGATCCGGTAATTGAAGCCGGTTTAACGCACTATGAACTTGTAAGGATTCATCCTTTCATAGACGGGAATGGCAGGACCGCAAGAGTAATTGCAACTTTGCTCCTCTATAAACGGGGTTTTGACTCCAAAAGATTCTTTGCTCTTGATGATTATTACGATCAAGACAGGCGTGGTTACTATGGGGCATTAAAAGGTGTTGATCAAAATACATTAGACCTTACTGGATGGCTTGAATATTTTACCGACGGCGTAGCAGTAAGCATAAAGGCAGTAAAAGAGAAGGTGATTGGTCTGAGCAAAGATATTAAGTTGCTCAAAGAAAAAGGGCAGGTAGCCCTCACCGAAAGACAGATGAAAATTGTGGAGATAATAATAGATAAAGGACAGATTACCAATAGAGAAATGAGGGAGCTTTTTGGATTATCAGACGAAGGGGTACGTAAGGAAATATTAAAACTAGTAAAATTAGGAGTCGTTAAAAGGAAAAGTAAAGGAAGGTCAATAAGTTATATTCTTGTCTAAAGGTTGGCGATTAAGTTGGCATTTAGGTTGGCGATTATTTATGGCCGAGCGGAAGGAGTGAAGTCTAAGGCTCTACTGATAAGGGATTAAGGTATTAAACAATGACTAACGACGCTCTTAGAGATATGATATTTGTCAGCCATGCAGATGAAGATAATGACTTCACACGATGGCTTGCATTGCAACTTGCCAAAGAGGGCTATGGGGTTTGGTGTGATCTCACTAAGTTACTCGGGGGTGAAAATTGGCCACAAGAAATCAATCAAGCATTACAGACGAGAACACAAAAATTCATATTTGTACTTTCGAAACATTCCAATCGAAAAGATAACCCGTTAGGAGAATTAACAACAGCATTCAATGTAATGAAAAGAGAAAAAATAGAAAATTTCATTGTGCCGCTGAAAATTGGTGATTTAGGATTCGATCAAATGGATTTTAGGCTCGTCAATATACAGTCAATAATATTTAATGAGAATAATTGGCTAGAAGGATTAAGCCAGCTATTAAGATTGTTAGAGCGTGATAATGCAAGAAAACACAATTCATTTAATCCTGATACGGTAAATCTATGGTGGAAAAACTATAAATCTACTTCGAATGCAGTGAATAACAATCCTGAGGAATTGTTTTCAAATAGGTATCCCATAGTTTCCTATCCT
>JBEKDJ010000330.1:0-7911 GCA_050014415.1 Thermodesulfobacteriota bacterium | reverse complement strand
GACCCCTCGATAATGCTTTCGCGTTTCATCAGTAACCGAAAGCTTTACGATAGGGGGTCTGCGTGTGGCCAAACCCACTATCGAAGAGAACAAGGGCCATGGAACCAAAAGACAGAAAAAGCTCTTTCACCATTTAATCGTAGTGGCTCAAGCTTATATAGTCCCCTACCCACTAACAAGACCCTAACAACCATGAACCAAACCCTCGAACACAAGATAAAAGACCAAGAACATCCAAACCTGAAGTCCGAAGGAGAACGGCGCATTGCCTATTTCCTGGATGCTAACTCGATCAAATACCAGTATGAACCTGCCCTTCTCATCAACTCAGACCAAAAACCTCGAATCTGGTACCCCGATTTTTACCTCCCAGAGTTCAGCACCTACATCGAATACTTCGGCCTAATCGGTAAACAAAATTACGATGACGGGATCAAAAGAAAAGAGACCCTGTACTCCAAAGCGGGCCTGTCAGTCATACCGGTTTACCCGTGGACATTTACTGAGAACTGGCAGGAATACATCATGAACGAATTGGAAAATATTACCATCCACCGTTACCAGAATCTAATGGATAAACCGTATTGGGCCGATAAACCACACCATAACTACTCTTCGAGACATTCTCGGCACCGCTATTGAGAGTCCTATCCCTCTTCGAATACCTGAAAGAGGTTGGCTCTTTTATCCACAATATCCATTAAGAATAAGTTTACATTCATTATCTATTTATTCGTTTTTTGTTACAGCGTTCAACTTAATAATATTGCAACATATTCTTGTTTTCTGGGTGTAACATAATTGTCCGATAAAATGGCCCTTTTTTCTATTTTTGTTACACCTTCAACCGAATTTTGTTACACTTTGTCCCTGAATTTTGTTACACCCATTGGTACCGGAGGACCAGAATCCTCCCTATTATCCCCACTTCACTTGTGGCATGATGGGTTTCAGCCCCTCCCTGGCCAAAGGTCTGAAGGAATTTTGCTACACCTGCTATGACCATAACATCTAAGAGGTGGCCTTATTTAAAGGAGGACCCTAATGCGACATTTGTGGTGCTGGCGAAGTAACAAGGTAGGGAGCGACATGATCTATCGGGTTGGAGGTTTAGTCTTCACTGTCAATATCCTTAACAGGAATTTCACAGGCCAGATGATGTCCTAATATGGATTGGGGTGGGTCTTCATTCCGTCCGCCCCGGGCCCAGATCTTGGCAGATAGACCGTGGGAGAACATTCGTTCCTGATCCACCAGCCAGATGAAATCAGAGGGTTGCATCTCTTGGACGAGCCTGCAGAGACCAAGCAACCTGGCAGCGCTGTTGGCCAGAAAGAGGAGACGGAACCCGTTCAGTTTGGAGTCAAATACCTCTTCGTATCTCTTGTAGGCACCACTTCGAAATAGGGCCTGGTATCTTAAGATCTTCTGACGGATGTCTTTGTGATTCCGGTCCATGCTGGCGAGGGTCTCGGTACCCATGTCCACTTCCAGAAAAAAGAGAAGGGTCTTCTTCTCGATTCCTTTGGAGGTGATCGAGAATATGCCGTCGGGGATAAATTCAGTGGTCTTGTCCGGTCCCCTGCTTGCCGAATCAGGCTTTGAGAGCGAGGTGTTGTCCCGCGCCGGAGAATCTGGGTTAAGGTAGTGGACGATTATCTGTGGAAGGGATCTTTGGATTTGGAGCAGATGGATGCGGAACCAGTTGACAAGGAGAAGGTGGCCAAGGGAAAGAGAATCTTCCACCTTGTCCGCGGCATAGCCGGACGGAACTCCCTGATCTGCTAAAAGGGCGGAGGCCTTTTCGGTCAAAAAAATCAGGTCTTCTGGCCGTCCTCGACCACGACCATATCCATGCATCTTTGTAATGATGAGTTCTTCTTCTGTCAGGGTGCGCATCCTTCTCCTTACCACCTGCAAACTCCTCTGGCTGAGGATCGAGAGTTGTTTCACCGTGAGTGCCTTATGTTCCCCGATCGAGGCAAGAAGTTCTCGGTCATTCTTGGTAACCGTGGAGGTCATCGAGTTTTCTCCTCATCATTTGAAGTTGGGTCCCCTTTAGTGTCTCTTCCAGGGCAGCCTTGATTAATTGAGCTTTGCCGCTTTCACTTTGCTCCTTGCTGAATTGGATCGTGATCACGAATCTGCTGTCCTCGGGTCTCCATGTCCATTTACGGAAGTTTCTACCTTCAATTCCACCGGGTCTTTCCTCCACATTGGCGCCAGGGTGCGTTTTTCCACCTTCTATCAATCCGGCCATTTTCAAATCCAGCCGTATCTGCCTTACTGTTTTCCTTTCTTCAGATGCCTTCTTTAATATCTCCGATTGGCTTTTGGGGTCTTTCTCCTTTGATGCCTGGATCTGAATCTCCTTGGCAACTTCAGACGTCTGAAGAATCTCCCTGGCGGGTTGGGTCAGCCTCTCCAATCCCAGGATTTGGCTGATATAGGTCGGTGATTTATTCAATAGTTTTGCTACGTCTGCCTGAGAGTAGCTGAATCTTTCTATTAGGGACCTGATCCCGGCGGACTCCTCAAGAGGTGTGATATCCTCCCTTTGAAGGTTTGTAATGAGTTGGAGGAGGAGTGTTTTTTTCGGATCGACCTCTTTTATGATGCAGGGAAGTCTTTTGAGACCTGCCATTGTGGCGGCCCTGTATCTTCTTTCCCCGCTTATGATTCTGAAGACATTTTCTTTCTCGTCATATGCGACGGTTAGGGGATCGATTATCCCACCTATCTCCCTTATTGACTCAGCCAAGGATTCTAACGTCCTCTTCTCAAATGTTTTCCTGGGCTGGTTGGGGTCTGGATTGATCCTTTCAATGTCGATAAGCCTGGCTCCTCTGAGAGGGCTCGTGTTCTCTCTCTCCCCTTTTTTGCCCTTTTCACCCTGTGCTTCGACTGGGCTGAGAAAGGTGGAGATTTCCTCTGCATTCAGCCTATAGGTCTTGGACATTTAGCACCTCCCTCCCGATGTGTCTGAAAGCTTCAGCTTGCTCGCTTTTTGGAGCAAGGTACGTAATCGGTTTTCCAAGCGTTACTGCCTCCACATACATGACCGAGTCTTTCAGGACATGTTTGAAAACCTTTTCCCCGAGATGCTGTTCAATCATCAACTTGAAGTCCTGTTCGATCCTTCTTCTCCCGTCATAGCGGTTGATAACGTAACCGAGAATCGTGAGGTGAGGGTTAGCCCTTTTCCTTACTTTCTCGATTACCGTGTGCAAGTAACCGGTTCCTTTTACACTGTAGTCTTGAGCCTCTAAGGGGATGATCACCCCTTCCGAAGCGGTCAGTACGGACCACGTAGCGAGTCCGAGGTTCGGTGGTGCGTCCAGCAGAATCACGTCGTATTCGCCTTCGATCTCGGTAAGCTTGTCAGCAAGGCAATAGTGTGAGTCCCGTTCCGAGATGAGCTCATTCTCTATTCTCCCAAGACTGAGGTTGGCCGGAACGAGGTCGATGTTTTCGAAGTTTGTTTTTTGAACCACTGCTTTTATCGACTTTTGATCATCTAGGAGGGCATCTGTGATGACATACGGAAGTTCATTTATGTTTTGGAGAAAAGAAGAACTTAGGGAGCCTTGTTGGTCCATATCCACCATCAATACTTTCTTGCCCATCTCGGCTAAGGTTCCTCCTAGGCAGAAGCAAAATGTGGTTTTCCCTACTCCTCCCTTGTTATTGCAGATTCCTATCTTTTTCATCTCTTGTTCCTCCTTTGCTTCGAGGAAGCGCGTCTCCGCCACGCTGTTGATGGTATCGAAGTAAGCGGACGGCAACTCAGCGGATTATGCACTTTTTTACCCATGGCTCTGCTACCGTTTTTAGATGCATAAGTCCGTCCTCGTCATAACTTCCTTGATCTTCACGGAAGTATTCAGGGTGAAGTACCCTGTTGTTATGGAAGCGCTGTAAGATATACAGGCTTGCGTCTCTAATGGTTTTTGCGATATTCTCGATGTCCTGTTCAGCCACTATGGGTTTTACGCATGTTGTTCTGAATTCGTATGTCCTTGCCGTTTCCATGATAGCGCGAATGCTTGTGAATATATTACCGGGATCGTAATCTTTTATTATTAAGGGGGAGTAGTGAAAAGGATCAGTTTTTATGTCCATTGCAATGTAATCAACAATTCCTTCACGGATGAGTCGCTTTATTACCTTCGGCCGGCTTCCGTTCGTATCCAGTTTTAGTGGATAGCCAATCTGTTTGATCTTTTCGCAAAGGGGAATAAGGTCTCTATTCAGAGTCGGTTCTCCACCAGAAATAACTACCCCGTCTAGGAACCCTTTGCGCCTTTCGAGAAATTCGTAGACCATCTTCTCATCCAGATAAGCAAGAGAGGACAAATTACCTCTTACAAGATCCGGATTGTGGCAATAAGGGCAGTCAAAGTTGCACCCCGAAAGAAAGAGTACACAGCTTACTTTCCCCGGATAATCGATGAGTGAGTTCTTCTGTAGTCCAGCCAAACGCATAAGTCCTATTTTGGCGGTATCTTTCTTATACCGCCTATCTGCGAATCAAGATAACTTAAAGGTTCTTCTGATGCTGAATTCCGCCTGCTTGCCGTCATTCCACTGCTTCACTGGCCTCAAGTAGCCAACGACCCTTGAATAGACTTCGGTTTCCTCGTTACAAAAGGGGCACTTCTCTTTTTTCCCATTCAGATAGCCATGAGAGGGACATACGCTGAACGTTGGGGTGAGCGTGAAATACGGAAGCCGGTAATTGGTCACCACTTTCCGGATCAGTGTTTTTATGGCTTCAGGCTCGTCTACTTGTTCTTCCAGGTAGATGTGAAGCACTGTTCCACCTGTGTATTTTGTCTGTAACTCATCCTGGAGCCGCAGTGTCTCGAAAATCTCGTCTGTGTAGTTTACGGGAAGCTGAGTAGAGTTGGTATAGAAGGGGGCTGCACCTTTTCGATATTCATCTTCGTTGGAGCAAAGGATTTCGGGAAATTGTCCCTTGTCAAGCAAGGCAAAGCGATAGGAAGTGCCTTCTGCAGGCGTTGCTTCCAGGTTGAAGATCTCTCCTGTTTGCCCCTGGAGGTCTGCGATCATTTCTCGGATGAAATCCATAACCGCAAGTGAAAATCTCATCCCTTTCTCACTTCCAATGTCTGCACCCATAAGATTCAAGCATGCCTCGTTCATGCCGACAATGCCGATCGTGGAGAAATGATTCATCCAGTAAAGTCCTTTGCTCCGTTTGATCTCTCTCAGGTAAAACTTTGAGTAGGGATAGAGATTATCGTCAGTGAATCTCTCAAGCACCTTCCGCTTAATGGAGAGACTCTCCTTCGCAAGGAACACCATTTTTCTGAGGCGTTCAAAAAACTCATTCTCATTTACGGAAAGATACCCTATCCGAGGGAGGTTGATCGTCACCACCCCGATTGATCCTGTAAGGGGATTTGCTCCAAAGAGACCTCCGCCTCTTTTCAGGAGTTCCCGGTTGTCAAGGCGCAGGCGGCAACACATGGACCTCGTATCTTCTGGTTTCAGGTCTGAATTAACGAAATTGGAAAAATAGGGGATCCCGTACTTGCCCGTCATCTTCCAGATTATTCATAACCTCGGCGAACGCCCGGTTAATCAGATTCATCTCCGGCTGAAAATCGGAGTAGTTCTCTTCATGTTCGGTGCCCCCTATGATTATCGGGACGTGTTTCAGAATGGGGGATACCTGAAGGTCCATAGTGATGTTGGTGAAAGGAGTTTGAAAACCGACCCGCGTTGGAATATTCATGTTAAAAACGAATTCTTGGAAGCCCTGTTTCAGCTGTTCGTAATTCAGGTTATCATAGCGCACAAAAGGGGCGAGGAGCGTGTCGAAGTTCGAAACCGCCTGGGCACCGGCCGCCTCACCCTGCAACGTATAGAAAAAGTTTACGATTTGCCCCAGAGCTGAACTTAGATGTTTCGGGGGAGAACTCTCTACTTTTCCTCCAACCCCCTTGAAACCTTGGTTGAGCAGGTCCTTTAAGTCCCATCCAACACAGTAGGCGGAAAGCATACTGAGATCGTGTATGTGAATATCCCCGCTCTCATGCGCATGCCCGATTTCGGGGGGATAAACATGGTTCAGCCAATATTGTGAGGTGACTTCCGATGAAATGAAATTATTGAGACCCTGCAAGGAATAGGACATATTGCTGTTTTCCCTGACTTTCCAGTCCAGTTTCTGGATGTATTTTCCAACCAGGTCAACATTCTTCCTGGCCCTTTGCCAAAAATCCCCGGTTGTTTTTCCTGCACTGGTAATTGCGGCTTTGACCTTTGACGAATCAGACTTACCAATCCTTCTCTCACGCTCCCGAATTCTTTCAAACATTTTTGCCACCTCGACGCCATCAAAGTTTTGTAAAAACATGTGGGGTTGTTTTCTTGATGATAAGCGGCAGAAAAAGACTTACTGTTTCACAGAAGAGAAGGCGAGGGGGCCCCTTGATCGACCCTTTTTTTTATTGCATAAGCCTATCTCTCCATATCCAGCGTCATACCCAACTCCGTCCTTTCATTGCTTCTTGCGGTCTGGGGAAGTATTCTGCAAAGTCCTCTATGGGTTTTTTTCTGGTTAAGTTCTGAACTTCTCCCAGTGACGATAGTCATACCGACCACGCAAATTCTCTCTGTAAGCTCCTTCTGAAAGAACCTTGCTCAATCGTGCCCTGTGGGCCTGGCCTAAAGAATTTGTCGCAAATTGTGGATTCCGGACTGTGATAAAATTGTGATAGAACGGATCCCAAGAGGCAGAATGGACTGGAACAGAATGGAATGGATTGGAAAGCGTTTCGCCTGAAATTTTGAAGCGTTAAGGGAAACCGGGCCTTTTTCCAGGGGGTTAGAGCAGCGCCCGAATCGAACTACGAATCCGCAGGTCGCCCGTTCAAGTCGGGCTGGGCGCGCCAATTCTTTCTAAAACAATTCAGCCACTTACCCATTGACCTGCCTTTCCAAAAAACTCACTTTTTCAGCCGAATGTAACCTTTTTGTAACCGTTTCAGTTACATTTTGAGAGGCCATGAAGACATGTTGCTTCCGTGCCGCTTCCTTCAGATCATGATCACTCACGATGTTGTACCGATCAAATACGGCCCGAGTCTTGTGCCCCGAAATCTTCATTGCTACTCCTTCGGAAACTCCGGCCCTGATCATGTTCCTTATTGCAGTGCGCCTGAAATCATGGAAGAGCCTGTCTTTTAATCCAGCCGCACGACAAGCCGTTTTCCATGATTTGCGAAACTCCTTGAATGGTTGTCCGTCTCGGTGAAAGACGTAAGGACAGCCAAGGCGTCGGTTACTGTGAAGAGGAAGATAGCAGAGGCTGGCTATAGGAGATTTGTCAGGGACGGAATTGGGGTTGAATCGATTTGGAATAGAGTGAGGGCACAGAGTGTTTTGGGGGAGGGTGATTTCATAGAGAGCCTTAGTGACTACGTGAGGGGAAGAAAACAGATTCCGGAGATAGCGAAGAGCCAGCGATTCATGAACAAACCTCCTTTGAGAGACATTTTTAGATTGGAGGTGCTTCGAGATAAGCGGAAAAGAAACAAGAGCATAGGCGAGGCAGTCTTCGAGCATGGGTACACTCAGAGGGAGGTCGCCGACCATCTAAGGATACATTTTACTTCTGTCAGCAGAATTCTAAGGGCAAAAGACAAAATGCTAATAAAATAGACCTGACCCCAAAATGGGAGAGGTTGGCAGCGTCATGAGTGAACTGAAGAACGAATTCTCCTGGTCGAAAACGAGCGACGAAGTATTCAAAACCCGCCCACGGAGAAGGTTGCACTGAAGATAATGAAGAAGGCTTGGGTTCTTTTGTTCGAAAAGGAGGGAAAGCCTAGTACAGGAGTCTGAAGGAAGCATAAACAATGAGGGCAATCAAGAGAGCTA
>JBEKDJ010000329.1:0-5679 GCA_050014415.1 Thermodesulfobacteriota bacterium | reverse complement strand
TGGTGCGAAATGAGATCACCGCTCAGGCCACCGCAGCGATCTATATTGATCCGGGAGTGGATACCATTTTTGAGATCGGTGGACAGGACTCAAAATACATCAGCATCGACCACGGGGTGGTGGTCGATTTTGAGATGAACAAGGTCTGTGCAGCAGGGACCGGTTCGTTTCTGGAAGAACAAGCTGAAAAATTGGATATCTCCATCAAAGAGGAATTCGGAGCCCTTGCCCTCTCTGCTCAAGCACCCGTGAGGATGGGAGAACGATGTACCGTGTTCATCGAATCCGACTTGGTTCATCACCAGCAGACGGGCGCCAAGAAGAATGACCTTATTGCCGGGCTCAGTTACTCCATCGTTCAGAACTATCTCAATCGGGTGGTCGGAGACCGCCGGATCGGAAATCGGATCTTCTTCCAGGGCGGGACAGCTTTTAATAGAGGAGTGGTTGCTGCCTTTGAGCAGGTTCTGGGCAAAGAGATCATCGTTCCTGAGAATCATGATGTGACGGGATCCATTGGTGTCGCCATGTTGGCCATGGAGGAACGGACATGGGAACGATCAGGTTTTAAAGGATTTGACTTGAGCCAACGCCGTTATGAACAATCCTCTTTCGAATGCAAGGGTTGCCCCAATCTCTGCCTCATCCGAAAGGTGAGCGTGGAGGGGGAAAAACCCCTCTTCTATGGGAGCCGGT
Source organism: Thermodesulfobacteriota bacterium (assembly GCA_050014415.1). Classification (GTDB taxonomy): domain Bacteria; phylum Desulfobacterota; class BSN033; order BSN033; family UBA1163; genus JBEKDJ01. Next base: position 4,983 of record JBEKDJ010000329.1, on the reverse strand, counting down.
GCGAAAAGTATGATGTCATCAAACGGACGAAGGGATCAGACCTCCCGGACCTTTTCGCTGAAAGAGAGAAGATGCTTTATTCGCCCTACGAGGCGGAGAAGGCCCTTCCATCCGATGCTCCAGCGATCGGCATACCCAGGATTCTCTATTTTCACGAAATGTTTCCCTTCTGGAGGGCCTTCTTCACTGAGCTGGGTTATCGGGTGGTTCTCTCCGACGTCACGAACAGGGAACTCATCCGGAAAGGGGTGGAGAATGTCGTTGCTGAAACCTGTTTCCCGATTAAAGTCAGTCACGGCCATGTCCTCGACCTTTTGGAGAAAGGAGTAAAGACGATCTTTCTGCCGAGCATTGTCAATCTCAAGGCCTCCCATCCGGAAATCCCCAACAGCTCGGCATGCCCCTACGCTCAATCTTTCCCCTACGCCGTTCCCTCGTCCATCGACTTCAAAAAGAACGATGCGAAAATACTCCAGCCGATCTTCCACTTCGGTGACGGAAGAGACCAGTCAGAAAAGGAACTGGTCGATTTCGGACGATCCCTCCATCGGGGATCGAAGCGGGTGAAGAAGGCCCTTGAAAAGGCGGAGAGATTCCAAGCCTTGTTCTTGCAATCTCTGCTCAATCGTGGGAAAGAGATTCTGGATCAGGTCGGCCCCGATGGTAGGGTCATGGTCATCGTGGGCAGGCCTTATAATTCCTGTGATTCCGGTGTGAACCTCGAGATTCCGAAGAAACTGCGAGACTTAGGAGTGCCCTCCATCCCCATGGATTTTCTTCCTTTGGAGTCCATCAACCCTTCTGAAGAGATCCGGGAGATGTATTGGCGGTACGGACAGAGGATATTAGCGGCTGGGAAGATCATCAAGGAAGATCCTAGGCTTTATGCGGTCTATATCACCAATTTTGGGTGCGGCCCGGATTCTTTCATCAGCCATTTCTTTAGGGATTTATCCAGGGGGAAACCCTATCTCCAATTGGAAATCGATGAACACAGCGCAGACGCTGGAGCAATCACGCGATGCGAAGCCTTCTTGGACAGCTTGAAAAACGTCGAGGTCAAGAAAGTCCTTTCTTCCAAAGGAAAAAAGGCGACGACCGACCGGACGAAGAAGATCTACATCCCCTATATGTGTGACCACTCCTTTCCGGTCGTGGCGGCTTTTAAAGCTTGCGGTGTGGATGCCGAGGTCTTCCCGGAATCAGACAAAGAGACTCTCAATTGGGGAAGGAAACTCACCACAGGGAAAGAGTGTTATCCCTGCATCCTGACCACAGGCGATATGGTCAAGTTGGTGCAGGATCCTCATTTTGATCATCAACGAGCCGCCTTCTTCATGCCTTCCGGTAATGGGCCGTGTCGGTTTGGACAATACCATCGCTTCCATCGCCTCATTCTGGATGATTTGGGTTTTCACCATGTCCCTGTTTATTCACCCAATCAGGATGAGACGCTCTACAGTGATCTGGGCATCATGGGGTCTCGATTCACCCGTTTGGGATGGCAAGGGATAGTGGCGGTTGACCTCTTGATGAAGAAAATGATGGAAACCCGGCCTTATGAAAAGGTGAAGGGGAGAACCGATGAGGTCTATCAGGAATCATTGAAGGAAGTGTGTGAAGCGATCCTCAGGGGAGACGATTTGGAAGAGCCTCTTCGTCAGAGTATCGAGGATTTTAGCGGGATCGACGTGGATGGACCTGGGACAAAGCCTCTGATCGGGATTGTCGGCGAGATCTTTGTTCGCCTCAATCGGTTTGCTAATGAGAATGTCATTAGCAAGATTGAACAATTTGGCGGAGAGGCATGGATTGCGCCACTCACGGAATGGATTCTCTATATCAACACGATCGCCAAGAAGAGCAGCTTAAAGAAGAGATCGTTTTCAAATCTTTTGAAGGTCTTTCTAACGGACTACTATCAGAAAAAAGATGAACACCATTTGGAGAGGATCTTTAGAGGTCATCTCAGAAATTTCGGTGAACCCAAGACGAGTTTTATCTTCAGAAGGGCCAAGCCGTACTTGGACTCCTCTTTTGAGGGGGAAGCAATTCTATCTGTCGGGAAGACGATCGATTTTGCCAAACGAGGAGCCAGCGGGATTGTCAATATCATGCCCTTCACGTGCATGCCCGGGACGATTGTCAGCACGTTGCTTAAGCGGTATCAAGAGGAGAGTAACAATATCCCAATCCTCAACATGATCTATGACGGCCAGGAGCAAACCAATACACTGACCCGCCTTGAAGCCTTCATGTACCAGGCAAAAGAATTTCAAAGCAGGAAGAACAACAGCACTTAACCTATCAAGATTTAACGATATCTATTCTTAATCCGATTTGTTAAAGGGCTCAAAATCCTTGTTGCTTTCTAAAAAAGGGGGTGGTATAAGAGAAAAGAATCTTTACGGCAGCAAATTTCAGATATGAAGTGGACTCAAGCCTTAGTGATTCTATTATTACTTCTGGTTTTTCCTCTGCTTTAGCTAGATCAGGTCACGGATATTGAATGGTTGGCTTGCGAAAACTCCATCATGATAGAATCACAACGGAATGATTCCCGCACGAGTGAATCATTATGGCATGACTCCGAGCCAACGCCTTCTTCGCTCCATCGGATCCGTTTCCCCTTCCAGTTGAAGAATCCTCTATTCGTTTTATACTTCTCATTTCAAAGGACCACTCCGTTCTGGAAACCCCCTCCTTTTGTTTAACCTTGATATGGCGTCAATCGCCCTTTAGAAAGGGAGGCATCCATTGACCTCTCCATATATCAACAGGAGGTACATTAACATGGACAATTGGACATTTGGAATCACAATGATTGTGGTAGGAATGGGAGGCACACTTCTGACGCTCTGGATTCTGAGCCTGTGCATGAGTGTTTTGAAAAAGGCCTTCCCCTACAAGAAAGAAGAGGGTAATTAGGATTTGAATGAAGGAGGGACAAAACATGTTGGAAGCCATAGGAAATGGATTATATGGACTTGTCGCAGGATTTACCCACCTCCATTGGTCTAATCCGGTCATGATCATAGTGGGACTCGTTCTCCTCTATCTCGGGATTAAGAAAGACTTTGAGCCTTTGCTCCTCGTCCCCATTGGGTTTGGATGTATCCTTGTCAATATCCCATTGGCTGGGCTTATGGAGGAAGGGGGATTTCTCAAAATTATTTACGATGCAGGTGTCATAACAGAGGTGTTTCCTCTTCTCATTTTTGTGGGGATCGGGGCGATGACCGATTTTGGTCCCCTTTTGGAGAATCCGAAGATATTCCTTCTCGGAGCAGCAGGACAATTTGGGATTTTCTTGACATTGGCCTTGGCTCTGGCCTTGGGTCGTTTTTCAAAATTGGAAGCCGTCTCCATCGGGATCATCGGCGCCTGTGATGGCCCCACAGCAATCTATGTTGCTTCTCAATATGCGCCTAAACTTCTGGGTGCGGTGTCGGTAGCAGCCTATTCCTATATGTCCCTGGTCCCTGTTTTTCAACCGCCGATTATGAAGCTTTTGACTACAAAAAAGGAGAGGATGATCAACATGGGAGTAGTGAGGGAGTCGGCTTCCAAGACAACCAAGATCCTCTTTCCTCTTGTCGTCACAGTCATTGGAGGACTCATCGCACCTAAGGGGTTGCCCTTGTTGGGAACGATTATGTTGGGGAATCTGATGAAAGAGTGTGGAGTGGTGAGCCGACTGACCAAAGCCTCTGAAAATGAGATCGCCAACATTGTGACGCTCCTCCTGGGGATTTCAATTGGAGCAACCATGGATGGCAAGAAATTTCTAATACCCGACACCTTAATCATCCTGGCCCTGGGCTTCCTGGCCATCTGCCTTGACACGGTCTGTGGTGTCCTCTTTGGAAAGGTGATGAACGTTATGACGGGTGGCAAGGTGAATCCTCTCATTGGCGCAGCCGGCATTTCTGCCTATCCGATGTCTGCAAGGGTGGTTCAAAAAGAAGGCCAGAAATATAATCCGAAAAACTACCTTTTGATGCATGCGATGGGAGCCAATACAGGCGGTCAGGTCGGCTCGGTGATGGCGGCAGCGGTCATGCTCTCCATTTTAAAAGGGATGGGGATTATCTAATAAAGGGGAGGGATTCCATGACGAATTGGCACGTAATGGGGATCGAAGGAGTCTTATCTTCCTTAGGTACGGTCTTGGAGGGCCTCACGCAACAAGAGGCAAGGAATCGTTTAGAGAAGTATGGTCCGAATGAATTGGTAGAAAAAGAGAAGATCTCTCCCCTGAAGATTTTTATTGATCAGTTTAAAAACTTCCTCATTATTATCTTACTGGCGGCGACAGTCGTTTCTGCCTTCATTGGTGAGTGGCTCGATGCAGTCGTCATCTTTGCGATCGTGATCGCTTGTGCCATCCTCGGATTATACCAAGAGTATAAAGCTGAAAAGGCTGTCGAGGCTTTGAAGAAGATTGCTGCGCTAACCGCTCGAGTAATTCGAGAGGGAGAAGAGGTGGAAATTCCCGCGAACGAAATTGTACCGGGAGATATTGTGGTTCTAAGAACAGGAGACAAGATCCCTGCTGATTGCAGATTGATCCAAGAGATGAACCTGCGGGTAGATGAGGCCCCTCTCACCGGAGAATCGAAATCAGTGAGGAAGCTGCTTCGTCCCCTGGACAAAAGTGAAATTGCCGTGGCAGATCGAAAGAACATGCTCTACACCGCTACAGTGGTCACCTATGGGCATGGTAGAGGGGTTGTGACTTCGACAGGGATGAACACGGAATTTGGGAAAATTGCAAAAATGATTCAAGAGACGGAGGAAGAAGAGACCCCTCTCAAGAAGAGGCTCGATGCTATTGGAAAATGGCTGGGAATCTTCTCGCTCATCATCTGTGGTGTCGCAGCAGCCGTTGGGATTATTAAAGGCCACGGGATATTAGAAATGTTCATATGGGGAGTAAGCCTGGCAGTAGCTGCCGTCCCGGAAGCCCTTCCCGCTGTAGTC
>JBEKDJ010000328.1:0-5695 GCA_050014415.1 Thermodesulfobacteriota bacterium | reverse complement strand
TTATTGGGTTTCAAAAAACGCAACAAAGATAGCAGATAGTGTGACCCCTGAGTCGAGAGGTTCATGTCCGGTTCTTGGAGAACGCGAGGGTGAGATTCTCTCGGAGCACTCAACTCACAACAATCGGGGCCATCTGAAAGATGTGGATTGAGGATTACACGTACTCTTCACTCCTCTCAAAAATCCGAACGTCCACCCTTGTGAATAAGGTGGGTACGATAAGGCCTACCGTTAAAAAAAATATCAAAATCGGATATCCCACTCCAAAACGTTCGACGCTTGTCTCCACTCCGCCAATAGATAGGTTTAAATTCAAGCACATTGGAGGAGCCGTCAGTCAAAGAAATAGAAACCTCCGTTTCAAACTCCTCTTCTGGTAAACCCAAGTATACTTTGTAAGAACCAGACCTTAGGCGTATTCTTTTCTCAAGACGACATATTAAGCCCTCCCCTCCTTCAGGATTCCTTTTACTGCAGATGTGTATCCTCTGTTCGTCCAAAATACAATTAACCATCCACAACACACCTTGGCCATTTATATCAAGTACGAAGGGATATTGAGAATTTTCATCCCGAGGTGGCCTTGTTTTAATGAGATAGAATTCTTTTTGGGGGATTTTTATCGATGCCTTAATGACAAGTTCACTATAGCCCTCAGGTAGTTGGTTATCTTTTTCATTGATTTCTTCAAAAGAAGAAGCCTTTTCTGAAACTCTTTGCATTATCCCCTCTCGTGTAACATGGGCACAACCGAAAAAAACCAATGTGGTCAATAATACAGCCAGATATCTTGTCATTTCCGTATGCATTTTTCCCTTCCTATTTTTCTACACAATTCATTTTTCTATTTACTTTGCTTTTCGGCTCCTCCATGCGAGTGTGATGAAGAAGGCCACGCTCAGAGAGGCGACAATCAAGGGCGCCGTCGGGATATCCAGCCGGTAGGAAAAGAAGACTCCAAAAACACTGGCCAAAAAACCTATGGCCCATCCAGCAAGGAGTATCTTTGAGGGCTCCCTGGTGTAAAGCCTTCCAATGAGGGCAGGGATGACAAGAAAGGAAAAGACCTGGAGTATCCCGGCGACCTGAACAGAGCTGACCAAGACAAAGGCGAAACTCAGAAAGAAGAGAAATTCCCAGAAATACCTGTATTCCCCCCCGTAGGAGAGAGCAAAGAATTTCTTCCTGAAGATGAACTGGAATGTCCCGATCGCTGTATAGAGGACAAATGCATGGAGGATGTCTTTGGGGGTCAACCAGAGGATATTGCCATTCATAATGGCTTGGAACTCCTCAAGACCATGGGGCGTCCGATCCAAGATCAGGACGCTCCCCGCCAAGGAAAAGACATAGAGGACACCAATAAATGCCTCTATGTTAACAGACCTGGAGATCTGCCTTGAAAAGGAAAGGATGGAGGCTCCAATGACCGCGAAGATGATGGCAAAGACATATTGTCCGGTAGATTCATGACCGAAGAAAAATGAGCATGCAATTCCTAGTGCAATAAATTGTGCAAGTGAAAGGTCCAAGAAGATAACCCCACGCTCCAGAATATGGATCCCGAAATAGGCATGAATCAGGATCAGAAGCATACAGCCAAGAAAAGGGTAGATGAGAAAATTGAGAGCCTCCATCTGTTACTCCTTCACTCCAGGGATTTTAATACCTCGTCCATAAGAGAAAACCAGTCCTTCACTTTTTCGGTTTCGTCTACGTCGTGTGGAACGATGATGCTTTTCACCCCTGTCTTCTCAGACAGGAATTTCACCTCTTTTTGTGGATAATAACTCAGGGAGAGAATGGCATCCGGCTTTGCCCTCCTGATCATATCAACTAATTTTTCAACGTAGCTTGCCGATGGCGGAATCCCGGGTTTGGGCTCGATATATCCCACGATTTCAAATCCCAACTCTAAGGCAAGGTACTCGAAGAACTTGTGATAAGCCACGAATTTCTTTCCTCTTAATGGTATAGCGCTCCATTCCCTCTGTTTTTCCTCAAGCCGTTCCCTAAAGGAGGAGAAATTCTTCATATAGAAGCCTGCATTCTCTGGATCAGTCTTGGATAAGACCCCTACAATTCCTTCTGCGACCCTGAGGATGTTTTTGGGAGAGAGCTGATAGTGGGGATTCCCCTGGGGGTGCACATCCCCCATGCTTCTGTCCACCGAGGTAGGTACTTCAATCGGGTCGATGAATTTTGAGCAATCGAAATTGCCAGGATTGCCTGGCTGTATCTTTGGGTTCTTTGAAGACTCTACCAGAACGGGAAGGTATCCAATTTCAAGGTCCATCCCATTGTACATCAGGATATCTGCTTTCCGTACATCGAGGATCATGCTTGGTTTTGCCGCCACGAAGTGAGGGTCCTGATTTGGCTTCACAAACGAAGTGACACGTACCTTGTCCTGTCCTATTTCACTGGCGATGCTCCCAATCCAGGGAAGCGTTGCAGCAATGTTAAACTTGGCAAAGGCCGGGGTTGCAAAAAAGAGGATCCAAGTGACCGATAGACATATTCTTTTAAACATGTTCATACCTCCTTAGAAAGGATGCGCTCCATGAGCGCCGATGGCCAGGATGATCTGCAAGAGTATCTCGTTATTGAGTTCGTCGTTCCTTTCGGATCGATCATAATTGTATTGAAGCCTGATTCTCGAGAATTCGGTGGGATTGAATTCCAGGGCACCGGTGAGCCGATAGGGTCGGCTTCCAAAATCGATTTTCCTGCCTGAGAGGTCATACTTATCTGTAAAGATACTCAGGATATCGTATCTTGTACCAATTCTCCATCTGCCCAATTGATAGAGAGCCTGGATGTACCATCCATCCTGGTTTCTCTTTAACGAATCAACGGCCAATGTTGATAAACTCTCAAGGTCCCCCGTTTGATGCCTAAAGAGGTACTCAGTTTGGACAACGAGGCTTTTTTGGTTCGAGGGTTTCCACTTGTAAGTGAGTTCAGCATCATAGAGAGTGGAAGTGCCGCTGAATCGGGTTTCGGGGGCAACCGTGTCGGTCTTAGTCTTGCCACCGGTCACAGACCCTCCAAAAAGGAGGGTATGGTCCGAACCGAAGTCAAGAGACGCCTTAGCGAAACCTGTAAAGGCGTGGACACCCGATCCTGCATCTGGGCCATAAAGGATCGAGTTCTCACCCTGTAAAGCTTCAAAGCCTAATATCGTATAGACAGGAAGACTGGGGAGATAGGTCAACTGCACCCCCTTTTCGTCCAGTCCTTCTTCACCGAGAAAGGCCCTGTACGAGAGCGGGGCATCGACAAAATCCCATGCATGAGGATGAAAGGCATTCAGCCTTCCGAACCCGCTCTTAAACTTGCCTCCCTTTAACTGGAAACCTGCAGGGAGGGATGTTGTGACGAAGTAGGCCTCTTCAAGTTCAACCCCGTCCTCAGTGATAGGAACCGTTGCGTAGAGGTTGAAATATGGATCTACAGGGGCGAAGAAAGTCAACTCCGCTTCTCTTAGATTAAACCCCTTCTTGAATTCCCTTTCTACCCCGAAGAGATATCCGGGAATGCTCCCTTCCTTCATCTCGGTTTTGGATAGATTCGTGTAGAAATAATTTGCATCAAGCGAAAGGCCAATTGCCGGGTTGAGTAGCCCCGGGGTTGTCTGTTTAGTGACCTGAAGGGGTGATAACGGGGCGGCTGTCTTCAGTTCGATGGCTCTCGATCTGTCATCAAGCCGATAATCTTTTCCGGTGGCAACCTGCTCCTTTTCCTGCCTGGCTACCTCCTGTGTCCCTTCCGGAGCCTTTTGCTGTTTAACGTCTGCCTTCAATTCCTCAATCAACTTTCGCTGTTCTTCGATGGTTTGTTCCTGTTTTTTTAAGGTTTCCTGGAGGATTTTTAGTTCTTGGATAGTCTGCTCTTGCTTCTTGAGGGTTTCCTCGAGGATTTTTATTCGATCTTCCAAGGTTTGAGCAAATGCACCTGATGAAAATATAAGTAGCGTGATGAGTGTAATCATGATTTTCATGATGTCACCTCCACGTGTTCAGTTCTTTTGATGAGATGTTTCTTGGTTTCTTTGCTTAGAGCGGTTTTAAGGTTTGGAGATTATGCAGGGGGAGCTCGATTTGAGTACGGAGAGCAACAAAGACAGGAAAGGTTGACCGTATTTTCTAAAGAGATAAGGAGAATATCGAAAGCCGGTGGTGAAATTTGAGGAGCGTCTCCAAAGACCAAAGTTGAATGATGGGAGACATAATGGCAGATAGAACAATTGTCATGGGGGACTCCATCCTCATGATGATGGAATGCAAGTCCCAGGATGGAGAGAGAGAAACAAATGAGCAGGAGATAAACAAGTTTTCTATTCATCAGGCTAATAATCTACCAATATGTAAAAAGAAGTAAATGGGGGATACACTGTATTTTTTCACAAGGCATACTGTATTTTCAAATTGAAAAATAACAAAGATTACTGAAATATACAAGAGCATCCATTCATTTTTATACGAATGACTTCTATTTGAAATCTTGTAATGAGGCCAATGTTATAAATCACTGATTACAAGGAAGTACTTGAAAAATCTCTCTTGGGAATTTCTCCCATCTACTCCAATCAGGATTCATGCATACCCCTGCTCCATTATGCCTTTATCCATATTTTTCGCAGAAATTCGTTTAATGTCTACAAATTGTTTATATAAGGCGACTAAATTTAATTTTGAACATTAGATAGATTTCCACAAAAGAGTTGCTGCACCCAAGTAAACGCAGGAACTTCATGCGTTTGAAAGTCTCTGAAAATTAGACCTATGGGATACCCCTTTTCCTTTTTCCATATCGCCACCAGACCCCCAGTTCTGTCTTTGCCGCCCTTGCAATGTATCCAAACAGGCTTCTTACAGCTATCTATGATCCCTATAACTTTATCAACTTCTCCCCAATCTTTCGGTCCGCCAGCATCCCACGAAAAATTGTAATAATCTATCTTCCTCTTCTCACAGAATTCTCTCTCAAAGACTTGATCTTTGCTCTTCTCAGGTTCCCATGCCAAATTGATCACGGATTTAAATGGAAACAGCTCATAGTGGAGCCAGAGAACTGCAGGGCTGGACTGACCAGAACGTTGGATATCTTTTGTCACCAATCCGAAATTATGAAGCAACCTTTTCATAATCCCGTTAAACCACTTTACTAAGATATTCTCATCTTTTGCCTGTAAAGCCAATTCCCTGTTAACCTGATTGAATATTTCTTTTTCGGTAAGACTCAGGTCCTTCAACGTTTTCTGGAAGTCCTCCCAGGAAGCTAAGCCAAATGCATTCTTCAATAAAGGACTTTTCAACTGATTGGCTTTGCCAAATTCGGAAATAGTCATCCCTCCTGAAAATACAAATTCTTGCCGGTACCAGTCCTTTACAAGCAAATTGACTCCCCAAATTTTTGCATAAGTAAAAAAGAAGAAAATGCAGACAATTATGAAGAGCCAAAAAAACGTAAAGGGTTTATTGAGATGTCTCAGCTTCATTAAAGAGTCCTTGCCTTTCTGCTACTAATATCCATCCTGGATGATGATCAGTTATCAGACCATGGGTTCGCGATGACATCTTCGCTTTGCCTAACGTACTATGGTAACCACGATAACCAGAGCACCCAATATAAATCTATACCAGGCGAATGGCAAGAAATCCTTGGTCTGAACGTATCGCAGCAAGAATCC
>JBEKDJ010000327.1:0-5703 GCA_050014415.1 Thermodesulfobacteriota bacterium | reverse complement strand
GTGCCGGGGAACCGCGTTTTTTCCTTAGCTGCGCACAAGCTAACGTGTTAGCACTTTCAATATTCTTATCCCTTGCTGGAAAGCAACGCTGGTCTAAGCTTGACGCTCTTTTCCTTGACGATCCTGTGCAGCATCTCGACGATTTAAATGCGGTGGCCTTTCTTGATAATCTTCGCGCTGTATCGTTAGGTAAATTTGGACCCAAGAGGCAAATTATAGTTTCAACATGCGACCAAAACCTCTACCTACTTATGATCCGGAAGTTCAGGATGCTCGAGACGGCAGGCATCAAATTTATGGGTATTTCTTTGCTTGATAGAGGAATAGAGGGACCAGAAATCTATTATGACGCTGGTGGCCCAAGAGATCGCGTCACTTTTGCTGCGACTGCATAGTCAGAAGTATTTCTTGGATGAGAAGTTAAGTGGAAGGGTACCAGTGTAACTGAGCTGGCAGTTCAAAGAGTTCCAACGAAAGTTGGCTAGAGGTTTCCATTGAAAATCAGGGAAAACAATCCCGCAGCAATAGAGATAAAAGTCTGAGGGAATAACAGGAAAGCGTGGTGGGGACATCTTAAGTTATTTAAGAAAATTTTGTCTCTGAATGGGTCTTCGCCAAACTTCACAATTGAAAGGAAAAACGAATATAGTTGCGTGGTATCGATTTTGGGCTTTCTTGCATTTTCTACCGGACAAGCATGCTGTAGCGGGTCGGACCAAGCTAACCATTTGAATCGTAAGTTTATATCGAGAAAAATAGGGACAGCTTGGGACTTAGGGCTGCAATTTTGGGGTTAAAATAATCCTTAATGAAAGTGGAAGCATGGACGGTACAAATCGTGATAATGTGAAAGCAGGCTTACAGGTTTTAATTGTATTAAAGAAAGACCAGCATTCTGGAAAACTAACCGAAGGTATAGTGAAAGATATTCTGACGAAATCTCCTACTCACCCCCATGGTATTAAAGTCCGCTTAGAAAGTGGTGCAATTGGCCGGGTTAAAAAAATAATGTAAGGAATTTGGGCTTGATTATTGAGTTACAAATTAAAAAGAACAGTTTCTAAACCATTATCGGATTCAAGGATCGTTTTCAATAGCAGGTGACGTGATTCTCCCAACTTCTGTCATCACTGCATTAGAAAAAATAAGGACATATCCCATTTTGTTGGAGGGCTGAAATGAGGTTTCTTCACACGGCAGACTGGCAGATTGGGATGAAAGCGGCTGCGCTGGGTGATGCCGGTGCGCATGTTCGTGAGGAGCGCTTGGCGGCAGGCAGACGTGTTGTTGAAGCTGCAAAGAGCCATAGTGTAGACTTTGTCCTGGTCGCAGGAGACCTGTTCGAGGACAATGCCGTGGACCGGGTGCTGGTTCAAAAGGTGGCGGACATCCTAAGCTCGTTTGGCGGGCCGGTATTCGTCATACCTGGCAACCATGATCCACTTGTGCCAGGTTCTGTTTGGGAGCATCCGTCTTGGAAGTCTGCGCCAAATGTGCATGTCTTGCTCGAAGAAGCCCCGGTTGAGGTTCATGGTGGTGTTCTCTATCCATGTCTGGTACGGGAGAAGCACTCAGGACTTGATCCCACGGCCTGGATACCTTCGGAACGGAATGAAAGTATCCGAATCGGGATGGCCCACGGCACTATGGAGGGCATCCGGCAAGACGAGCCGGACTACCCCATTCCGCGAGATGCCGAAAAGCGGGCCGGTTTGGACTTTCTGGCGTTGGGACACTGGCACTCTTATGGAACATACCCAGGTCCGGACGGGGCCACCCATATGGCATATTCCGGCACACACGAGACCACCCAGTTCGGAGAACGCGATAGCGGAAATGTGCTCATCGTCGAGATTCTGGGTCCCGGAGCACCGCCCACAATCACGCCTGCCCGGACAGGTCGTCTCGATTGGGTTACGGTCGAGAGGGATCTCCGCGAACGTGGAGACCTTGTACGGGTCCGTGAATATCTCGAATCTCTGGCCAACCCCGGTAACACGCTGGTTGACGTGTCGCTTTCAGGTCTTCTGATGGCGGATGAGCGCGCTGAGCTTGACCACATTGAGCACATTCTGGGTTCACGATTTCTGTGGGGGAAGCTTGACGCATCTCGCTTACGACCCTCACCGGAAGATGAAACCTGGATAACCAACCTTCCGCCAGGAATCATCCGAGACGCGGCCATTCGCCTGCGCGACACTCCCGGCACCTCGCCGGAAATCGCGGCCCGCGCGCTCATGGAGCTTTATGCGATTGTGGGGGAGGTCTCGCAGTGAACATCCGATCAATAAGAGTCGCTGATTGGCGATGTTTTCTGGATGACATCGAGGTCGGCCCCTTCGGAGATGGCCTGAATATCATCCATGCCCCTAACGGCACGGGCAAGTCAACGCTTTTCGAGGCGTTAAGGCGTGCTTTGCTCGATGGACACAAAGTGATCGGGAAAGACGTAGAAGCCATCCGCCCCTGGGGGAGAAACCTATCTCCCAAGGTGACGGTCGAGTTCACCCATGACGGCCAGGAATATCGGATAACGAAGCAGTTTCTGGATAATCCCAGCGCCCTGCTTGAGCGGAAAGAGAACAGCCGGTTTCGTCGGCTAGCCGAAGGAACCTCAGCTGATGAGCAGGCTCGGGAAATCCTTACCAAAAATCCGCCGGGAAAGGGGTTAGCTAAGACACCAAACTGGGGCATTGCCCAGGTGCTCTGGGCACCACAAGGGAACCTGGCTATTGGCCCGCTTACGGGCGACGTGGTCTCTGATATCCGGAGCATGCTGAGTGCCCAGGCTTCAAGCGGCGGGACAGGCCCTGTAGAAAAGCGCATCGCCGAACGATACCTCCAGTTCTTCAGTGCCAAGGGTAAGTTGAAGACCGGTAAAGAAGCGCCTCCATTGGCCCGATTGCGAGAGGAACTCGAGGAGGCAATTGCAGCCCGACAAAAGGCGTATGACCTTTTCATTGCTTTCGAGGAAGCCTCGCGCCGGGTTGAGGAGCTTCGTGCCCGGCGCACACAGGCGCGCCACAACGCGGACGAGACGACGAAAGCCCTTCGTAACGCACGAGCTGTTGCAGACACATACCGTAAGCTGGTGGCGGAGCGAGACCAGCGGTCTGAACGAGTCACTGGAGTCGAGGCGCAATATAGGGAAATGAAGCAGCGAATTGATCTCGTCAAGGCTACCGAGAAAGACCTGGCCGGAGCCCAGGAAAGACTGGCTGCGCTAGAAAGCGAAGTTCCATTGAAAGATAGAGAGCTGCAGGAACGAGAAAAAGAGGCTGCAAAGCGGAAGGCTGAGTTGGAGGATGCCCGGAAGGGCCGGGAAGCTGTCGAGGCAGCGGCCCAAATGGCAGATGCGGCCCGGCGGTTCAATGATTGTCGCCGGGAACTACGGCGTATTGACGAGCTGATAGCGAAAATCGAGGAAGCCGATAAAACCCTGACTCAGTGCCGACAGAAACGCAACGCCCATGTGGCACCTGATACACGGGTCCTCAAAGCGATTCGAAAGACCATAAAGGACCGTGATGATGCTCAACTTCGCACTGAAGCGTCACTCATCACACTGGAAATCGTGTCCCACAAGGACGGTTCAGTCGAGGTTGTCTCTGGTGAGACGACCGGTTCTGCTCCGTTAAAGGCAGGGATCCCGACTCAATTACGAGGCTCTCCGGAAGTGGTGGCCGAAATCCCCGGTGTTGCCAGGTTGCGTGCTTCGGGGCCTGTGGGTTCTGTCGAGGAGTATAGGGAAATACGGGTGAAAGCCGAAAAGAAGTTGAAGGAATTGACCGAACCATTCGGCACATCCAATCTGGATACTCTGGAATTGCTCGCGGAGAAGGGCAAGGAACTCGATGCGAGCGTAGGAGAAGCAGAAACCAAACTTCAAACACTCCTGGCCGGACGCACGTTGGACGAGTATGTCCAAGAACGGAATGTCCTCGAAACAACGTATAAAAGTTTCCTTAGCACTTATCCGGACTGGGGGAAAAAAGCCCCTGATACGGACGCACTCCATGCGGAGGCAGAGGACACGAAGCAGGCCTTCATCAAGGATGTCGAGAATGCTGAGGCGGTCTGGGATAAGGCACAAAGTGCGCTGAGAGCCGTTGCCGGGCAGAAGGAGACACTATCCCGACAACTTGGGGACACAAAGAACCAGGTGGCGAGTCTGAAGGAGAAACTGGTCGAACTGACCAGTGACGGTAAATCCTTGCAGGAACGGGAAGCGGAGCTTCAACGAAGCACAATGGCCTGGGAAGCAGCACGGGCGCGTCTCGCTGAGATCCAAGGTCAGTTGGGGGATTATGTAGATGACCCTGCGGTTGTTGTAGAACGGCTCGAAGCTCAACTTGAGGCAGCTAATCAAGAATCGAGCCAAGTCCGAGAACAGGAAGTCAGGGAAGAGGCGAAGTTGGAGGGCCTTTGTGCCCAAGGGCCCTATTCGGCACTCGCCACAGCAGAGGAGAGAGTTGCCCAGCTTCAGCAGGAAGTAAGACGTGAGGAATTGCGCGTCGAAGCAATCCGTCTATTGCATGACACAGTGTCCGCATGCCGCAGTGAAGCAATTGCTGCGGTATCAAAGCCCGTCGAGGCTGTGGCAACGAGAACGTTGCAGCGCATTGCCGGCCGTCGGTTGGGACGTGTCGAAGTCGGGGATTCCTTTGAACCGTCGGCGGTGGTGCCAGAGACTATCGAGCAGTCTGTGACCTTAGATAACCTCTCCGGGGGTGAGCAGGAGCAGTTATACCTGGCGACACGGCTTGCCTTAGCCGAGGTCTTGGGGAGAGAGGAGCGCCAGCTTGTGGTGCTGGATGATGTGCTGACGGCCACGGATGCAGGCCGTTTGGCCAGGGTGATGAATGTTTTGGAAGAGGCTGCACAGCGGCTTCAGATTTTGATACTGACGTGCCATCCGGAACGCTATCGCGGATTGAAGCGCGCGACTTTTTTCGACCTTGAGACACTGATTGCATCTGCAACTTCTTCAGGTAAGCTGCACTGATGGACACATTTAAGGCAAGTTAAATTAGGGACGCTCCCAATTTTTTTAGAAGGCTTGAGGGTACTTAAGTTATTTAAAAAACAAAGGCATCGGACATCGGCCTACTTAGAATTTAGAGTTAGTAAAGACTTGTTTCACCCCGATTAGAATTATCTCCCCGCCAGAAATCCTAAAACAAAAGAGGCCGCCCCAATATCCCTTGGATCTCCCAATTCGATTTCGGTTTACCAACCTCGGCCAATTTCAAGGCCCGATCGGTGAGCTCCTTTTCTTTCTCCAAGGGGGTCCGGTAAACCTCAGCCTCTCTCTTCCCGAGTCCCGTCAGCTTCTCCCGGATGACGTTCTGCTGCTTCAGGTAATAAATTGACCACGCCTCTTAAACCTAATCCAAACACCAGGGCAGTTTATTGACAGAGATCTATAGCTTTTGAATGATTTCAGACTTGCAGAAATGATTTTTTATTACCCAAATCAGGGGAGAGTCGAGGACCGAAAACCGCTGTAATTATCGCGCTGGCTGTTCCAGTTTGGGTAATAAAAGAGACACAAATATTACCCAAATTTTGCCTTTAGAATTGGGGTAGGTCAGAACCTACGGGTCATCACGATCTCCAAGGTCTACGATTTCAGATAAAAATCGAGCATTCAACATATCAAAATCAAATCGTAGCATTTATGGACGGTCAAAAACAGAAGAT
>JBEKDJ010000326.1:0-5707 GCA_050014415.1 Thermodesulfobacteriota bacterium | reverse complement strand
ATTAAAAAGGTTTGAGCACTAACCGGTCTTTTGAATCCAACAACGCTTTCCGGCGAGAGAGGAACAAAAGGGAGGCCTCCCAACTCAGCTTTTAAACTCTTGTTTAAATCTATCACACATTTGCGGCAAAAATATGGGTCAAGCTCAATTTTATTGCAAAATTCGTCCAAGACTTTCTTCCCATCAGTTTTACAGAGAACCAAAGTAAGATCGAAATCAGCCCATTCGTTGGAGCGAATAGAATACAAATCCTTAAAGTTTTGAAACCCTTTACAGAAATTCTCCTCTGGCTGCTTATCTAATGCAACAAAACCGACTAAATTTGGTTTGGCGGTAAGAAGCAGAAAGAGTGGGTAAGTGTTGATAGGGGATGGTTCGATTCTCGGCTCTCCACTCCATGCAAACTCTTCTAAGCCTTCCTTCAATTTATTATAATAAGATGTAATCATCTTATCACCCTATAATTTTCGATATTTTCCTATCTAATTCCCTTATTGTCCTCGAATGAAAACAAGCATCAATCAGATTACGATACCCGCAATGCGTAAATCTACTTTCCGGGTCAGGTATATAGGGCCCGTGAGACCGATCATATTCAACAGCCATGATTGAACCCCTTATAGGTAATGAGCTTTTCCCATCATCGGTAACCACTATTACAAATCTCTGCTCACTTCCAAGATAATGTTTCTTGGCATGTTCAAAACACACCTCATGCGTTTCACCATCAGAAATAACGATAACATCAATGACATTCGCTTCCTTTTTCATAGTTCCATGTGCTACAGTGTTGAACACTTCCAATGGTTTACATGTCTTTATGATGCTCAGCGAATGAATAAGCTTCTCTAAGCCAGTTTTCTCCCTTTCATCCCAGTCATCTACATCATGAACTTTTCGTTCACCTATATGTATCCATTTATTATAAGTACATAGCGCCTGCTCCAGACACTTAACTATAGAACTGTCATTGCATTGTCTGATTGCCTTAGATACTTCCTCATATTTTTGTTCGATTTCCCCCCTTAATGGATTGCCGCCCTCATGGTGCAAAACTGACTTAATATCATCTAGTTGGTCATTAACCCATTTGACGGATGCGGCCACAGGTTTGCTCGGCACTCTTGGGTCGTCAGTTCTTTCATCCACCGGATGGATATTTGCTTTATCTATTATAAAACTTCTTCCAGTTGGTCCAACATTAATAAATGAAGGAGTGTTAAACGCAAACGAATGGATGCAGGCCCCCATCTCCCTGAAAAGTGCCTCTTTGCATCTTCCAAGATTATCAGTGTTTCTAAGCTTAGTTGTCTTTAGAGCAAAAGTTGGTGGACAACCGTTAGCATCATAAGGGGCATTGGGTGAACAGATTACAGAGCTGTACCCATATTTTTGATATTTCCCTGGCTTATCCCCTTCCGCAGTATTAATAAAAAAAATGACCGAATTATCCCTTGCAGTAAATGGACATATACCCCTATTTTCGAAGTAATTTCTAGCGTTTTCCAGGAAATCACGGTGATTAGGTTCATCGTTGTTCTGGAGAAGAAAAATAAAATGGACATCTTTTCTACCAGAACTCTTCCAATAGTTATTTACCTCCGACAGCACTGCCCACACGCCATCGTTAGAGCCGATTTGTCCTATCCAATCAAAACATATTAAGACTAGAAAGTAGCAATCTATCTCATTTTCAAATTTACATCTAAAGAGATACACTGATTTACCGCAGAACATATCGTTGCAGACAATAGCTTTCTCTGGCCAAGATGGGATTATCTTAGGTTGGATCCACCTTTTGACAATGCCATCAGCGTCTTTTGCCAAGACAACACAACAGTTAATCCATTGCTCCTGCCCCACTTCATCTGGCTTATTCTTTTCTTGGACCGAAGTACTCGTGCCGCCGCAAAGGTTAGCATATTCATCCTTCGTCAGCCCATCAACTCCGCCGATTATTATTGTCCCCTTTTTTAAAGAATCACTGTTAAGTACTTCTTGTATCTTCTGAATCCCTTCCAACCCAGGAATCGAATACTCCGGAAATAGTATGAGATTGGTTTTCTCACATCCATGGTCTGCTTGATGTGCAATTTCAAGAGTCCTTACTATTCTTTGGATTTGTTCGTTTTTTTTGTCCCCCGCCCAGCAATATGGTTCTTGAGAGATATCTAACTGGACGAATGGTTGCATCATTACTATTCCAATGCCGCGCTCAGGCAAAGTAATATTCAGCTGAATTTCTTTGAGTATCATGATAATTCCCTTTGGGCGTGTAACCTACATCTTGAGTGATCTGGAGTTGAGACCGTAAACAAAATATGAACCACGTCCATGATGGCATTTGGAAATTCTTTCACCTTAACTTCTCCCTCCAGGCTCTTCGCTATTCCAACCCCATGGCTCGGACTGCTGCGTTTGTCGGATCTGTATAAAAAATCACCTGCAGTTTGTTCAAAACTTCATCTGGCACATCAGCCAGATCGCGTTTGTTCTCACTTGGCACCAATACCTGTTTGGCACCAGATTCCAGTGCTAACTGAAGCCGTTCTGTAAGGTTGGAAACCTTGAGAAGAAGCCCTTGAACGCTCATCTCTCCGAGAACCACAAGTTGGTCCCGTGCGGATTTTTCCAGTAGGGCTGACACAATTGATACAAAGAAGGCTACTGCTGTCTCCGCACCCTCCTTGGCCTGACTCAGGTTGATTGCTTGGACGCTGAAGTCATAACTCTTAAAATCTCGAGTGATACCAAGGTTCTTTATGTTGGCCTTCAGATAGGCTTCGGCTGTTTTGATTCCCTCCTTCATCGTTTTGGATAAGTTCCCTAAGGTGATGAATCGTCCCGATCCGGGGCTGATCTGGGTTTGCAAAAGGAATAAAGCGAGTTTCCCACTGTCCACATCTCGTCCAATGGTGTAAATGGAGCCAGGAGCCATGGTACCTGGTAGGATTATCTGCCCGCCTCCCATTTCAGGCACACCGACAAACTTTTCTTCCCTCTTTTCCTGATCTATATAAGAGAAATTGACATCCCAGTATTCTACTCCAGCAATTTTCTTAAGTTGTTCTTTAACACGGCGCCGCATTTCCATCGCGAGAATCATGTATTCTTCGACCTCATCTTTGGTCACCTGTCCATCTGGATGCAGGAGTTTGATAAGGCCAGACACCGTTTTTCGCACTGCCTTCTGGTCTCGCCCGGTCAAATGAGTCCCAAATCGGAAATACCGTTCCACAACGTCGGTATAACTCTCTTTGCGCAGGTTACGAATCACTTCCGCGAAATAATCTGAAACCAGGCCAAAGTGATCCGTATAATATTCATCTCGGGTTTTTTGAAGCTCCCAGCCTGGTAGGTAGAAGTGGAGACGGTCAAAGAAAGCGGCATCCATCTCTTCCGGCATGGGGTAGAATAGATTCGAGGTTCGAATAATGGTTTCAATGTCGCCATCCAGGTTTCCCAGAAACACAACCGACCCTTCAGCAGTGATCATTTCAGCCCCACGGGAAAAATTACCGTCCTCCATGTATCCTTTCATGATGTTGATACCATTCTTATCCGGAAACCTAACTCCAGCAGCCTCGTCGAAGGCAACCGTATCCCACAGGCAGACTAATCCTTTGGCTCCGCTTGCAAGGTTTACAAACATCTGTGCAACCGTAGTCTGACCCCCTGAAACCAGATGACAATAAGGGCTTACTTGTTGATATACAAAGCTTTTCCCAGTCCCACGGGGGCCGAGTTCTATCAGGTTATAGTTCTTTTCAATCAAAGGAATAAGCCTTGAAAGGAGAAGAAGTCTTCGCCGTGGTGTGAAGTATGGGTGGGTAGCCTCAAGACCCAGGCTTCGCAGTAGGAAAATTATCCATTCGTCGCGTGAAAATCGGGCACGGGCTTCCCGGTAGTTTCCTATTGATAGATTGGAGACCTGGATTGGTTTCAGACGTTCTATGAAGAACGGGCGATTCTGATTCTTGAAAACATAAGTGTCGTCGTATCGAAGGGTGACTTCTGCCCAAATACCGCCATGAACAAGTCTTTCATGTCTACGGATCTCGGAGTCTTCGACATTTACATAATCCAAATTGATATTCGCCAGTTCAGCCCAATACTTGTCATGAGTCTCAACCAGACGAACCTTGACCTTATCGATAATTTCAAAGGTTGTTTGTTGTTTAATGCGCGCTTTAACCAGCTCCCGCTCATCAGGCTTGACGTATTTGCTTCTTAATGTATCACGGACAAATTCTAGCCCCTCTTCAATGACTTGGGGGTCAGTACTTGCACAATACCTTCCAAGAAGAAATTCGATAACAAACATGGGCACGCTATAAGCGCTCCGAACACGCCGGAGGAGATCCTTCCGAACAACCAATCCTGGAAAAGTCTCAGCTGCCTTCTGATCAATATTGTCTAAAACCAATTCATTCAATTCACTCATCTTATTCCTCTCTATTTACCCAAGATCTCTTGCTGCCCTGACAAAAAGCCCTATAGCATAGGATTCTTTGTCTGTGTCTATTACTTGAACAGGGATTTCAGTTCCTGCTGAAATTGCAGGCTCTCTATTGAGAATAAGGGTAACTGAAATGGGGTCCTTTACATTAGGGCCAATTTCAATGATCTTAGTGTTAGAGCGGGGCGCATCCGGTGAGCCCAGGAAAACGTTCACTTTTATTGCTTCTGGTTCGTCAGTAAAGAAAGTGTCAGGTATCGGCTTTTCTGGAACCAGTTCAACTTTCACAGCCATCGTATATATCTCCACTTGTGGCACCAGGACTCGTATCCGCATTCGAGAACGTGCGGCCTTCGTTACGAATTTCAAATGCGGTAGAACCACCTCCTGTAAAGTCGCTCCACCATGGAAGAATTTTCCTGGGGCCGAAAAGCTTCTTAATCCAGGCGGGAGAGCGACAGACCAACTTTGGTCAAGCGGGAAAGGCACCATAGCTGTTGCCACTGTTTCGCCTGTTTTTAGAATACCATAACGAGAACTCAAAAGTGCGAACCGATCTTTTTCTACTTCCATCAACGGCACGTCGCCGATGGTTTGCATTAGAATGAAGCCGTGATCCGTTAATACATGAATTTCCAAATATCCCCAGGATCTCAGTTTGCGTATCGCCCGCTCTAAATCGCTTAGTAGTTCCTCAAAGTGAAGAATTACCTCATTTCCTAAATCATGCCCGATCTCATCCACGCCCCTATCAAAAAGGATGAGAAGGCGTGGCAAACTTCTCGGCGGATCGACTAAATCCCAAAGATAGTGAATCTCGTCACGTAATCCTCCCTTTTTATCTTTCCCAAGAGGTGCTGCTCCTACGGTCTCAAGTAGTTTCCAACGATAAGAGCGGTAACAAAGGTCACCCCCAGCCGCATTTGAAAGGAGTTGAAGCTTTCCATTTTCAATGGCCACCCGAACATTTGGTTGCGGAAGGAGACTTGCCATACCCACGTGGGTCTCCGAAGGAACGTTTGCCACATAGGGCTCTAAACTGCCTTCACCAAGCTTTCTACGCAGGTTAGCAGCAAGATCAAATCGCAGAGCATCGACAATGATGATTGCCCTTTTTACAGTGGGTTCGTTGAATAAACCAGCAACCACTTCAGAAACGCCCTCGCAACCAGAGGGAGGCCACTTTCCTTCATTTCGGAAAGTTTCATAAAAGGTCCGGCCTGCTTCATCGAGATATTTCGTATAAAA
>JBEKDJ010000325.1:0-10552 GCA_050014415.1 Thermodesulfobacteriota bacterium | reverse complement strand
ACGATTTCCCGAAACCGATCTGGTCGGGAACAATCACCCGGAAGCCATTTTGAGACAGGGTGCGGATCGTCTCTTTCCAATAGGCTCCAAAGAAATTCTTCCCGTGCAAAAGCAACACGGCCATGCCATTGGGGGCTCCTTCAGGGGGTACGTCCATATAGGCCATTCTTAAGTCCTGGCCCTCTACCGTCAAGGGAAGTAATTTTACCGGGTAGGGATAGTCATAATCTTCCATTGATATGGAGAGCGGTATCATCTCCTGAGCCATTGCAACCAGAGGCAGAGAGAAGATCGAAATCAACAAACCATACTTCAGGATCTTCCTGGATAAGCTGACTAGATCCAATGTGGACCATTTCATGGTCAATCTCCATCTTTGAAGCGCTTGATGTACATTCACCCAGTGGTTGCGAAAAGTGAGTTGCATGAACCCGGACAGGCCGGTTGGAAAGGCTTCGAGGCAAAACCTTTGCCGAGCCGGCGCCTTCAAATCAATTCATTATCAGAGGTCACAAAAAGTGAACTCTCCCATTTTCCTTGAATCTCCTAAAACCGCCATTCGAAGTCCCGCAGGGGGCGGGATTTGTCCGGCCTCATTTCTGCAAATGGTGGGTTCATTCATACTTCTCAAAGCATACTATTTGATCCAAACCCTTCCTGGACTTTTGCGCGGGAGGTTGAGTGGGATATCCCATCGGAGTCATGGCGACCACCCTGACGTGTTCTGGAATGTTAAGAATCCTCTTGGTCTCATCCTCTTTAAAGGCGCCGATCCAGCACGTCCCCAAACCCAGTTCATAAGCCTGCAGTATCATAAACGCACAGGCAATGGATACATCGACCGAATGGGTGGGCTGGCCGCAGGCCATGATTGACTTCGAATCGGTCCCGCAAGCCACAATGACGACAGGTGCTTCCCCAATAAAGGACTGTCCGAAGGCAGCATTGGCCAGCTTCTTCCTTGTCTCCTTGTTCTTAACAACGATAAATTTCCATTCCTGGCGGTTGCTGGAAGAAGGGGAGAGCCTAGCTGCTTCCAGTATCTTGTTTAGCTTATCCTCTTCGACCGGAGTGCCTTTGTAGGCTCTCACACTACTTCTTTGGCTAATTGCTGTAAAAACGTCCATTTTCTTTCCTCCTATTCTAGGTATGCTTTCATGGCAGATAGGTCATCTTGGAATAATGGAAATTACTTCCACCCTCTCACCCCTATCCCTCTCCGGCCAAGGGAGAGAAAAATATGTAAGAAGAATCAACTTAAATCCGCTCCCTAGAGAATACTGTGTATAGATTCCGGAAAGAAATAGGGCAAATACCGTATTTTTCTCAGAAGGAGACTGTATTCTGAGGTTAAGGGGAACAAAGTGGCCTTGAAGAATATCCGAAGGATTTCTTCATAAAGGAACGCAGGAGACCATACAGGGAATCAATGTGTCCTACATTACAGATCCGGTAACCGAAATCAAGCCGTTGCGCGTGCTTTGGCTTTCCCGTTTTCCTCTTCATCACTTGGCCACTTAATAGTGTCTTCCTTTTCCTTGAAGAGTATCAAACCCACAAATGACACCGTGTTCTTGCCGTTGTGGTACGGAATGCCGGCGCTCTTTTCCAGACCGCCGACGTCTATGCCGTATGCTTCCAGGGAGGAGGCTGCTTCATCAGGATGTCTGCATGGTTCATCGTCAAGGTAAGCACATTTCGTGCAGATTCGGCAGCAACCTGCGTTCAAAGGAAGCAGGTCTTCGAAATCGTATTTGTTCTTCATCTTCTTCAGCAGATCCCTGAAAACCTGT
This sequence comes from Thermodesulfobacteriota bacterium, assembly GCA_050014415.1. Classification (GTDB taxonomy): domain Bacteria; phylum Desulfobacterota; class BSN033; order BSN033; family UBA1163; genus JBEKDJ01. The sequence continues at coordinate 8,759 of JBEKDJ010000325.1, read as the reverse complement.
TCATGCATCTCCCCGGCCTCAAGCATGCCCTTCAGATCAAAGGAACTGGAGACAGGGTGTACCGTCTGAAACAAGAGGCCTTGTTTGTACTTCCTAACCTTACCGATCAGCTGCTCTATCGGGCCAATGGCTGGAGGACCCATCCAGTTGGTGTTGTATCGCCGGCATGCATTTCTCTCGCACGCCTTCCTGAACTCTTCATGAAAACTGATCTGCGATGTGTCGATGATGGCCGCACGCGTAGCCTTTGATTCCAATGCATCCTTTACGAGATCGTCCATGTTGATCCGCACGGCATACTCCCTTCGAAACAGTTCTATATTCATGATACCATGCGGGACGCCTTGTGTAAATGCGGGCGACAGGCCGGCTACGCCCCACGCTAAGGAATTTCTTTAAACCAGTCTGACCGCATCCCTAACAGAGCCCTGGTGGTAGAAGATGTGTCTTTTTGATTCAGGATGAACTTGAATTCTAAGGGTAATTGTATTATATTCCAGCATCTGAAGGGGAGTAGCTAGTCAGGTAAGGTCAACATACCGGTGCATGTCGCCTGGCCTTGCCGTTGGCCAAAGCCAATTAGCGAGACCTTTAGTGTAGACTTTGTTAGTCTGTGCTAAAGCGTCTCGCTTTTTTTTATAGGAAGATGATCGGTGATATCACAGCATGTAGCAGAGTACACCGCTGGCATCTGAAACGAAGCGTTTTCAATGAATCAAAATAGGATTTGAGGAGGAAAAACGATGGACTGGAAGGTTTTTCTCACCACCTTCGGAACGATCTTTATTGCTGAGCTGGGTGACAAGACACAGTTGGCGTCCATCATGATGACTTCCAAGACAAAACTTCCTTGGTCGGTGTTCACAGGTGCGTCTCTGGCTTTGTGCCTTGTTACGCTGGTTGGAGTGCTCTTCGGTGAAGGTCTCATTGCGGTCATTCCCCAGAATATTCTTAAGAAGGGGGCAGCCCTGGCCTTCATCGCAATCGGGTTATGGATGTTTCTCAGCAAATAACTATTTTCCTTTCTCCCGTCGCGTGCCCGGCCGGCTACGGTGGGCTCCGATGAGGCAGACCACGACGCGGCAAGGTTCTGACCCTTTGTTTCGCCATGCGTGGCGTGTCCCGTTCTGCACGACCGTGTCTCCGGGACGAAGGTGTACTTCTACCCCGTCGTCCAGCACCATCCATACCTCACCCGATATGACGTACTCGAAATCAATGGTGTCCGTGGTGTGCATGCCTGGGTTAGCGGGTTCCATATGGGCCATAACACCGGGCAGCTTCTCTTCCATCTCTTTGAGTGCTTCTGCCATGTCGAGCTTCCCGGGCGGTACCATTGACTGGGGAGGAACGGTAAACATCCCAAATCTGCAACCCCCGAGAGGTGGGAAGTAGGTCGGGGCTGGTTGCGGTGACCCGTCGTCCGGGAACGTGGGTATTACATCTGCGCCCCACAGATTGTGAAACTCCGTTCCGGAGAGCATGGCAACCCTAATAGCGTCGACTTCAGTGTCGCTCGCGATCGTCGATTTGCCTTCCGGGGTATGACCTGTCACCACTCGTCGAATCTTCATTTGTAGCCTCCTGAATATTGTTCTGTTCGAGGACCCTCTCAATAGGCCTCTCTCTAAGGATCGTGAAAAGATTTCCTCAGCCGCCTTCAAACGTTTTCACTAAAAAATAGAACTATAGAATTGATTTTTTGTCAATACCAATAAAGGAACGATGAAATTTATCTTTTTCAGGTGAGTGCAGGAGGCATATCGAAACAGATTGAGACAAAGCTTGTTGATTTCCATTGAAGGTTGAAACCTTAGAGGTCTCTTGGAGCCGGTCCGGATGATGAAGATTTCAGTTTATTCCGCCTATGTTCGTTGCGGCTATAAATTGAGGGAAATTGCAGTCGATCCGGGTGTCCATTATGCCGCCCTCATCCGTGCCACTAAGCGGATTGAGCAAGGAGGTCATATGTGCTATTGCACGACCTGACCCCGCTCCCATATCCGCCGATGGGAGCAAAGCTGATACAAGGGTTTGAAGGTCTTGATGTCGGAGATCGAGCTTGCGTTGAGATGGTAGGGATTGATGTAGAACGAGGATTCATCGACTTTAGGCGAGCAGGAAGAAGATAGGAGGATTGAAATTCGCCTATCCCGGTAGGACAACAGATGAATGGGGGTTATTTGTATTTGTCCTGAACGATACTTCACCCGACAGACGCTGTCAAACTAATTCTTGACTAACGAGTGCACCTGCAAGTCATTGCTGGGAACCATGTTCGAGAATTCAAGATTACGAATTGTGAGTGTGCATAATATGTCAGGTAACAGGCGGCGCTTTTTGCGCCGTCCTCGTTGACCTGAAAGTTAGAGAGGAAGACTTACTTTGTCCGGATCCATTCGGCAATTTTAACCACAACATCCTTGTCCAGTCCGTTGAAGCCGTGATATGCAAGAGCTTCGCATGGATCGCCGCGATTTTCTCCGCCCTTGAACGTCATCAATTCTTTTTTAGATGTCGAGCCAAACTTTTCCATCAGGCGAGGAATTTGGCTATAAGCGCAAAGGTTGCAACCATCTTTCTCGTGGTGGACGACCAAAACGGGTATAGCAACATTTTGCAAAGGCATCGCGGGCACGGGACGCCCCACGTCCAGGGACAGAATCGTGGAAGTTAGTACCAGCCCATCGGGCCCGCCATCGCCTGGACCAACTTGTGTAGCAATAAAGGCAGCCGACAGAGTTCCCATACTTGTTCCAACCAACCATACGGGAACATTGGCTTGCTACTTAAGCCAAGCGATTACGGCCTTTATGTCTGCAATATGCTCCGGCCTTTGGCGAAAGCCGCCGAGAAATGGTGCAGCTTGACGATCAGAGGGTGCGTCAACGACAGCTACGGACAATCCATTTTTGGCAAATAGCTGACGAGTCCTTACCAGGAAATTCTGTTCTCCCCATTTGAAGCTGCCGTTCGGAAGTATCTGAAGGCCACCATGCCCACCCGCGAACAGTATGACAGCGGCTATTGGACTTTCCGGCGCAAGATAGAGAAACCGCTGTGTCACGCCTAGGCAGGTAGGAATATCAACAACCTTCTGCGAGATTTGTGCTAAGGCACTTTGGCAGTGGCCAATCAACACTGCGAAGCACCAGAACGCGAGTAGACGCTTCATGGAACCCTGAGCCTGGGTTCTTTCACGAATTGTCGCAGAATTTGATAGCATTTCACACCCCCTTTTTATGGGTCTAACATTTTTCCTTAAATAAATTTATCTTTAGAAGACAGAATAGTCAATAAAAAAGGAGAAAACTCATCTGCTGGCGAAAGCTGTTAGTTTTTGCTTGGTAAAAAGAAATGTTGCCTTTCTACGCATAAAGCGACACCAAATTGACCGGCAAAACGACATTCCAGATGCTTCCTAATGACCCAAATAGGTTCGGACATGCCGCCCATCAATTACCACTGGAAATCTATACCTATTAGAAAAACCTGTCCATCGTTTCTTCAAGGAAAAAACCTGCATGAAGGCCCCATTAACCATCTGACACAAATGGAAGAATAACCATAATGATCCTCAAGGCCTTCACTCCATAAACCAGCAGTCCTGCCCTGCACAAACCTGTCTCCCATGCAGTATATCCATTGAAGGTTGAAACCTTAGAGGTCTCTTGGAGCCAGTTCGGATGATGAAGATTTCAGTTTATTCCGCTTATGTTCGTTGCGGCCGTAAATTGAAGGAAATTGCAGTCCATCCGGGTGTCCATTATGCCGCCCTCATCCGTTCCACTAAGCGGATTGAGCAAGGAGGTCATATGTGCTATTGCAAGACCTAGCTTGAGCAAGGAGGTCATATGTGCTATTGCAAGACCTAGCGCCCGCTTCCATTATAGGATTTCTTTCAGAGATTTGAACTTTGGAATTGCATTTCTATTCTATAGTTATTCAACCTAGTCAACTACGTCCCCTTCTATACTCCTTGTATTAATCTTTTTTCCCTTCATAAAGTGATAAACGGACAACCGATCTGTAGCACTAAAATCAGCATCTTAACAGCTGGTCTTAAACTCCTTACCGTCTTTTTCACAGATTTGACCGGCTAAATTTTTACCATCCATCAGCACTGTGGGCAGCCCTCCCGCGGGAGTAATCCACTGCCCGGTCATATAAAAATTACCGAGATTGGGCAACTCCCGTTGGGTCCAAACCGGAACCTGGGTTCCCCATCCCCAACCCATTAAACTGCCCTGCCAGTTATTGGTATACCGAATGGCTGTGGCCGGGGTTGCCACATCAATTACCTTTAAATGATCTTTAACATTTCCCAGTTTACTATCCAGGAGTGAGATATACTCACTGGCTATCCGGTTTTTTTCCTGTTCATATTTTTCCCGGTTATCGCGCCTTAAATCTTGCCAATATTGATAATTGGAGGTGTTATATACACCAATGACAACCGTGTGGCCTTTTGGTGCAAGCGTAGGATCAAATTTATAGATCCGTGCGTTTGCTATTTCAAATTTTGATTTACTGTCAATAGTTAAAGGATGTTTTCCCTTAAAATAAAGTTCACGGGGTTCTTTTTCAAAGCTTCTTTTTATACCTAATGATATTTGGACCCATGAAGGATTGGGCTTAAGTGTCGGATTTTTCTCTGCGTAAAATCCCTTAATGGTGTCATTGAGATACTTACCCTCCAGTAACTTAAAGATCGTATGATAACCGTCTGCCGCGGAGATAACCAGATCAGATCCAACTTCCTGCCCGTTTTCCAGTTTCAATCCGCAGGCCTTATCATTTCTGGTTAATATTTTTGCGACCCTGGAGTTGTATTTTATCTTACCTCCTAGTTCCAGATACCGTTTTTCAATTGCCTGTGCAAATTTTAATGAGCCCCCAATAGGATATCCGGCTGACTTCTGATGGAAAGTTGATAAAAGAAACGGCAGAGCAATAATTGGTCCATTCCCTAGAAACACCGTCAATGCAAATTCCAGAAAAGGACTTTCCAGTTTTCTGGCAAATTGTTCGGTCGTTATGGCAACAAATTTGGTAAAAACAGCAGCCTTCTGTTCTTTAACCTTGTCATCTTTATCATCGTTAACTGCAAAGGTCTTAATACCATTCACCAGCTCATCAATGATGTCTGCATGTTTGGGTGAATGCCGCTTCAGTTCAGCGCCTAACTGATCCGCGTTGGAATATAAAGTCAGGCTATTACCATACTCGTCATCGATTCTGGAAAAGAAATTCATTTCGACAAACGTCAAGGATTTCATATCTAGTATCTCATTCCACGAGTGATAGAGTGAATTTGAGGGACTTGACCCTACCAGCCAATGAATGCAGCCGTCAAAGGTATAATCCTTCTTTTTCCAGGCAGTACAAAGTCCACCCGGCAGACTGTGAAGTTCGTAAATCTCAGTGTCATATCCATTCCTCTGCAGATAGGATGCAACGCTAAGTCCTGCTATTCCAGCACCAATAATTTTTATCTTTTTTGCCCTCTGATTCCTCCTTTTTTCAGGCATAAATTAATCTTAATTAAAACCTGCAATTGATAGGAATATCAATAGAGGATTTTCGTGATAAGAACTTGCTTCGGGATGCGTTGAATATACAAAAAAGAAAGTAGCATGTCAAGAAAGATCGACCACAAGATATGGGAGAATCCTCCTCATCTGCTCGGGCGCCAGCCCGGCACCAGGCTTGAGAAGCTAAGTTGAAGTCATAGCAGAAAGAGATCTTACCTTAAATTGAGAACCGAGGATATCTTGCCAAGATCGTGCCCTCGCAAAAGGCTTCGGTATGAAAAACAAACCTGTTCCTCGGATTGGTTCCGTTTGTCATGGGTTGAAATGTTGTATAGAGGTGAGATTTTCAAAAATCACGAGGAAGAAATTTGTATGGAGGCACTTATGTTCGTTGCAGCTATCTACATTGAGGGAAATTGCAGACCATCTGGGGATCTATTATGCCATCATCAGCCATGCCATGAAGTGGGTAGAGCAAAGGGGTCATAGGTGTTATTGCAAGACCAACCCCTGTTCTCATTACAGAATTTCCTAAAGGGGTTTGAACTTTGGAATTACTTTTCTATTCTATAGTTATTCAACCTAGTCAACAACGTCCCCTTCTAACCTTCCTTCTAACCTTCTAACCTTCTTTTGTTGGCATAAACGACCATTACTATACTTTGTTTTCAACTTAAAAAATTTGTGCGTTTGGTATTTATGATGAACGAGAAACTTGGACACCGAGAACTCAATGCGTTTGGGTTTGGGACTAAAATTTAATTCCCCCTTCTTTCTTTTTTTCTTGTTTCTCGCCCCGCCTTTTCCAGCTCCCCTGTTCTCCTTTCTTCCCTTTCAGCTCCTTTTCTCTCTTCTCCTCTCGCTTCTTTCCTTTCCTTTGCTGCCAGCTCTTCTCTTTTATCTTGTTTCTTAGCTTCCCTTTTCTCTGCTCTTCCCATCTCTCTTCTTTCTTTTTTTCTTGTTTCTCGCCCCGCCTTTTCCAGCTCCCCTATTCTCCATTCTTCCCCTTCAGCTTCTCTTCTCTCTTCTCCTCTCGCTTCTCTTCTTACGTTTTCTCCCAGTTCCACCAATTTCTCATTGTAGAACTTGGAAGCTACGTTTATTATGTCGTCGGGTCTTTCGCTCATAAATCTCTGATTTTCAATTCTTCTCCCAAGGTCAGCAGCCCGGTCGGTGAGTCCTTCCTTCTCTACCTTTTCTTTTTCTTGTTCCGTCGCGTGTATGGTCTTCGACGCGAGGTTTTGGATAACTTTGATGTATCTTTCCCTTTCCCCCGGGTTTTGAGCGGCCTCGAAAATGGCCTTATCCACTGCCGGTCTAAAGTCCCTGCTTTTTTCCGCCTCCTCGGTGAGGATATCGAGATCCTTTTTGGATATGGCTGCTAACGGATCTTCATACATATACTTACTGAGAAAATCATATAATTTTGAATCATCTCCGCACAACTCCTTCAACAAACTTTCCTCTTTCTCCTCTTTCTTCTCCTCTTTCTTTTTCCACATAATTCAGTCTCCCTCCTTTGTTGTTCTTACCTGCCCAATCATATGCTGATTGAACTCTTAATTCTTTTGGAAAAATCGTCTTGATTGAACTGTGTTTGGGTTTTGGGTCAAAATTTAATCCCCTTACACACACGCGCGCTATGATAGAAGGTATTCAGAAGAATGATAAATGATAAGAACTTGCTTTAGAATGAATCGAATATAGAATAAAGGGAGTAGTGTGTCAAGAAAAATGACCACCGATGATTACCAATAGAAATCGAGTATGTTTCGCTAAAATGTCTGTTTGCAGAGTACAGGAAGGAGTTGAGGAGAAATGTCTTTATGTTCCCGATCGGGAAGGGAGATTGTGAAAAAATTTAGCTTGACACTTTGGCTCTGTTATAATAATTAAAGAGTAACCAAAGGGATGGTAAGGTAGGGGGGTAATGTGAATCTATATACGATAGGTTATGAAGGATTATCATTTAACTCCTTTTTGAGACAGTTGAAACGACATCACGTAATGATTGCTGTAGATATTCGGGAGACGCCGATCAGCCGAAAGAAGGGTTTTTCAAAGAGCAGTTTGCGACAAGGATTGGCTTCTAATCATATAGATTATCTACACGTAAAGGCGCTCGGGACTCCAAAATATTTAAGGGAAGAACTTAGCGAAAAAAAGAATTATTTTCACTTCTTCAGGCAGTACAATCATCTATTGAGCGAGAAAACAAAATACATCGATGAAATAATTCAGACGATGGCTCATGAGACAGTTGCATTAATATGTTTTGAGAAAAGCGCACGCAAATGCCACCGCAGTGTAGTGGCTCAAAATATAAAAAAGAGAAGTCCTTTACCAATCGAAATTCATCATATTCAGGCAGCTTAAAATAATTCGAATTGGCGTTGTTTCTTAGGCCAAAAGAACCCGAGCACCGAAAAGGCCTTTGGATGGCTCATCATATTTCCCATAAATAAATAGGTATCCCTCTCCGGAGAAAGAATCTCCCGAATTCTCTTTTGAATCAAATCTCTCCAATTATTCATTCCCTTTAATCTTCTATAGAGTTGACCAAATTCCCAATCGAGGACACTCACTTTATGTGGGCTTTGGCAGGTTACATCATCGCATGAAAACTGCAGGCTGAACCTGAAGGGAATCAATTCAAGGTCCTTCTTGGCCTCTAAAAAATTCAGTTGTTTCATTATTTTGGCTTTCTTGGATTCAGCGTCTTTAATTTCATCTTTAGTCTTGCTTAGGATTTCAAAGTCAATCATCTTCTTAATCTTTATAAGCCCCAATGACGTACCTTTGATTTCTTGAGCTTCCAAAAGGGCATCGAGTGAAGGATAGATATTCTTTTCACTAAGAACCCAGTATTTTCTTTGGCTCCAATTATTTGAACCGTCGATTCGATCTCCCAAATGAATTGAGTTTAGATTAACCTTGTAGCTCTCTGGGCGTCTGTCGGCAGGATTTATTTGAATCTCTGCAGTGATCCATTGGTATTTCTAAAATTTTCTGTCTCCTTCTAAGTATCTATAGGTTATTGGATACAAACGGATCAGTTGCTTCGTCTCTTTGAGGATACCCGTAGTGCATACAGTTTCGATATACTTGGTGCTGTATTCAGGATAGGTCTTCACACAGATCAGAATGTCTTTTTCCTCATCCATGAGAATTCTCAAACAAATTGGTTCTGAGAACCTTGGACAAAAGGACACATATCTTGGGGAC
>JBEKDJ010000324.1:0-5723 GCA_050014415.1 Thermodesulfobacteriota bacterium | reverse complement strand
GCCTGAATATCCTCAACGGAAACGTTCAATTCCATCGCGATGAAAGCCTTGAATCGAGCAGTATCCAAGATACCTGCCATCCCCAGCACCCTTTGTTTCGGAAACCGACTCTTCTTGAAGGCCAAATAGGTCATCGTGTCTAAGGGGTTCGTCACCATGATAAGAATGGCTTTGGGCGATCTCTGAGCTACTTGGGCCACAACCGATTCAATGATCTTCTTGTTTAGTTCCAGCAAATCCTCCCGGCTCATTCCCGGCTTCCGAGGAACTCCGGAGGTGATGATGACCACATCGGAATCTTTCGTCTCCTCATAGTCATTCGTCCCAGCAACTCTTGCGTCAAATCCTTCGATCGGTGCTGCCTCAAAGAGATCAAGGGCTTTCCCTTGGGGAATTCCTTCGAGGATATCAACCAATACAACATTGCCCAGTTCCTTATCAGCAGCCCAGTGTGCCGCCGTTGCTCCCACAAACCCCGCACCAATAATTGAGATCTTCTTTCTTCCCATAAGTCCCTCCCCTTGCTGGTGGCCATCCGTCCCTTTACGAATGGTGGTTCAGTGATATTGGATTGAATCGCTTTTCCGAATCCCTCAATTGATAACCTCTTGAGTGAAAACCACAGGTCTTACGAATGATCAACTCAGGCTCCAAGATGATCTCTTCCGAAGGCCCGGATTTCCTTCCCTCGATCTTCTCAACCAACGTCTTCACGGAAAGAGCACCCATCTCGTACTTCTTCTGGCCAATCGTTGTCAGCTCCACTCCTTTGATCGCTGTAAACTCAATATCGTTGAACCCAATTAATGCAATCTCCTCCGGAATTCTAAAACCCTCCTCCAGGACTGCCTGATAGGCGCCTAAGGCCATATAGTCGTTAGTCACGAAGATAGCCGTGGGTGGCTCAGCCATTTTAAGAAATCGTTTTCCGCCCTGATAGCCAGAATCCCTTAAGAAATCACCCTCTAAAAAGTAATCTTCTCTCTGCTCCAAACCATAGGCCTCAAGGGCTTTCTTCCCACCTTCCAGGCGCTCAAACCCAACAGAAGATTCTGAAGATCCGCCGATCACCCCTATCCGATCATGACCAAGCCTAATCAGATGCTCGACGGCCAAAAAACCACCCTTTATGTTATCCACACCCACATAATCCACTTTTTCCCTCATAAAGGGATGATAGGTTCTTCGATTGACAAGAATGATAGGAAATCCTTCTTCTGCTAAACCCAGAATATTTGGATCTTCGATGTGGGCAGAGGAGAAGATGATCCCATCCACTCCTTTACTTTGGAGCATATCGATATACTGTTTCTCGACGGAGAGATCGGAATGGGTGCAACAGAGGATGATGTTATATCCCAATCCCCTTGCCGTTGCCTCGATACCCTGGGCCAACTCTGTATAGAATGGGTTCGCAATCGTGGTAATGACGAGACCCAATGTCTTGGTCCGTTTCATCACTAAACTTCGAGCGATGAAGTTGGGCTGGTAGTTAAGCTCTTTTGCGATGGAGAGGATTCTTTCCTTGGTCCCTTTTCGAATACGAGATTTGTCATTAAGGGCCCTTGAAACCGTGGTATGAGAAACATTGGCCATTTGAGCAATATCCCTAATGGTAGTCTTTCTTGTCGTTTTGAGCGTCTCTTCCATAGTCTTGCGTTAACGGTAACACAAAAACATAGAATTTTCAACATATGACATAAATAATTAATAAAATCAATGTATTATATGATTCTTAAAGTTCTGTCAAGATATGCGGAGACGTTAACACTGGCTGTAATCTCTTGTCAAGAAGAAAAGCCAAATGAAAAGCGGAGTCTTTTAACAATTCAGGTGGGTGAGAAGCTTTTCCCTATTGGGATCTAACTAACCGCTACTCCAGTAGTCAAACGTGTGGAGTCGCCGAATGAGTTAAAAGAGCTTGCTCGAGGTGATGCTGCAGATACAGGTCTTGTGGTGTGCCGTGTCAAAAAAAACAGTTAAACTTCCGTCCAACAACCTCGCTGTTTCATGGCAGGACTTTCCAGAGTGGTTATTCTCCAGGGTGTGAAGCTACTACAAACCCATTTGTACTATATTGCCGACCTCGTCATAGGCATATTTTATGAAAGAGTGAAGAGTAATGCCGCTATCAAAATCAAAGATCTTCCTTTCCCGAACCCGTTTTCTTATCCCCAGTCTTTCCGACTTTATGGCAACGTCAAGAAAGGGTCGCGGTAGGGACGCTGGTTGCCCAGCGCCCCCCGCACAGATCCGTACTTGAGGAATTACCTCATACGGCTCTTGCCTCAGGTGATGACGTGAAGGCGCACTAAAGGTCCGCTTCCCGTATCCACTCAAGCGCACTAGGCAAGCCTCCCCGGCCGTGAGTCCAGAGCGTGGTTTGCTCAAGCGTCTTCCCCTTGGCCAACTCCCTTCCCTCCATCCTCTCCGTGGTCCTTTGACGGACTTTGTTCGAAGACTTCCTCTGTACTATGGAATTGTCCGACTTCCCATGACCTCTCATCATCGGCTTGCGTCCTCGGACTTCCCGACGCGGCCTCCGTTCCCTTGCGAACAGAGGCGGCCATGGGATCTCCCGATTCCCGTGCAAGGTGTTTCCGTGTGTGCCCGGGGTCTACGACCGCGCAGGCTCCGTGCACTTCTCGCGTTATCGATGTACACCGTGTTGCCTTCCGCCACGTCCACGACGTCGGCACCCTGAAATCAAGAACCATTCCAGGGCTCAATACCCGGCCCGCACATACCCCTGTCAACGCTTCACCTGAACTCTCACGAGCTCCGGCGCATGACTCGGGGCCGATGTAGCTCGCTATACCTTCATCGTATGACTCTTTCATTCACAACACCCTGCCGGTTTTCATCGGCGCTTTCGGACGTTGGTTCTAAAACATTCTAGAATACTTCTTCAAACCCGGTGTCTCATCAGAAACGGCCAACCGATTCACTGAAGAGGTCGTAACCCTAAGGTGGCGAGCAACTTCTGCTCCAGGATAGCCCATCTTCCCTACCGCCAACTGACAAAACAACCTCCTCGCCCTCTAACCTCCGCAGAATCCCCACAATCTCCCGTCTAAACTTCCCATAGATCACTTTCCGACCTCTCTTCGGTACCTTCCTAAAGAATTTCTTGACAAATCTTTCCTTTTGTGTCGTTAATACAGCTATCTGCGAATTCAATAACCCACTACATTCCTGAATAGACTATACAGCCGAAGGAAAGTCATGAAATAATTCTTAATCTACAGGATATTCCTTTCTTAAGGTTAGCCACCTTCTCTGATGTAAACCACGCACTTTTGATAAAGTGCGGGATAAGAGAGGAGAGTGGGATATGGAAAAAAGGAGCAATTTATAAAGCCTGGTGCTTGAAACAACGAGGCTAGGCTTCTCCAGTAAACCCTGTTAGAAAGTACGAGGCTTTGACCTCGCCCTTTCTGTGTCGAAAAGACCCGACCACGGGAGGGATTGAAGTATTATTTATATCATCTCTGCCAGTGAATGGCGCGGCTTTCTAATGGGGTAAATAGAGAAACAAATTGGATATTTTGTGAAAATCTCTTCCGCTTCCCAAAAAAATCAAATTCCTAAGAATAGAAGAAAGGCTTTAAAAATCGGAGAGTTATAGATTTATTTTTTTATGGCACATGAATTGCTCCTTATGGGAAGGAGCCTTCAATATTTTCTCCAACTAACGGTTATTCTTGCCGTAATGGATATCCTCCATTATGTGCATACATATAGGAACTCCTATAGATTAAGCTAAGTGAACCCTATAAATTGGGTTAGATCATCCACCCTTTGGAAAGACGATCAAATATTCTTTTGACAAAATCTTTTGTTTGTTCTGTATAATATAAGCCCCTCCATAGAAGAAAAGCACAATGTGACGTGATTTTTCATTCAAGATGGGCCTTTTAACATAAGGATTAACCACCCTTATAATTTGGGGGGAAGTGGTGGAAAGGAATTCCATAAGCCTGGCACTCGAAATAACAAGGCCAGCCTTTGTTTTTTGATAGGGAAAAAAGAGAAGTGCAGAAAAGTAGGTGGCATCTATCACAATCTCATTGAAACACAAAAACATAATTGAATTTTGAACGTGCGATCCCAAAAACCAAGGTAGGCGTCTAATGAAGCTTCAGCGAAGAAGGTTAGCTACTAAAATAGAATTCTTACTTTCGATTCTTGGAATTTTGGGAGGTACCTTTTTATTCTTCCTGAATCAGAGGAAAGACAAGAAGGTTTCGGGAGAATTTACTCCCTCCTCCAAATTAGCCTACGGCAAAGGGTTCACTATCGTTGAATATTATGGTGACAAGAAAGTCTACTCCCTATCGATTGATAGCTTTTCCGTCGAAAGGGCAAGATTAGGACCATTTACCATTGGCCCATAGCGTATGGCCCAGTTTGATAAAGTCAATGTAAATTTATGAGGTTATTAAATCAGGGATTTGAGCAATACAACAGCCCGATCAGACACTTTTGACACTTATTATCTAAAGAAAATAGAGGCTAACAAGAGGAGGATGGAGTCATTCAACTTATTCAACTACGTTATCTTCGATACTCCCAACTACATTTTCAATGCAACATTTGGGATCATTCATGATAAACAGATTCTTGATTTAGGGAGGTAGTTCCATGAGGAAAGGACATTGTCTATCAGTTCTGTTGATTGCGTTTTTTTTGGTGACCTTTGTATCCTCCACGCAGGCGGAGCCATCGGGTCCCCTTGCTTCTGCCGGAGCGGGCTTGCACGCGTCAGCTCAGGTCGCCTCAAGGGAAGAGGTTGTTGCATTGAGCGGCTCGGGGGCAGGAAGCAATATGCTGCGATTCAAGGCAGGAGGCCATCTCTTGGGTTTTCAGCCTAAGAAGGTATACTTTGCCTCCCTGGATCATGCGCTGAGCGTCGAGTTTCTCGGCACACTGGGGGTGATGCCGAAGACGGCTGTAGAGGGACAGGAGACGGGCAATAAATCGAAGGTTCCCTCCCTGGGCAGGGTGGTTTATCAGAATCTCTGGGAGGGCATCAGCCTGACGTATGAACCCAGAGAGGGGGGTATAGCTGAGAGCACGTATCATATTGGACCTCGGGCAGACGTTTCGAAGATACGGTTGCGGTATAACGTACCGGTGGAGGCGCAGAGGGACGGTTCGCTCAAGTTCAAGTATGAGCGTGGCTACCTGACGGAGTCGTCACCGGTGGGGTGGCAGGAGATTGGGGGGAAGCGTGTGCCGGTGGAGGTGGCCTTCAGGGTCACAGGGGGTGAGGTCGGCTTCAGCGTAGGCAAATACGACCCCAACTACCCGCTCACAATCGACCCGACCTATGCGTGGCACACCTTTTATGGGTCAAGTGGTTATGATGAAGGCTATGGCATTGCCACAGACGGCAGCGGAAACGTCTATGTCACGGGATATAGCGATGCAACCTGGAACGGCCCAGCCGGAGCCGGACAGAGCCCGCTCCATGCTCACAGCGGAAGCTATGACATGTTTGTGCTGAAGCTCGATAGCAGCGGCTCCTATCAGTGGCACACCTTTTATGGGTCAAGTGGTTATGATGAAGGCCATGGCATTGCCACAGACAGCAGCGGAAACGTCTATGTCACGGGAGATAGCGATGCAACCTGGAACGGCCCAGCCGGAGCCGGACAGAGCCCGCTCCATGCTCACAGCGGAAGCTATGACATCTTTGTGCTGAAGCTCGATAGTAGCGG
>JBEKDJ010000323.1:0-5723 GCA_050014415.1 Thermodesulfobacteriota bacterium | reverse complement strand
GCTGGGTCAATCTTGGCCCATCATGATTGTATCGACGAAAAATCGAGGGAAGGAATAGAGATTGCAACAGGTTATACTGCTGCTAAGCATGCCATGGGAACTTATGAATGAGACGGTATGGGAAGTGGCAACATTTCTTGCCAGACGAAAAGACATCTAAAATTCGAAGCACGAAATTCGATACTTGAAAGAATTTTCAAGTAACCAAAATTCGAAATTTTAAACTGAGAATGAAGTAAATCTAGGTAATTCGGACATTTCGATTTGTTTCGGATTTTGATATTCGGGTTTTTGAGAACGTTTCTGGCTACGGCAATGTTAGATCATGTGATGAAAAAACAGAGCTGGCTCAAAAGTAATTCCGATGCTTGTATCCGTTGCGCCGCATGCATGGCCATCTGTCCTGTCTCGCGCGTTGCCCCACAATTTCCAGGGCCGAAACAGGCGGGCCCTGGTGCTGAACGATTCCGAAGGTCGGGTGAACCTTCTGCGGACGAATGGATCGACCTTTGCATCGGTTGTCATCTCTGCGACATGGTCTGCTCATCCGGAGTAAACATCTCGGAACTGAATCTCATTGCTAAAGCAAAATATCTGGATGAAAAGGGAAGGCCCTCTCGGGATTGGCTCTTAAGCCACAACTATCTTCTGGGTCCAATGGGGAGCGTCTCCTCGCCTATCATCAATCTACTCCTAAAAAAATCTAAAATGAAATGGTTACTGGATGCCCTCCTCAAAATTGATCGGAGAAGGGAACTCCCGGTGTATCAGTTTCCCACCTTCAGACAGTGGTTCAAAGGACATACCTCCAAAGGTAGTAAGAAGATTGCCTATTTCTATGGCTGTTATACTAATACGAGCGAGGTCGATGTAGCAAAAGCAACGGTTAAAGTCCTCGAGGCAAATGATTTTGAAGTTATCCTTCCGCCCCAAAGGTGTTGTGGCATTCCCATGCTTGGCAATGGAGATTTCAAAGGGGCAAGAAGGATGGGATTATGGAACGTTCCTTCACTTCTTAACGCTATTCGTTCAAGTACGAATATCGTTTTCTCGTCGACGAGTTGTGGCCGCATGATTAAATATGAGTATAGCCACTTTCTAAATATCCCAGGATCAGAGAATGTCGCCGAGCACACATTCGACATATTCGAGTTCTTAAGAAATTTGAAGGAGTCTCAGAATCTCAATACCGGTTTCAAGCCACTTCCCCTAAAAGTCGCCTATTTTGCCCCTTGCCATTTGAGATCTTTCGGGATCGGTTTTCCTGCATTCGAAATTCTCCAGCTCATTCCAGGCCTCAAAATCGACTATATTTCGGCTGACTGTTGTGGTCTTGGTGGGACCTTCGGCTTCAAGCAAGAAAAATACGAAATCTCCGAGGAGATTGGGAGAGACTTGGCCGAGGCGATTGATCGTTTAAAACCTGAGATTGTCCTTTCCGACTGCGAAGGCTGCCGTTTGCAGATCCGCCATTTAACCGGCCTGAAAGTTCTGCATCCCATCCAGGTTTTGAGATATGCTCTCTCTGAAACAGAAGAAGGGGACATTGAGAATGAAGAATTCAGAAATTAAGGGATTCCGGAATCGGGGTCTCGAATTTCACTTTTCAATTCCGCAATTCACAATCAAATCATCCGTTTCTTGACCCGTTCGACAATGGTTAACGCTTCGTCGTGAGCCTAAGGCCCTAAATCAGACCAAAGGCTCAGCCCAACACCCCCCACTAGAAGTGCAGTGAAGAAGCCCCGTTCAGGGTCAACCCTGAGCCATCAGCCGTCGGGTCGTGGAGTTGAAGGGTACAAAGAGTTGATTTCTCTCAAAAAATCGATTAGATATAGTCTAGCTAGATCTCCGAGCCTTTTTCCTAAGTTCCATTTTTTGGGGGGATATGGAAGATGGCCGTTAAGGCATGGTCGGAAACGATCATACCTCCCGTGCTTGGAAAGGAGACGGAATAATATGAAAGGCCGATACTTCTAACATGGGGGTCGGCCCTTTCTTTTTGGCGAAATGGAGGAAAAGATGAAGGGATTCTTCAAAGTTCAGACGCCTGAACAACTCTATGGAAAGATGGACCGTTTCAAGCCTCTCTCCTCCGAAAGGATCAGCATCGAGGATTCTCTCCACAGGGTTCTCTCAGAGGATGTCATCTCTCCGATCAACCTTCCTGAGTTTTCACGCTCCACGGTCGATGGTTTTGCTCTCAAGGCTAAGGACACATACGGGGCTTCCGAGAAGAATCCTGCCATTTTACGGCTGGTCGGGGAAATTCCAATGGGCCAAGTCTCAGGTATTGAGATGGAAGAGGAAGAGGCGGTGAAAGTGGCTACTGGAGGAATGGTCCCAAAAGGCGCGGATGCCGTAGAAATGGTTGAGTATACCGAACGGGTGGACTCCCATACCCTTCATGTCTTCAAGACAGTTTCACCATTAGAAAATGTCATTCAGGTCGGTGAGGACGTCGCGACAGGAGAGATTGTGCTTCGTCAAGGCCATTGGGTTCGGCCTCAGGACATAGGCTTGCTGGCTGGAATCGGAAAGATCGATGTTCATGTTTACCTCCGGCCGAGAGTTGGGATCATTTCCTCAGGTGATGAAATCGCTCCGATTGAAACGACTCCGCAGCCTGGAGAGGTTAGAGATATGAACCGCTACACCATCGTTTCGATGGTAAAGGAGGCAGGAGGTGTTCCCTTCTTTCTCGGAATTGCAAAGGACCGCTTCGATGACCTCAAACAGAAGATTGAAGTAGGGCTGAACGAATCGGATATGCTCATCATCACCGGAGGGAGTTCTGTCGGGACATTAGATTTGACTCGGGACGTCATCCGATCTTTCCCGGGCACAGAAATCTTGGCTCACGGGGTTTCGGTAAGACCAGGGAAACCCACCCTTCTCGCGGAGATGGATGGAAAGCCTTTTCTTGGTCTGCCAGGTCATCCTGTTTCTGCAATGGTAATCTTTCACCTTTTTGGCAGGCCGATCCTTAAAATCCTATCCGGCCGAACCGAAAAAGAAGCCCAACACGGAAAGAAGTTGAAAGCTAAAGCCTCACGCAATATCCCATCTGTGCCAGGGAGGGAGGATTATGTAAGGGTGAAGTTGGAAGAGAGGGAAGGCACGCTTTGGGCCCATCCCATTTTTGGAAAGTCAGGGGCAATCTCGAATCTTGTCAATGCCGACGGATTGATGAGAATTGCGATCAATGATGAAGGGTTGGAAGAAGGAGAAGAGGCAGAGGTGATTCTCATTTAGTCCTTCTTTGTGTCGCTGCTTGTATGGAAAACGAAAGACATCAGATCGTCGTCAGAAATCTGGCACTCTGTCAGGATTCTGTGCTTGGGTAGTCGAGATCTACTTACTTTTCTGAAGGACTATTTCTGGGGTTAATATGGCGGAACGTCACCTCCTGTCCCTTAATCGATTTGTCTATCTCTTCCTCTTTTTATTCTGTTCGACTCTCATTCCCCGGCCGATTCAGAAGTTCTTCAGCGTCGTCGTGGGAGACCTTTTCTACTTCCTGATGAAAAAGACGAGAACCAGTGTGCGGAAGAATCTTGACGGAGTGAGCCAGGGAAGGTGGTCTAGAAAGAAAGTCGATACATTGACGCGGAAGACTTTTCAAAACTATGGTCAGTATCTTCTGGACTATATGGTGATGCATCGCCTCCGAGCTCCCAACAAAGACCAATGGGTAGAGCAGGAGGTAGGAGGGAGCCACATGATCGATGCACTTCAGAGAGGGAAGGGTGCTATCTGTATCACTCCCCATCTTGGGAACTGGGAGATCGGAGGCTTACTCTTCTCCTTCAAAGAAGGGAGGCTTAACGTCCTCACTCTCGATGAGAGGGATTTCAACACGAAGTCTTTCCGGGAGGAGATGAGAAGAAGAAGGGGAATCAAGAATCTCTACGTAGATCCAGTAGACAATTCGCCAATGGCTGTCATAGATGCAGTCAAGGCTCTTCAGCGCAATGAGATCGTCGCCATGTTGGGAGATCGCGTCGAATCTCAGAAGACAATGGTCTTTGATTTCTTTGGAAAGGAGACGCCCTTTCCTATCGGTGTAGCTGTCCTGGCGATGGCCACGGGTGCACCCGTGCTCCCAGTCTTTGTGGTGCTGGAGAAAACTCGGAAATATCGAGGCATCATCGAAGCCCCCATCTATTTTAATATCGTAGCGAGGGAAGATCGGGAGGCTGTCATCCGGAAAGGAATGCAAAAACTGATCAAACAATTTGAAGGGTATATCGAAAAATACCCGGATCAATGGTATAATTTTTATATCTACTGGAATGAATGAGAAAGGGTTCAAGGGGTCGAGGATTCGAGTGGTCACGCGAAGAGGATTAAGGCCTGAGAGCATGGTGTTTTTGGGTTTGTGGGCCTTTTAGAAATTGAGGCTGTAGGCCGCCAAGACACCCTCCTGACACTACGGCACATAGATTTTCGAAAACTCTTGGATCCGGAACCCTTAGTTATTATTCCATTTTCAAGAAGAGGCGATGCATGGTAGAAGTGAATGATCACCTGATCGAAAACATCAAACACCTTATCATCCAGAGACTGAAGCTCATCGACATGGCACCTGAAATGATTGAGACGGATGCCCCCCTTTTCGGTGAAGGGCTCGGATTGGACTCTATCGATGCCCTCGAACTGGTCCTCGGATTGGAGAAGGAGTTCGGGGTGATCATCCCCGATGCTGAGGTGGGAAAGAAGGTTTTTCAATCTGTCAGAACAATGGCTCAATATGTCTTGGAACAGCAGAGAACGACATGAGGACATCGGAAGGAAAGACGGCATTCTGCTTTCCTGGTCAACTTCAAGAGAAACCGAGGTTGGAGGATAACCCTCGTCTCACAAAGGATCCCCATTTCATGGAATGCGTGGAGAGGGCCTCTCACCAGACGAAATTCGATCTCCTCAACTTCTCTCTCAAAGGAGCTGAAGAAGAGGTTGAATTCAACCTGAAGCTCCAGATATCCACTTATCTTCTTTCCATGGTCTACTTCTATCGAATGCAGGCAGCAGGATGGACTCCAGATATTCTTGCTGAACACAGTATGGGAATCTATGCAGCGCTGGCTGCTTCTGAAGCAGTAACCTTTGAAGAGGGTCTCTTCATCACCGAGTCTATCGGAAGGCTCCTCGAAAGAGAGGGGATTCTTCACCGGGGAGGCATGGCCAGCCTCATCGGCCTTCCTTTGGAGGAGGTCCAGAAGATCTGCCGTGACCTTAATGATTACCAACTCTTCATCGCCAATTATAATGGCTCGATGCAGCATGTTCTTTCTGGAGAAGAGGAAGGGATTAAGAGAGCAATCTCCCTCGCCCTTTCTAGAAATGCTATCTCTGCGAGACAGCTCTCTTTCCAAACCGCCCTTCATTCCCCTGCGCTCTCTTCCTTAGGAGAAGAGATCACAAACCTGCTGAAGGACGTCAAGGTCCAATCCCCCAAGTTCCCCATCATCAATCATTGGACCATTAAGCCTCTAAAAAGGGAGGAGATAAAAGAATTTCTCTCCCAGGAGATTGGACGACCCGTCTTTTGGGAGAAATGTGTTGAAAGGCTGGTTCAGGAAGGCGTTACCCGAGTCGTAGAGGTGGGACATGAGGCCACTCTCACCAAATTGATTCGGTGGATGAATCGGGACGTGGAGGCCTTCTCCGCAGGGAATGGCCTATGGGAGAAGGGGTAGGATGAGATACCATGAGACACC
>JBEKDJ010000322.1:0-5925 GCA_050014415.1 Thermodesulfobacteriota bacterium | reverse complement strand
CGGTAATAGAGGGGAAAGGATCTCGTTGGTTGGTGTTAGGTTTGAGAAGAACTTCTCGGTGATCACCGATGACCCGATCCAACCCGCCAATGGCTCTCAGCCCGGCATCAATCATGGTACTATAGAGAACCGCAAAAGTAATGCAACGGCCCCGTTTTAGTCTGTGTTTGTGGGCTTTTTGTGGCGGCTTAATATTTACTCCTTCTACGACCACCAATAACGGCCTACCACTGCGGCCGAGCACCTTGTTATCATGACCTCGCCGGGTCAAGGGCATTTCTTTGGAATCAGACATCCGCTATCTCCTTAGGATAAACTCAGTTCCTTTTGGAAGGCTCCGTTATGATTTATTCAATAGGATCAATTAATTATGTAAGATAGATGCTCGCCGCAAGTCAAGGGAAATGAGGAAGTCAGTGACAGGAAGCAACTGGAAGCCTGATAAAACCCTATGATCGTCTCAAAAATAGCCAATCACCCAATTCCTAGAACGAAATGATTACCAATAACCCAATTCCGGATAAAGTGGGTCTCCCATAACGATATCTAGTCGCGTGTTCGTCACAAGTGATCCGAACGTACGGTTTAGGATTTGGTTATTTTCAATTGAAGCCCATTTGGCTATGGTGCTTGATGTCTGGAATTTGTATTCGTCAAGGGTACTCGGGATTTGGCCGAATTTTGTTAATCTTCTTCTGTTTCAACAAATTAACGACCTCATCCAGGATATACTGGGATACCTCTTCTTTTGGCATTACCGGTAGATCCTTCACCTCTCCGGACGGAAGGAGTATCTTGACCTGATTGGTATCCGAACCAAAACCTGAACCCGGTTTTGTTACATCATTGACCACAATAAGATCGAGGTTCTTCTCCAGCAACTTCTTACGGGCATGGGCGACCAAATCCTCTGTCTCAGCGGCGAATCCGACAACGATTCGATCGCCTTTCCTCTTTCCTATCTCTTTGAGGATGTCCGCCGTCCTCTCCAATTCCAGAGAGTAATGCGGTTCGGTCTTTTTCAACTTCGTCTTACTCGTCACCCCAGGCCGGTAATCCGAGACGGCCGCTGCCTTGATCACTACGGTGCACTTCTCAACATGACTCAAGACGGCCTCCCTCATTTCGGAAGCCGTTCGGATGGGGATAACTTCGATATCGTTTCGCGGCAGGGAAAGGAGCGTAGGACCTGCAACCAAAATCACCTCCGCCCCTCTTCTTCTTGCCACTTTCGCCAAGGCAAAACCCATCTTCCCCGAGGAATGATTCGTGAGAAATCGCACAGGATCGATGGGCTCTTGGGTAGGGCCAGCAGTAACCAGGACCTTCTCACCCTCCAAATCTTTCTGGGAGAGGAAATCCTCTACCTTCTCCAGCACTTCATCCAATTCAGCCAATCTTCCTTTTCCATACCAATGGCAAGCCAGTTCCCCTTCTCCAGGTTCTATGATCTGATAGCCTCTCTCGAGCAATATCTGAATATTCTTCTGAACGGCCTGGTTCTCCCACATGTTGACATTCATCGAGGGAGCGAAAAGGACGGGTGCCTTTGATGCCATCACCATAGTGGAAAGAAAATCGTCGGCAATCCCATTCGCGATCTTCCCAATGATATTTGCAGTTGCAGGAAGAATGACGATCAAATCCGCTAGATCAGCTAGTGCGATATGGCCGATCTTTTCATCTTCGATAAGAGCAAAGAGCTCGGTGACTACCGGATTCCCTGAAAGAGTTTCAAATGTGAGAGGAGCTACGAATTGCTGAGCATTCTGTGTCATGACCACATGCACCCTTGACCCTGCTTTGATCAAGAGCCTGACCAACTCTGCCGCCTTATAAACAGCAATCCCTCCGGTCACCCCTATAACGATTTCTTTTCCCTTCAGCATAGAAGACTATATATCATAAAATAGTTCTATTCTCAAACATTTGGTTCCATCTGCAAGACTGTTCTGGTCCCGATGATAAAGCCTTGCATCAATAGAACTGGAAGAATCGAATAAAAAGCACCTTTGCCCTCACGGTGAACTTCCTTTCCTCATATCATTCTATCCATAGACACCATGCTCTCTTGCGACATCAAACATGGCCTTAACATTTTCCGGCTTGGCATCATCTAAGGAAGTTGAGGGACCTAGAATGAAACCGCCTCCCTTTCCCACTCTATCAATGAGTTTCCTACAATAGTCTTTCACATCGTCCGGAATTCCCCCAACAAGCAGGGACAGGGGAACGTTTCCCTGCTAGCAGACCACATCACCTAGGACTTCCTTGGCTTTGAACATGTCTGTTCTCTCAAACATGTACAGCGCCTTTCCCTTAGGAATATCGCCAATCAACTCCAGGCGGGTGTCGCAATGCCCCTCCCATAACACCATGGGGATAAGATCTTCAGCGATGAATGTCTCGATCATCTTCTTGAGCCAGGGCCAGTAGAAAGTCTTAAACTGGTCAGTAGACATGAAACCGTCGAGACCTTTGTGAAGGGGTATGAAAACGCCTTTTTTATCCACCCATTTTGCAGCCAATCCCATTCTAGTCATCATGGGGTATACTTTCTCGATCATGGCGAGGAGTTTATCAGGAACCCGCCTCATGTCCACCATTGCCCCTTTTGTCCCTCTGAGAATATCAGAGATGTAGTCAAAGGGCACCAAGGCGGCACTCCCCATGATGATGGGAAATCCGAGTTCCACAAGCTTCTGGTCAAACGTCATGGCTGAACCCATCGTTTGCTGGACTATTCTTCCCGTATTCACCATCGCTTCTATGGCCTTCTGCATCGCCGGTTCAGCGAAGGCGGCGAATGTACCGACACTCATATAGTCCGTTACAATGTGCAATGAAGGGAGATTCTCAAAGGGCTTCAGTGCGTCAAAAATACGAGGCCAGACTTTCCGAATGACAAAGTCCGTAGGATCAAAAAGGTACTCATCGTATTCGCCCTCTGTCATCGTTTCTCTCTCCAAAAACTGATAGGAAGACATGTCATCCAGGCCGTGCCCAGGCCAGGCGAGACGGTTGTATCCGATAGACTCAAGCTGCGCCCCTATCAAGGTGAACATGAAGGGGTTTTCCCCGGTGTCGGGCTGAAACTCCTGAAGGAACCGCAGAGCTGCCTGCTCTGCCTTATCCCGGTCATACATCACATCTCTGCAGGTAAACCCATAGTACTTGGCTGAGAAAAAACTGCCAAATGCACTGACAGGAACCCTGTCGGGCACTCTCAAATGAATGGCGTCAAAGACCCGCTTTTCTCTTTCTTTAAAAAGCTCCTCTGATGTTTTTTCCATAGACACCTGCCTCCTCTCCTTTCTCTGATAGGATAATTCATGGTGGATTTGAAAAAGTCAAAAACCAGAAAAAACTCATGCTGAACTTGATTCAGCATCTATATAAATCAGGGAATTATGAGACCCCGAAATCTTAAATACATTCAAAATACGAGTCTACTTGCCTTTCTTTGTAGCGCCAGTATTTCCTATTTCGTCACTTTATCATTTCGTATGGCAAAGAAATGCATTCCAACCCATCATAATAATCGATGGCCATTCTTATGACAATTATACGAAAGTATGATTTTCTAAATGTTTTGTCTGTTGATTCCCGAGGCGTCATCTTATCATCAACAAATTTAGTCAAGGAGTCAATATGACTACCATAAATAACCATCACTGCAATGAGAGACAATCTGAGAATACTGATTGACTTTTCTCCGATATTGAACGAAAAGCCAAAATGCTGCCTGTTGCATAACTGAGCCAAGGACCATATCGGTTTCTATGTAGTACTACCAATGGATACCTCAGCTCCACCAGAAGGGGCTTTCCAGAACAAGGTATGAAACCCTTCTCCAAGTTCATGGATTGCTGGGTCTCGCTGAGACGAGTGAGAACATGCGCGGAGTCATTCTTCGAGGTTATGTCTTGGTAGGAGTATCCGACTTTTGATCAGGTACTCCCGGGTTCGAATCGCGGACGGCTTACCAAATCCCGCGATGATGATACCCTTTGGGCCATACCACTTTGAGCATCTGTTAGCTGTAATTCAAGCCAGGTTATCCAGCTGTCCATACCCTCGCCCGTCTTGGCGGATAACTTGAAGAGCTCAACTTTGGGATTCATGCCCGTCACGGTCTTACAGAAGGTCGCTAGGTTGAAATCAGATAGGGGCTGATAGTCCATTTTGCCAATCACTACGGCGTCCACTGTAGTGAACATCAGGGGATATTTGTAGGGTTTGTCATCGCCTTCGGGGATACTGAGGAGCATGACACTCTTCTGCGCCCCGATCTGGAATTCAGCAGGACAGACGAGATTACCGACATTCTCAATGAACAAAAGATCAATTTCCTCAGGGGACAGCTTCTCCAGGGCGGTGCCGACCATACTTGCATCGATGTGGCACTGGCCACCCGTATTTATCTGGACTGCCGGGATGCCTTCTTTGCTAATCTTATCAGCGTCAATGGTGGAGGCAATGTCGCCTTCTATGACGGCAATCCTGATTTTGTTCTTAAGCCGCCGTATTGTTTCCAAAATAAGAGTCGTCTTGCCCGCTCCGGGTGATGACATCACGTTTATTGCAAAGACTTTATCTTTCTCCAGCAGTTCCTTATTCCGGGCGGCGATCTGATCATTGGCACTCATAATGTTCTGCAGAACGGTGACCTTCATCACTCCCCCTGTTTACCATGCAAGAAAGCCCGCCTTTAGTGACGGGGATGACAGCAACCTGCTAGCAGGTTGCTGAAAAAGTGATTTTTCCCAGGCTGCTCAAAAATGCCCATATGCAAGGCTCCCGAATCCCGCCGACGGCGGGACTGAGGAGTGAGGCGTACAATTGGATGTACGCCGCAATGACGAAGGATGAGGACAACGCAGCAGATGGGCGTTTTTCAGCAGCCTGCCAGTAATTCATTCCACTTCCATGCTTTCGACAAACAATTCGAACCCCGATAGGATCTCTATTTCCTCCCCCCGGCAGTTGGGACAGGCTAAATCAGAGTTGTCCGATGAGTAGATCACATTGCATTTGCGGCAGTGCAGTTTTGTGGGTGGCTGGTTGAAGGAGAGGCTGGCGCCAGCAGCAATAGTCCCTCTGCTTAGGAGATCGAATTGGAGTCGGACACATTCGGGGATAATACCCGCCAATCTGCCAATTTGAAGGTCTATGCTGGTTATCTTGTTTGCCTGCACTTCTTCAGCCTTTTGCAGCACAATCGACATGATACTCATCGTGATACTGAACTCATGCATACCGTTTTATTGCTCAGAGCATATTATAGTTTGCATTGCAGCCGAGCCGTCATTGCGAGCGAAGCAATCCCCTGATGATCCTCACAGGATTCTTGAAGGGAGCCCGAAACATTCATGCCTATTTGTAGAATTCTGTTCTACCACTTTGTAGAGCCCTGGTACGCAGATAGTCATCCCAGGTATCTGGATAGATGAATGGCTTCTCCTTTCGCTTTAGTGTTAATGCTTTTTCAGGGCAAGCTACGACGCAAAGACCACAGCCAATGCATTTATCCGAATTAGTTAACGGTCTCATATTCTTCTTATCAATGGTGATAGCTTTGGCGGGGCAGATCTTCACGCATTCCGGACAAGTGCCTTTGCAGAGCTCAATATTGAATTCAGAGTGAAAGTTAGACTTAAGAGATGGCTGGGGATGACCCGCAAGCAGAGGTTTTAGAGTGCCACAGCAACAGGTACAGCAATTGCAAATAGCGAGAGGCCGTGCATTGGCGTTCGCCTGATGGACCAGACCGAGATCCTGGGCCTTTTTGATTATTTTCTTCGCTTCAGCCTTGGTAATCCTATGACCAGCTTCAATTTCAACAATGGTCGTGGCAAAAGCCCCTAAAAATAGGCATTGGTCCTCCATAGGTGCATTACAGCCTTTCCCGCGGATCTTTTCCAT
>JBEKDJ010000321.1:0-5741 GCA_050014415.1 Thermodesulfobacteriota bacterium | reverse complement strand
CCCCTCATCAAACCGTACGTTCGGTTTTCCCGAATACGGCTTTCCGATCATCTTCTTCCAGTGGCTTTCGCAACTCCTGCTTGGCCCTCTGGTATAGTTTCCTCTGAAGTTCCCGGACTTCTCTGGAGTTCCCAGCCTCAATGGCAATCTCCTTCCTTCCCTCCTTCAGAAACACGATGAAAGCATTGCCCCTTCCCTCTCCCAAGGTTATGCTGTCCTTGAGATACAAACGGTATTATGGGCAAATCCGACTCCCTTGCCGACCCGGTAGAATTTCGTTTCCTTATATCTACCGGTTGCCCTCCTAACAGGCATCGACAAGGGTCTCCCGCGTTCATTATCGTATGGCTGCCCCTGCGTGTCACCCCTGTTACCCCGGAAGCCCATCTATCGGTTATGGCAGTTTTCGTTAGGATAGATACTCCGGTCTTCCCCTTTGTAGGAGAAGGTCGACAACTCCATTGTGAATTTCGAGGCTACATCCAGGTTCGCTCGCGCTGCGACCCGCAGGTTTGCTCAACTCCATTAAGGAGCCTTTGTCAGGAAACTTAGCGCTTCAGGTTACCCTTGACACCTCCCTCAAGCTACGTGGGCGAACTACCAAACTCCCACGGTCGGACTTTGACCGACAAGTCATACGTTTTACACGGCATGCCCTACTACTCTTCAGTACAGGCTAACCTTCAATGCTGATGATTACGAATAGGAATCAAGCATAAGCTAAAAGAAAAAAGGCAGGGCCATTTCTGGTCCTGCCATCACTTTCTGAATTCAATACATTTATTCCTGAATCCTGTAACCACCCATTAGTTGAATTTAGTTAGGGTTCCTACTTATCCCAGCCTTTTTCCTGCAAATCATTGTGCCATAAAAAGTGATGGTGTGCTGCCTTTCCCTTTTGAGGGGGTATCACGGGTATCAGAAGATAAGAGTCATACTGTCCACCGGTATAGATCGAACAATTCCCATAGTTGAAATGCACGAAGTGGTGCCGCGTGCTATACGTTTGAGTATCCCCTGATATAATGAGTCTCAACGTCTCACCTGCATGGAATAAGGTGCTAGAGACCACTATCTCTATTTCGGCGGGAACAATCTGACCAGGTGAGACCGGCTGTACTTGCAACGATTGGATGGGCTGCCACGGGGTGGACAGCTGTGGATTCAGCGCCCTTTCTGATAGTCTCAACCATCCAAGGGCCACAGGAAGTCTTCTGTTGGAGTCGGAGCAGTCAAAAAACACTTCATTGCCATTAAGATCGAGCTTCTTCACCGTAACAAAAAGAGCCATGTCATCAGATGAGTCGGCAGAAACCCATACCTTCAGCGCCATGTGCCCGGTCAGCTCGGTGTCTTGGTCAAATCTATAATCAAATATCGCTCTACCAGGGGCCACGGTCGACAATGTTTCATGTTGGACTGAAGGCTCGTAGCGTGTGTGGTTAAAGGAACTATTATCGGCAATTGCAACTTCAGTTACCGTCGAGTCGTAACTGATTTTCCCTGTATGTTTAACTGCTTTTAAGCTCAAAGCGCGAGCTGCCGAAAAAGATGTTCCGGTCGTTGCATCAAGATACAACGCTGTATACTCGGTTTCAGGAATCGGCCAGTCGTCTGCATAGCGAATATAAAATTCGTCAAGGGTATCGCGTACCTCATACCGAACTCGCGGCATATCCAATATCCTGTCGTCCGTGCCCTTCAGGAAATGATTGAAGAACATCAGTTGAACGGCCTGTCCATCAGCACCGTAATACCGACCCCATTTCTGGCCGCCGTGGTTATACAACCACTTCTGTTTGGAGGAGGCCATTTTCCAACCCCACTCCGTTCCCCGGGTGTGCACAAGCTGATCTGACGAGGAGACGCAAGCAAGCATGGGTACGGTAATATTTTCTAATACTAGCGTTGATGGTAGTGGCGCTACTCCGATACAACTAGCCTGGTCAGGATATGGAGGACTTGATAATCCGGCAATTGTAGCATAAAATTGCCAATTTGTGAGGCCTCCAAAAAGAGGGGTGGGGAGAAGGGAGGTCGCTTCCCAGGGAGCAATGGCTTTCAGATGCGGTGGGTGTAATTGAGCTCCATACCACTGACACATGCCAAGAGCAGAAACGCCAATCATGCCTACATTTCCATTACTCCACTCTTGTGTCCCGGCCCACTCAATCCCATCATAAAAGTCTTCTCCTGTCCCAAATCCCAATCGGCACCCTCCTGACTTATCATACCCTCTGTTGTCTGCCACAACTACTACATAACCTTCGGGAACAAAGAAACCTGGATCAGGGCCCTCAAATGTTGTGTGATCCGAGTTGCGAAAAGAATCGACGCCCCATGTTTTCGCCGTTCCAAAGAGGTCTTTGCCATATGGAGTAAAAGTCATGATAACCGGGTATTTCCCGGGCTTACCAGGGCGATAAACGTTGGCAGCCAGTTTAACACCGTCGCGCATCGGGATAAAGACTTCTGTAACAGTCATTGGGGCGTCCCTCCACTCTCCATCAAGACAATTGCCTTGAGGAAGAGGAAATCCCATGTCAATTGGGTCGCTAGTAAACCCATGCCAAAAAGATGGGCATTGACCCGTAGGAGGCCAAGGTCTAATGGGGATTGTGGGATATAAGGGACTAGAACTCTGAAACTCAGGTAATATCGGAGGAGGTGAATTTGGACAATTTTGGGCTCCTTTGACTGCTGTCGGGGATTGCAATACTAAGAGAGATAGCGCCATCAAGCAACTCACGATCAAGAAAACAGTTTTCTTTTCTTTTTTCATTTCTTTTCCCCTTTCTTGCATATTTGCTGAGATCTACCTATTCTGAACCCCGAAGACCACGCTATCCTTTAAAGCGAACTTTTTGATCGAGTAGAAATCCGAGAATAGAGTTTAAGTTCGCGGACCGAAGTACTGGAGGAAGTGAAAAACTTTAAAAGTCTTTCTGATCAATCACCCTCTTATATCACCCCACCACACAAAAAGCAGATCACAGGAAATACTTCTTGTCAATAAAAAAATGAAATTGTGAAAATTATCTTTTTTCTTCCAATTTTGTACAATTAATATTTAAACAAAAAAGTCCTGAAGTTTTCTCAGACAGGGGGTGGTTATTTCATTGATTTCGACTTGAAATCTTGTAGTTTAAAGGGGACCTTTAGAAGCTCGATTTCAGGAAGAAGTCAATGAGGCAACCGTCCAATATGTTGGAGTGGTTTTGGACCCCCTAAAACCGTGAATATCTTGCCAAAACAGAAAGGGCTTTTGTCCAAGAATTTATTGTAGATATGAAAATCGTATGGTAACATCGGGGGAAATTCATTTAAGGAGGTGCATCATGACAGTATCTCAAGGTATTCATTATTGGCTGGAGTATCACAAGCTTCATTCAAAAAAAAAGCACCGCCAAAACCTACAAGTCGGTCCTTTCAAAATTGACTGCCCATTTCGGTGAAAGGGACCTAAACTCCCTGACTCCCGAAGAGGTCCTCTCTTTTCTCACAGACATCAATCAAGGAACCAAACAGTTAACCAAGCGCACCCGGTACTCCCAACTGACCTCATTCTTCAACTTTGTGGTCCAAAATCTTGACCCCGATTTCCGAAGCCCATGCGATACCCCTATGCTGAAAAAGCTTTATCGCCCACCTGGACCCATCCGCTGGACCATCCTCGAAAAAGAAATAGTGGATGAAATCATCTTCCGTACCATCAAACCAAGGAATCGGCTAATTCTTGAGTTGATGGCCCGGGGTGGAATGAGGATCGGCGAGGTCCTGAAATTGACCCCCAGTGATATCGAGGATCGGAAACTCACTCTCAGAACCCCTAAAAGTGGAAAGGAACGGGAGATTGTCTTCATCCCACAGAAGATTGCAGATCGTCTGAAGGAATACATAACCAGGAAAGGCATTGGACTTGACAAGAGGATATTCCCGATATCCTATACGGCTGGCAGAGAAGTTGTGAATAAAGCAGGAAAGGTGGTAGGAATTCACCTGCGTCCCCACGATCTCAGGAGACATGCGGCTACCTACGCCTCTCGCTCAGGAGTGCCAATAGAAATTGTGAGCAAGGTGATCCTAAGACATGCGAACCTTTCTACGACCCAGAGATATCTCGGGACGGTGAGCGATATCGAAGCAATAAGGTGAATTGACAATCTCTATGGTTGAAGGAGCGGAAAAGGGGTGAGGGATCGAGGACCCCACCCCTTTCTCAAGCAAAATCCAACAATATTATTTTCAAACCGCAGCTTTTTAGGTCTTGAAAAACGCAAGGTCCATAGCAGATAGTGAGCCATCAAGGTAAAGCGAAGCCCCTGAGCTCGCCTATCCATTTGAGATGGAAAATTCCATGCTGAAGGTTAAAGAGATCGTTCTGCCTGCAGAGAAAGGCGCGAAGAATTTCTGAGGTTCATGGCTCTTAATCGATCTATTTCCTTCTGGGATAACTCGACTGCTGAATCCTTGGGAAGCTTGCAAAATCCTCTCGCAATAGATTTTCAACATTCAGCGTGTCACGCAGGTCATCGGTCCTGTAACCAGTCACCGCCGTAAATCCAGGGGTAATCCAATTCCAGACAAACTTGCCCTCCGGTTCGACTCTGAATGCACGGATGGACTTACCCTTGCCCTGGTTGTTATGGAAATGAAGCTAAAGGGAATGAATGCCCAAATCGCCCATAACATCTATTACGAGATCATCCTTGAAACAAGAGCTAAGATTGGTGAGGTGATAGCTTCTTATTCAGTTAAACTCCCATTTCTTAAACCTTTTTCTGTGTAACCAACTGAATTCGGGTTGCTTCGGAGGAGGAGAAGGTTTCTCCCCCGGTTCCCCGATCTTCAAAACAGCAGCTAACTCATAATCTTCTGGAATACCAAGAATTTTCTTAACCTCCTTTCCCTGCTCCCCCCAAAAGACTACGATCCCACTTCTCAAACCATAAGCGAGCGCAAACAAAGACATATTTTCGATGCAAAGCCACGCATTTGCCGCCGCCCCTTTCTGATAACAAACTGCAACAGCACTCGCATTCTTGAATGATTTCTTTTGACCGAGCGCCCTTTCATGAACCTTGTCTGGTCCTTCTCCAGCACGGGGAGGCATCGTTAGACGGGCTCATACAGGTACGGCTAAACAATATCCCCTATCACAGCCTTCCGAATGGCCTGGACTCGGAACTCCACGATGGCGACACACTTACTCTGTCTCTGATCCTGATTGGAGGTAGATAGCTCCAAGAAAAAATGATATACACTGATTAATGCCACCACATAAGGAGAATTCAATGTCAGAGAAACTGATACTGAAAGAGCTGAGCCGTTACAAGATTGGGACATATGCCGATATTATCTACCGGAACGCGCTCCTACGGGCCGATCATGAAGCTTTTGCGTACGGAGCGCAACGAGTCACCTTTTCCCGATATAATGAACGGGTGAACAGCCTCATCGGCGCTCTTGGCTCGCTGGGCCTTAAGAAGGGCGACGGGATCGGTGTCCTTTCCTGGAACTGCTTGGAGTACACGGACATTTATGGGGCCGCTATGAAGGGCGGGTTTATCGCGTCGCCCTTCAACCCCCGGATGCAGATCGATGAATTGGACTACATTATCAACTATTCCGAGGCTAAAGTCCTCTTCGTGGGCCCCGAATTCACCGCCCTCACAGATCAATTGAGGCCCCGCCTAAAGCACATCAAGCACTATATTTCCCTGGAAGGAAAAGCGGAGAAT
>JBEKDJ010000320.1:0-5771 GCA_050014415.1 Thermodesulfobacteriota bacterium | reverse complement strand
TTCGGTCCGTTGGTGACAAGGTAACCTCAGAAGTCATACGTCGGTATATAAAATACCAGCACAGTGAGCAATTAAGTTTTGTGTTTTAATGCCCCGCAGCTCTGCTGCGGGGTAGTTTACTACGATTGCCTGACCCTCGTTTTTCATTTCTCTTAGTTTCTACGGTATTGGATATTGTTGAAAATCAAGGCATAAAAACGGCTATTCTCGATGTTTCATTTACTTGCCATATGCCCGATTGTCTAGAGATTCCCTATAAACCTGTTATTCTGGGTGCTACCGATGAGATGGCAGGAAAACCGACCTACAGAATGGGAGGGATAAGTTGTTTGGCGGGCGACTATATGGGGAATTGGTCATTCGATAATGAATTAAAACCCGGAGATAAAATCATATTTGATGATATGCTTCACTACACGACTGTAAAAACAACCATGTTCAATGGCGTCAGCCATCCTTCCATCGGAATATGGACTGACAAGTCAGGATTTAGATTGATTAAAGAATTTAATTATCAGGATTATAAAAACAGATTGTCTTGATGATCTATTTTTGAGTGAAGTGATAAAGGAGACAGAGGGGAGGTTGGGCGGGAATATTGAGTATTATATGAGAAAATAGTTACTGAATTTTGAAGGTTTGACCGTGCAAATTTGTGTAATAGGCGAAAGCAGATTCACCGAGGGCGAGAGTGGCTGAACACATAGAACTCAATAGAACTTTTTGGCCCGTAGAGGCGGACAAAGAGCATGACCCTGAAGCCATCCGGATAATGGCAGCCCTCGGAGTAGATCGACAGGTTTCGTGGAACAAACTCTTGGAAAAACCCCGCATTGTCATTCTCGGGGAACCAGGTACTGGCAAGACAGAGGAACTAAGCGCAATTGCAAAGCGCTTGCGGAATGATGGCAACTCCGCTTTCTTTTGCCGCATTGAGTTACTTCAGGATCTGGACCTTCGGCAGAGCTTCGATATTGGAACAAGTGTAGAATTTGACGAGTGGTTGACCGGAGATAAGGAAGGTTATTTCTTCCTCGATTCCGTTGAGGAAGCACGCCTGAAAAGACGTTCCGCATTTGAAATCGCACTTCGACGCTTCGCAAACGCAATGGGCAAGGGGTTGAATCGGGCGACGGTTGTTGTTTCCTGCAGGGTGAGTGACTGGCAAGCGACAGCCGATTTGTCAATTTTTTTGACGCATTTGCCCGAGCCGAGCAAGCCCGAAAACGTCGTTATACCGGAAAGCGACGAGATTCCTACAGAGGAAGCCGAACAAGCCGCCGAAGGGTTTGTCCTAGATGACGAACCGAAAGGCTCTGAGGGAAAGAAAGAGCATATTGTCTTCCAGTTAGCTCCGCTCAACGAGCAGCAGATTCACCGTTTTGCTGTGGAGAAAGGGGTGCATAATCCGAGTGACTTCATTAAGGCGATTGAACGGGCGGATGCCATGATTTTCGCTGAGCGCCCTCAAGATCTCTTGGAACTCATTCAATTCTGGAATTCAAACGGTCGCCTGGGAGGACATGCCGAAATACTGTATTTCAATATCCAGATAAAGCTCGCCGAGCACGATCCGGATCGTGATAGACAAAGACCGCTATCAGCCCACGATGCCCTTTTGGGAGCTGAGCGCCTGGCAGCTGCAATCACACTACAAAAGAAGAACGCCATAATGCTGCCAGATCGACCGATCGATGCGGGTCTGCGGGAGGTATCCATTGAGCCTAAGGAAGCACTGCCAGATTGGTCCTCCGACAAGATTCAAACACTCCTCGATCGCGCTATATTTGACGAAGCGATTTATGGAACCGTTCGATTTCATCATCGATCCGTAAGAGAATATCTGACGGCCAGTTGGCTCAAACGTCTTCTTGATGAAGGCAAGTCTCGGCGATCGATTGAAGACTTGCTTTTCGCCAACCGGTATGGGCGTGATGTGGTTATACCATCTATGAGGCCAATAGCTGCCTGGGTAGCAATATGGGATGAGCGCGTTCGGAATCGACTTTGTATGGTGGCGCCGGAAGTACTTATTGAGAATGGTGATCCATCCGCACTGCCAGTGGAATTTAGGAAAGCGCTCCTGATCGGTTTTACCGAGCTTTACGCAAACCGTCAATACACGGGCACATCGTTTGACATTACAATGATCCGGCGTTTAGCTGATCCTCAACTCGCACCGACAATTAATGATCTTCTTGAGAAATTCGCAAAGCATGAGGATGTCTGCGCATTGTTGTTGAAATTGGTATGGCAGGGTCAGATATCGGAGTCGGTAGATGCAGCTTTACCTTTCGCCATGGATGATCAAGCAAGGCCATACATAAAAATTTGTGCCATTAGGGCTGTTGCAGTGGCTGGTACATCTGATCAACATAGCAATCTCGTCAATGCATTACTGGCTGATATGGCGGAGCATGATTTAGACGTGCTTGGTGAGATCTGTGAGGCATTCTTTCCCACCGCTCTTTCGGTCCATCAACTCCTGACGATTTTAGAGATTTTTAAGGAGTCCAAAACGTATTCATCATCCCCGATACAACGAATTATGGAGGAGATCACTAAAGCTCCTCTTCTGGAAGAGACGGCAGAGCAGCTATTGCGAGGTCTACACGGACTTCTAAAAAGGCAGCCCTTCATTGAGCGGCGTCATTGCGAAATCTCAGCAAGACATGCTTGGCTGCTGCCGATCGCTACAAAAATAGCGAATCAATTTATTCGAAAGAAAGACCCACTCTCTCTTGACCCAATAGTGCTCGACCTCTTTTTATGCTTTTTCGCCGCAGATCATTACCGTGATTTTACCGCCTCTGAACGAGAAGAAATTCTCAAAGATGCCAAAGTCTGGCCAGAATTCCGGCTCCAACTGTTCTGGCACGCAATCGCTGCTGCTCGTGCCCGAGAGGTAGACGGCAAAAAGCATATAACAGCCTGGTGGCAAGTACGGTGGGAAATTGGCAATTTCTGGGTGCCAAAGGCCGACGACTTGGAACGACTCTTCGAAGACATGCGCCACCAACCCTTGATGGATGACCGGGCAGTCGCTCTAACGGCGATCTTTACCGTGTATGTGGACGGAAAACGCCCGCAGCAATTGCGGGAGCAGATGAAGCGAGGGGTCACTGGAACGCCGCAGCTTGAAGCTAAACTGTACGAATTGCTCCATCCAAAACCATTGACGGACGAGAATAAAAAGTGGCTTCGACAAGAACGCTATTTCAAGCGAAGGCGGGAAGCAAATGAAAAGCGCCAGAAAGCCCTTCGTCAGGATTGGCAGCAAAAGCTTAAGCAAAAACCAGCAGAAATAAAGAACGTTGGCAGTGTTCAAAAAGGAGAAATATGGCAGCGGACGGTCTACCTCTATGACCGGATACGAGAGAAAAGAGATAAAAATACAGCTCGCTGGGGATACTCAGACTGGAAAGTATTGATTGATGAATTTGGTTATGAAGTGGCGAGAAATTTCCGTGATGGGTGCGTAAGCTATTGGCGTGGCTATGACCCCTTTGGCTATCCAAATCGGCGATCCGATAATTCCGTGCCTTGGCCACGTATAATTGGCTTAACCGGTCTGGCCATGGAGGCGGCCGGCGATCCCCAGTGGGCCAAGAATCTCTCCCACGACGAGGCACTCATTGCGGCCCACTATTCGATTTGCGAATTGAACGGATTTCCGACGTGGCTCACTGTACTACTCAAGGAGTTCCCAGAAATTGTGGGCGAAACCATTAAAGACGAAGTGTCGTGGGAACTTCATGAAGGCCCAGCAGAGAAATCCTTCCCGCACACCCTATCAGCGCTCAGATATGGCGACCAAGAAATCCGCAAACGTTACAAGGGCATCTTGTTTGATCTTCTATCGGCCTACGAACCAACGAATGATAAAGTGCTGGAGGATGTGCTATCAATGATTCTGGAAGAGAACTACGACGTAACTTTCTTACAAAGAGTAGCTGAACTTGCCTCCGAACGTTTCGAAGCCGCACCCAACAATAACCGCAAATATATGTGGGTTATTGTTCTGCTTTGCGCCGATGGCGGTCGAGGATGTGAATTACTCAAGGGGTGGATTGCTGGTCTTCCTTCCATAGAAGAGCAGAAAGAAACAATGATTAATTTCTGTGCAGCTTTGATGGATCATCGAAATTCTCGCTTTGGCCGTGCCGCCCGTGATTTTGAAAGGGTGGAAGTGTTAAACGACCTCTTGCCTTTGATCTACAAATTCATCAGAGTCGAAGAAGGTGCTCGGCACGAGGGCGGGGTTTACACTCCCGGTACGCGGGACCATGCAGAGGGAACACGGTCGCACCTCTTAGGTGTCATCGTCAACACGCCAGGGCGTCAGTCATACGATGCTCTGGTGAATCTCGCTAACTCCATCAGCTTTGGTTATTCAAAGGACCGCATGGACTACTTAGCAAAAGAGCGGGCTGCCCTGGACGCCGAACTTGAGCCGTGGTCTGGGGCAGCCGTCGCGGAGTTTGCAGTATGGGCAGAGAAACAGCCAAAATCTGAAGCGGATCTTTTTGCGCTGGGGCTCGCACGATTGGATGACCTCAAGAAGGATATAGAAGAGGGTGACGAAAGCATAGCTACCTTACTCCTAAAAGTAACGAACGAACCGGAGCTTCGTAGATATTTCGCTGACCAGCTTCGAAAGTCCTCTCGCGCGTTTTATACCGTTGGTTCTGAGGAAGAGCTCGCTGATGCCACGAGAACCGATATCCGGCTCAACGCCCCTCAAGTCTCAGCTCCTGTTCCCATCGAGCTGAAAATTGCTGATAAATGGACTCTTGCCCAGTTGATTGAGCGGTTGGAAAATCAGCTGGTCGGGCAATATATGCGTGTTTCCCAGTATGGGATTTTTCTGGTAGTTCACAACGGAAAAAAGAAATCCTGGAAAGATACTCGTGCCAAGAAATTGCTCGGCTTCGCTGAATTGATTGAAACACTAAAGCGAGATTTAACTCATTTGACACCAAAATACCCGAACATTGCAGCTTTGGAAGTAATTGGTATCGACTTTACTGCTCGTTCAATGGACAGAAGCACGGGGAGCGCCTCTTAGGCCAGTATGAGTTGTGCGTCATCCATAAAGAAGTTGCTTATATCTAAATGCGGATTACGCTTGTCTAGGAGTCGCGGGGACGTTGCTGAAAATCGTGACTTTATATCTTTGAGTCATGAAATGGAAATACCGATGGCAGAAATAGCAAGACACGTGGGGGTATGTGGATCAGCTGTCGTTAAGGCAATTCGAAGAATGGAGTCAGCAGATCAGATTCATAGATTTCATCAACGTTATATATAGTTGAGAGGTAGGGGTAGAATCCCAACGGTAAAATAGGAAAAATATAATATCAGACTACCCCAAAAAGAAACCTCCTGTTAAGAGATAAGAGTAAGCACGACCAAACTCAAATTCTTAAAAGGAGGTTTCCAATGGATGAAGCCAATCGTAACAGGCTGGAGGAATTTCGTCAACTGAGGCAAGAGGTAAGGCATTCGGAGGAGTATTTGATCGTGGGGATCGACATAGCGAAAGATCGGCATTACGCCTTTTTTGGGACGGCGACAGGGAAAACACTTTTAAAGCGGATAGTCTTTAGCAACGACCATGAGGGATTCAGAAAACTCCTGGATCAGGCCGAGGCTCTGCGGGTGCAACATGGGTTGAAGAAAGTGGTCTATGGGATGGAGCCGACGGCAAATTATCATAAACCCCTGGGAGAGTATTTGATCAACTTAGGGAGGACGGTGGTGTTGGTTTC
>JBEKDJ010000319.1:0-5778 GCA_050014415.1 Thermodesulfobacteriota bacterium | reverse complement strand
GTGATCGGGTTGCGGTATTGGATTACGGTTTGAAGATTGCCGATGGGAAACCGGATGAGATAGCGAATGACAAGAAAGTGATCGAGGCATACCTTGGAGAATCACCTGCTTGAAGTGAAGGGAGTGGATGTCCTTTACGGTGATGTTCAGGCCGTCTGGGATTTGTCCATTCATGTGGATGAAGGGGCAATCGTTGCGCTTGTGGGGGCCAACGGAGCCGGAAAGACGACTCTGCTGAAAACGATTTCAGGAATCATCCATGCTAAGAGAGGGGAGATCCTTTTTTCGGGGAAATCTCTGGCTAGGCAAAAGGCTCAGGAGGTGGTGAACATAGGCATCTCCCATGTGCCGGAGGGGCGGCGCCTCTTTTCTAAACTTACGGTCCTGGAGAATCTGAAACTTGGTGCCTATCCTCCAAGGGCCCGCTCCCTTTTCGCACAATCCTTGGAAAGAGCCTATGGCCTTTTTCCCGTGCTAAAAGAGCGAAAAAGCCAGACAGCAGGTTCATTGAGCGGGGGCGAGCAGCAGATGTTGGCAATTGCCCGGGCCCTCATGGCCCAGCCGCATCTTCTGATGCTTGATGAGCCTTCTCTCGGGCTGAGCCCCATTTTTGTGAGAACAATGTTTGAACTGATCTCTACCCTGAACAGCCAGAAGGTGACCATTCTTCTTGTGGAACAGAACATTCATCAGGCTTTGAAGATAGCCCATCAGGCTTATGTCTTGAAGACCGGGAAGATTGCCATGAGTGGCAGAGGGGATGAACTTCTAGCCGATTCAGAAATTCAGAAGGCCTACATTGGGGAACGGTGGAGTAAGCCCCGTTAGAGAAGGTTGGGATTCAAACCCCATGCTTTCGGGGATGAATTTAATTCTATCACCCTTGCCATAAACAGCGGGGCTTTCTATCAGGGTTTGCGGTAATGCTTCAATACTTAACTTTTGGACTCATTACTCAGCTCTTAGTCAATGGCATTCTTTTTGGAACCATGTACGGGATAGCCGCCATTGGGCTTAGCCTGATCTTTGGAACCATGCGGATCATTTTCATCGCCCAGGGGACCATTATCATCTTTTTGGCTTATATCTGTTATTGGTTATTCACCCTATTAGGCATTGATCCGTATCTGTCTCTCGTCATTATTCTTCCATTATCTCTGCTCCTTGGCATGGGAATCTATCAGGCCCTTTTCAAAGAGGCTGCCGCTTTAGAGGACAAGAACATCTCGCTTTTGATCGCCATCGGACTGATGTTTCTTATGGAGAATCTCATGACCGTAATCTGGACGGGCAATCCCCGGTCCATCCTGACAACTTACACTTCCTTAGTATTCAGGCCCATAGGAATAGATCTCACCTTTACCCGGCTGGTAGCATTATTGTTGGCCGTCCTTTCGACAGTGGGCGTCATCCTCTTTCTTAAGAAGACCCTTATTGGGATAGCCGTAAGGGCCGCTTCAGAGGATATGGAATCCGCCGCCCTGGTCGGAATCGGTCCTCATCGGGTCAATGCCGTAGCGTTCGCTATCGGCATCGGACTTGCGGGGATAGCAGGAGTCAGCCTGGCAGCAATTTATCCCTTTGATCCTTTTTATGGGTTTATCTTCGTCCTAAAGGCCCTGATCTCGTTGGCCCTTGGGGGCATCGGCAATGTTTTTGGCGCTCTGTTAGGGGGGATTATTTTGGGGCTCCTTGAGAGCGTGGCGTCCTTTTTTCTCAGCGGCGGATGGTCCGATGCCATATCCTATGCGGTATTTCTCTTAGTGCTGATGTTCAAGCCCGAGGGCCTCTTTGTCCGGTCCATTCAAAAGGCGTAACACATGAAAGATAAAAGAGCTATCATTCTTACTGTTCTGGTTACATTAGTTTTTGCTGTAGTACCATTTTTTCTCGATGTCAACATTTCCTACCTTGGATATTTTTTATTCCTTTCTTTTTGCTATACGGTCATCGCCCAGGGATGGAACTTGGTAGCAGGATATACCGGGCAGATCAGTATGGGCCAGCATGCATTCTTTGGCCTTGGGGCTTACACAACCGCCATCATCTGGCTCCATGATATTACAAAGACAGGTTATTACTTTGATCCTGTGACCATGATCCTGAGTGGTCTCGTTCCGGTCATTCTGGCCATTATTATCGGAATCCCCCTGCTCTCGAGACTCAGAGGCGATTATTTTGCCCTCGGGACCCTGGGAGTGGGAGAGATTATTAAGGTAGTATTTGTTAAAGGAGGTGCCTTTACGGGGGCGTCAGATGGCCTCCATCTTCGCTCCACGGTCTTTGAATCCATGAGACCGTATTACTGGACCGGCCTCTTTCTTGCTCTTTTTGCGACTGCCGTGGTATATTTCCTGACAAGGTCCAGGGTTGGTCTGGCCCTGAGGGCCATCCGCGAAGACGAAACCTCGGCCGCTACACATGGAATCCATCTCCTGAAATATAAGATCTTTGCTTTTGCCGTTGGGGCTTTTCTCGCGGGTCTCTGTGGCAGCCTCTATGGCATTTACCTGTTTCATATCAACCCTGACTCCGTATTGAAGCTTGACTGGACACTCTATCCTATCCTTATGTGCGTAATGGGAGGAAACGACACAATCGTGGGTCCGGTGATAGGGGCATTTTTCATGAATGCACTTTTTGTCGTGACAGACATCTATTTGGTGCAGGTGCATCCCATCGTGGCAGGGATGCTTATCATTCTTGTGATGAAGTTCATGCCGAGGGGCCTCATTGGGTTGATAGATATGATCAGATCTCGAAAATAGGGAAAGGAAGTGGGTATTGAGAACTCTTTCTATCGATTAAAACCTTATTCTTATATCAGATGGTGGCAGGGGAAAAGATCGTAAGGAGCAGGGCACAGATGTCTGGGTATTTGGGAAACAGTCTCTATCAGATTAAGGAATGATAGGAGAGAGGAGGTGAAATAAGGGCTTCAAGAGATCGGTCGGGGAGGTTAGTTTTGGAAGAAGATGAAATTTACCAGAGGATTTGTCAGATTGAATTCTGACAAACAAACCGAATGAACAAAAGGAGGATTAAAATGGGAGGCAAAAAATCTTTAACATGGTTGGGATTATTCTTTTTTCTTTGGACAGTATGTCTGATCTCCTCCAGCGGCGTTTCAGCGGCCGGGAAAAACGAGATCCTCGTGGGTGTGCCCAATTCCCTGACCGGCTCGAATGCTATGAACGGTGCGGAGCAGAAATGGGCCTACGAACAGGCGGTCGCAGATATCAATAAGAGAGGCGGTGTTTTTGTCAAAGAGCTGAACAAAAAACTTCCTATAAAGCTTATTTTTGCGGATGATAAGAGTAATAACGCTGAATCAGCGGCTGCAATGGAAAAGCTTATCAAAGTGAATAAGGTTAACTTCGCTCTTTCCTCGAGTGTTGGTCCACTCACTGAGGCTGCTGCCACCGTGTGCGATAAGTACAAAGTCTATTTCGCGGTAACCTGTTGCTGGCCGCATATGATAGAGGGTAAATTCAAGTGGGCCACGGACTTTTTCTTTACGGCTCCTGGTGCAGCCGAGGTTCCATTTCAGATCTGGAAAACTCTCCTGCCCGAAGCCGATAAGATTGAGAGGCCCGTCCTGATGATGCAGGACAACCAGGATGGACAAGGCTTAGGAGAAGTTTTCAAGCATTGGGCAAAGGAATATGGCTACACATTTGTTGTTGATGAGCCCTATGCAGTTGGGGCCAAGGACTTTTCATCTCAAATTTTGAAATGGAAGGCGCAAAATGCGGATGCCCTTATCTGGTTTGGTTCTCCTTTAGACAGTATTACTGTGGTACGCCAGATAAAAGAGCATAACATGAATTTTAAGTACATTCATGGATGGATGGGTTTCTGGGCTACGGAGTTCTTGAAAGCTTTGGGTAAGGACTCCAATTATATTATCATGGACGCATTTTGGTCAGAGCATTTCCCTAATCCCGGGGCGAAGGAACTTGGACAGCAGTATACCAAAAAATTCGGCAAGAGCTCCGTAAGCATAGGACTTTATCATGCCAATCCACAGGTTCTCGCTCAGGGAATTGAGAAGGCTGGATCTCTTGATCCGGCAAAGGTCAGGGATGCTGTTATCGGTGGTGAATTCAAAGGGACCACCATAGGCGACCTCAAGTTCAATGAGAAGGGAATAGCCCTTATCCCGAGCCTTGCCCTTCAGTGGTGGAATGGCGAACGGATGCCTGTTTGGCCACTTGTAAAGGGCGGATATACACTCAAAATGATGACGCCGTGGGATAAACGATAGAAAATAGCAAGCTTGGTTTTCATGCAAGTCCGAACTAACCTTTAGAAGTAGCTGAAGGTAGTGTCTTTCTGACCACAGCCGGTAATAATACTACCGGCTGTGGTTACCTACAATCTTTCGCTTTGGATACGGGACTTGGTGTTGCCTTCGTTTTATCGGAAGAAACATATCAGGCTCATCTTCGACAGTTTTAAAAAATGAATCAATATCCTTTACCGGCTTCCATCTCATAAGTATCTTATAAGCGAAGTTTAACAAGAATTCCAGATCAAAGTTTAAAGAAAGAAATTTGGGAATTCTTTACTTAACGAACCAAACTTATAGCAAATCTTAAAACATGGTTGCTGTGGCCATCCTTGCTCCCTCTTGTATATTGATAAGGAGGAAATAGGGAAGGAGGGATGTATGGCCGAACTTACACTTTTAATTTATCTCTATGATGATCCCGCAAATGATTTAGCTATGCCAATTTGAAGTATTGGAATTAGACGATTGCCAGATGTTTCAAACGGTTCTGGGCTATTCTTCCATCCGAGTGGATGGCCGCTTTGGATCGGAATCAGTGGCCGAAATACGTTGGAATGCGTACTTCTCTAAATTAATATGAAACCTATATTTCTCAATTCTCAAAACATTGGCTTAATACCCTTGTTTAGCCTTATGTTTATTTATTAGAAGATAAAGTTTCTATCATGGACTTCTGCCGTTCAATTTCTAAAGCTTCAAGTTCCTTACCGAAACCCCACTGTGCAACTAACTTGTCGACCAGTATTTCGTCGTTTTTGTAATCTGATAGATGCGAAAAACTGTGCGCAAGCTCGTGCGCCAGAAGCCCCATGAGCGCATTGTGTGGACAGGCAAGTGCTTGGTGAAAAATCACTATCGTGTCGAATCGGACATTATGACTGTTAGAGCAAGATGGATAGACTCGATTGAATGGTGCATTCGTTGCCATGAATCGGGGATCCTCAACGACAAACAAAACCATTTCCGCAACTGCTTCATAGATGTGATTCGGTAGACGCATTAAGACCTCCACAAGAGCCTTAATAAATGGATGTTCACGGTTGGGCGCAATGTTAGGAGGCCAAATCCTCTCGTTCTCTAGAAAGTCGTAAGCTATATCTTCTTCTCTACTCACGATGATCCTTTATGTATACTCCAATCCTAAATCACCGTTGGTTATTCTCCATTGCTGGAGTAACTCATTTCTTGTCTTTATCTACTTACCCACCAGCCTCACTATCTCCACAAACTCCTCTTTGGTAAATATCCCCTTCCTTACAAGGAACCTTGGTCAAGGGAGATGCCCTATGTTTATGACAAAGATCAGTTTACCTAACCCGCTCTTCTGGTTCGCTACAGCTATTATCTTCGTCGGGTTATTAACTCCTGCAAATCGTTTTGACAAATTTCGCATACTTATTGTTTGAAATGAATGTTCTCCCGAAAGCTTCAGGATCTTTTGTCCATTTTCTTAGGAGATATTTTTCTCTTTCTTTTCCAAAATC
>JBEKDJ010000318.1:0-5787 GCA_050014415.1 Thermodesulfobacteriota bacterium | reverse complement strand
TTACTCTTCTTCTTAACTTCTTCTACATCTTCCATGGGTACACTCCTTTCTCCCTCTCAGGAGTGTCACCCATTTTACCCTTCTTCTTTATCTCATGATCTGGTAGTTAGCTCACCCCCCCCATTAAGACAATTGAAAATTGGAAGAAGGGGGCCTATTTTTGGCTTAAACTGGAGAAAAGATGTGACCAGTTGTTGAAGGCAATGCCTATGGAAGGCCCGCGAAATCCGAATAAATAGGCGCTGTCACCTACTTCTCTACTTCCATTTCCCCTAACAGGAGCAACCCGGTCACTGCATGATAGGTACTCTCAATAAATGGAAAACTGGCAGGAGCTCTCCCAAATCCTCCACTCTTGGTCTTACACCCAAGAATATATTCCCGGCAAAGATCGATTCGCCGAGGAGAAGAATCAAGCTTCGATAAAATCTCAAGGGCGCAATAGGTGTTCTCCATGTAGGAAGTAGTTACAGGATAGAATCCGAACCCTCCATCTCCGTTCTGAGATAACTGGACCCATCTGATAATCTCTTGCCTGTCAAAACCGACATCATTGTCAAGTAAGATTGCAACCTTCTTGCGAAGACTCTGGAGATTTTCCTGTTGATGAAATCGGAAAGGAGATGGAGAAGATAATGGTTTCAAGGGTCGATGGAGTAGTTTCTGGATTTCATTGGAAAAATATTTAGCATCAAGGGTTTGGAATCCAGACCAATTCTTACTGGACAGATTGACTAATTGGGGAGGTAATTCCAT
This sequence comes from Thermodesulfobacteriota bacterium, assembly GCA_050014415.1. Lineage (GTDB taxonomy): Bacteria > Desulfobacterota > BSN033 > BSN033 > UBA1163 > JBEKDJ01. The sequence continues at coordinate 5,031 of JBEKDJ010000318.1, read as the reverse complement.
ATCCACCGATAGATGGAGATAGAGAAGCATATAAACCGCCCTTGGAAAACCAACTTCCTTCCGATCAATATTTTTCAGATAGTTCGCCGTCTTGTTTTGATCTATATTGACCTTTAGTAATTGGAATGTGCGAGTTGCATAATAGGTGTCTTCAATATCAGGGTAGAGGTCGGGGACAAAACTGAACCCTCCTTCTTCCTTCTCACGGTCCTTCAGGTACTGGATGACCTTTGAGAGATCGAACTGTTTCCCCAACCGTTCAATTACTTCTTGAAGACCGTCTTCCATCCTCCTACGATCCATCTCCGATTAAATATGATTCCAAAAATAAAAAAACTTCTACCAGAGACCCCCAGTAGAAGTTATCAGTCCTGTCTCAACAAAAGGACGATTAAAGGCGAACCTCATCGCCTCAGTTGAACAATCTTTGTGCCAACTCTCATGTTCCTTATGCTCTTTCCTCCTCGACCTCCCCAGTTTCAAACAAACGTTCATCACGCTCGTAATCATCCATTTGTGCAGCTCTTATTGATTCCCATCCCAAACGAAGATCGGGCGGGGTCACCTTGGCAATCTTTTAAGAAAGTTCTTCTCCGATGATGAGTTTTGTAAGGGAAATCACTGCCCGTGCTGCATCATCAGCCTGTTTCAAATCTTTTAGGTTCGCCATCTTCATCACAGCTTCGAGAAATTCTTTTCTTGTCTTCATAGTATCACCACCTTTCTCCCCTAAAATAAAAAACTTCTACCAGAATTGAGTAGAAGTTATCATCTCCATTTGAACGGAGCGTTTAAAGGCGAACTTCATCGCCAAATTTTTTAAGCTTAGTTTCATTATTGAACGAAAAAAAATAAAAGTCAATCATTCAGTTTTTAAAAAAGTCCTTAAGAAATTGACCTTCTCACCTGTTTCAATGGCCATAATTTTGTATCACTCTCTACAATTCATCTATATAACCCAATAATAACCCCATCTAACCACAATGAGATGATTAAAATCTTAAATAATTTCAACATGCTTAACGATATTCAAAGCTTAAGATTCTTATTCAAAAATTTCCCTTGACAAAAAAACTCTGTTATTTTAGTATCCGAATCGACATTGTGACTGTTATCACATAGAAAACGCCTTTTCAAAATCCAGTTTTTTAGAGCACCAGAAATCACCTATTAAAAACCTTAAAGAGAAAGGGGGGATCCCTAATTTCAGGAGTAGAAATCTCACCACAACTTATAGGGTCATTAATACTTAACAGAAAAATTTTAAAGGGAAAGGAGGAGTAAAAAACATGTCCAATATTTCCAAAAAATATCAAGAAGCAGATCCAAGAAAACTTGCAGATTGGCAAGTAGCGGACATAGCCGAAGAAAATATGCCCACTGTGGATGAGTGGCGTGAGAAATTGGGTCTTAAGAAAGATGACATCATTCCTATGGGGAGGCTGTGTAAACTCGACTTCATGAAGATTATAGACCGCCTAAAAAGTAAACCGGACGGAAAATATATTGAGGTTACAGCTATCACCCCTACTCCTTTGGGAGAAGGAAAGACAACCACATCCATGGGTCTTATGGAGGGATTAGGAAAAAGGGGTAAGAATGTTGGTGGTTGTATCCGTCAGCCCTCAGGCGGTCCAACAATGAATATTAAAGGTACGGCCGCAGGAGGTGGAAAAGCCCTTCTTATTCCGATGACTGAATTCTCCTTAGGCCTTACAGGCGACATCAACGATATTACCAATGCTCATAACCTGGCAATGGTAGCTTTAAATGCCAGGATGCAGCACGAACGAAATTACGACGATGCTGAATTGGCTAAGCGGAATCTAAAACGCTTAGATATCGATCCCACAAACATTGAGATGGGCTGGGCCATGGATTTCTGTGCTCAGGGCTTGCGGAATATCATCATGGGTATCGGGGGCAAGATGGACGGTTTTCTGATGGCCTCCAAATTCGGCATTACGGTCAGTTCGGAACTCATGGCCATCCTTTCTATTGTCCGGGATCTGAAAGACCTTCGGGAGAGGTTAGGTAAGATCGTTGTAGCCTACGATAAAAAGGGCAAGCCCGTCACAACCACGGACCTTGAAGTGGCAGGCGCAATGTGTGCATGGATGCGGAATACCATCAATCCCACATTGATGATGACCACAGAATATCAGCCCTGTCTGGTCCACGCTGGTCCCTTTGCTAACATCGCTGTCGGTCAATCTTCCATCATCGGTGACCGCATTGGCTTAAAGATGTTCGATTATCACATCACTGAGAGCGGTTTTGCTGCGGACATTGGCTTTGAGAAGTTCTGGAATGTGAAATCACGGCTGAGTGGTCTCGTTCCCAATGTTTCAATACTGACGGCTACGATCAGGGCTCTGAAAATGCATGGCGGCGGACCAGCAGTCGTTGCAGGACGACCCCTTCCTGATGAATACACAAAGGAGAATTTGGCTCTTCTCGAGAAAGGGATCGTCAATATGACTCACCTGATTGGGGTGATCAGGAAATCAGGAATCAGTCCGGTCGTCTGTATCAATGCCTTCCACACCGATACCAAGGATGAAATCGCACTGGTACGCAAGTATGCTGAGCAGGCAGGAGCTCGCTGTGCCGTCTCCGAGCACTGGCTAAAAGGCGGAGATGGAGCATTAGAGCTTGCCGACGTGGTCATGGAGGCTTGCAAAGATAAACCCAATCTCAAATTCCTCTACCCGCTCGAGATGCCGCTCAGACAAAGGGTCGAGACAATCGCCAAAGAAGTTTATGGAGCCGATGGTGTGTCATGGACTCCAGACGCTGAAGCCAAAGCCAAAAGGTTCGAGGCCGATCCTAATTTAAAAGATTTTAATACGATGATGGTGAAGACCCATCTAAGCCTGACACATGATCCAACTATTAAGGGGGTACCTAAAGGTTGGATACTTCCAGTTCGGGATGTCTTAATCTTTGCCGGTGCGAAATTCCTCTGTCCAATGACCGGAATGATCAGCCTGATGCCAGGAACCAGTTCTGACCCAGCTTATCGAAGAGTTGATGTCGACGTGAATACCGGTAAAGTAACGGGGCTCTTTTAAGGCACTGATTACATACCCCTACTTCTCTCTTCAGTATAGAGGGGGTGAGGGGATTTTGAGGCAACACTGGGTTATAATTTTAATCTTGATACTAAATCATATTGTAACTCTATTTCTGAGTTAGGAACGACCCACGTAGATGGGGAAAACAATATCCTCAAGATACCAGATGTAGATTTAGGGGATAGGTTGCATCAGGAGGTGGAGAACAGGAGGAGCAACCTTCTATTCTCCACCATTCATTTTTAACTCACGTGGCACCATCACGTTCTTGAGAAGGAGGGGAGAAAAAATGACGGCAAAAGTAATTAAAGGCAATGAGATCGCTCAACAGATTCGGGAGGAGTTGAAACAGGAAACCTCTAATTTAAAGGACAAATACAACGTAGTCCCGGGTTTGGTAACGATCCTGGTGGGCGAAAATCCTGCGTCAGTAAGCTACGTCACTGGAAAGCAGAAGACCTCCAAGGAGTTAGGGTTCTATTCCATTCAGGACAACCAACCTGAAACGATTACAGAGGAACAATTGCTTAAATTAGTCGATAAATACAATAATGACCCTAAGATTCACGGTATTCTGGTCCAGCTTCCACTTCCCAAGCACATCAATGAAACAAAAATCCTTTACGCCATCGATCCGAAAAAGGATGTCGATGGGTTCCATCCGGTCAATGTGGGAAAATTGATGATCGGTGAGGCAGACTATCTTCCCTGCACCCCTGCAGGAATTCAGCAGCTCCTGATCCGTGCGGGTGTGAAGATCGATGGCGCAGAAGTGGTGGTCGTGGGCAGGTCGAACATTGTTGGAAAACCTATTGCCAACATCCTTCTGCAAAAACAGAAAGGAGCCAATGCAACGGTGACGATCTGCCACACCGGCACAAAGGATATGGCCTTTCATACCAGGAGAGCGGACATCCTCATCGTCGCTGCGGGAAAACCCAAGGCAGTCACTGCAGATATGGTAAAGGAAGGCGCAGTGGTCATCGATGTGGGTGTCAATCGGATTGGGATGACACCCGAAGGAAAGGCTAAACTCTGCGGGGATGTCGATTTCGACGCAGTTCAACAGAAGGCGAGTGCCATTACCCCTGTCCCAGGCGGAGTTGGGCCGATGACCATCACGATGCTAATGATGAATACGGTGAAGGCTGCCAAAGTGGCGGCAGGGATTAAATGAGAGTTCAGAGTCCAGAGTATTTACGGTTCACGAATCACGCCAGCAGCACGAAACGCTGGGCACTTCGGCGTGAAAACACAAGCCATGAAAATGGTCTTTAGGTTAGGGTTAAGAAGCCCGTTTGGTTTAGGGGCAAGAGGTTATGGCTAAAGATTTAAACACTGACGATCTAACCCATTGACAACACCGGCATTCTGACCTTAACCCCTGAACCTAAGACCCTTTTTTTCTGGGTAAAATGACACCAATCCATATTTCCATTGACAAAAAAGAGATTGAATGCAATGAAGGTGAAACATTATTATGGGTAGCCTTGGACAATGGGATTTATATCCCCAATCTTTGTGCTATGAAAGAGATGGCACAGCCTTATGGAGCATGCCGTTTATGCTATGTCGAGGTAGAAGAAAAGGATTGGCCTGTTACCGCCTGTACGACAAAAGTGAAAGAGGGAATGGTCGTCCACACCAAAGGAACAAAGGCTTTAAGACTCGCCAGAACTGCCTTTGAGCTAATTCTGAGTAACCATCCGGTCGATTGTGCTCATTGTTTTAAGAGTAGCTCCTGTAAATTGCCAAAGATTGCCAAACACTTAAAGGTCAAACTGAATACAAAAAGGTTTAAGAAATTTTTAAGGGATCTGCCCATTGACGAAACCAGCCCTGTGTTTATCTATGATCCAAACAAATGCGTCCTTTGTGGCAAGTGTGTCTGGTTATGTCAGGAGAAGCTTGATACAAGTGCAATCGGCTTCGCTTACCGCGGGTTTCAAAGATG
>JBEKDJ010000317.1:0-5791 GCA_050014415.1 Thermodesulfobacteriota bacterium | reverse complement strand
TACTTCCTGAAGTCAACAATCCAGCACTTTAGCAAAGTATGCACAATTTGAATTGGTAATCATCAACGTCCCTTTTCTTGGCTCACAGCCTCTTCATTCACTTTGTTATTTCTGGGGTGGCGCACGAACGAATAAGTAAGACTATCTTGCTATCTATTCCCTTTCTAACGGTTTAACTCTAACGATTTATCTAACGATTTAACTTGACAGGACTACTTGTGTGTGATAATTTCCTTCCCAAACAGGAGGAAGGAGGGCTATTATGAGCAAGATGCTGAAATTAGGACTTGTAGCCTTTGCATTAAGCATGGTTTTGGATATTTTACCCGCCTCGGCTCAAAAGGTGGCAGTCATGGGGGAACAAATTGCTGCATGGAATACGGAAGTGCAGAATAAACTCATAGCCACAGGACTTTTTACAGCTGTTGATGTCTATGATCTGACAGCCGTTACACCTACTTTAGAACAGATGGAGGGTTATAATGCGATATTAGTGTATACAGATTATCCGTATCCAGTGAATCCGACCACTTTCGGAGATAATCTCGCAAATTACGTTGATAGTGGTGGTGGTGTTGTCGCTGCAGTTTTTGCAACTGCCGGAATACCAATAACAGGCCGATTCGATACGGACAATTACTGGGCAATACAGCCCACAAGTTCGCAAACGGGGCCAGATGAAACCCTGGGAACAATCTTTGTTCCAGAACACCCAATCCTTAATGGAGTGACCAGCTTTGATGGTGGTACAAGTAGCTATCGCCCATCAGCAGACAGTCTGCACCCAACTGCTACAAGAATTGCAAATTGGACCGGCCCTGGGAATATTGCTTTAATTGCGACCCGTGTAATAAACGGTGTACGGCGAGCGGACTTGGGTTTCTTTCCACCTTCTAATGACTCCCGGTCTGACTTATGGATAAAGACGACAGATGGGGCAAAGATCATGGCAAATGCCCTATTATGGGTAGCGGGAAAGGAAGGAACGATTGGTACAGAGATTAATATCATAGGGTCTGGCTATGGCACAAGAAAAGGAAAAGTCCTGATTGGGACCGTACCCCTTAAGATTCTCGAATGGACCGATACGTCTGTCCGTTGCCAGTTGACAAGGGCCCTATCTCCTGGAATTTATAATGTGACCATTAAACCCCAAGGCAAAGGATCTTCTCCTATTGTCATGCAGAATGGTTTTACCGTGAAGGTCCCTGAGATCGAATCTGTTGACCCAACCAGTGGTTCAATCGGAGATAAGATCACGATCAATGGTTCCTTCTTTGGGACGAAGAAGGGAAAGGTCACGTTGGGTGGGAAGAGCTGTAAGGTTCTCAGCTGGACCATGGTGGCCACAACGGGAGAAAGCGAGATTCAGTTTGTAGTACCTAAAGGTCTTAGTTCAGGAACTCAGGAACTTACAGTAACCAATGGTGTGGGAGCGGGTACAACGAATTTCACTGTTGATTGAGATGATCATTCATTCCCGCAAACTCTATCCGTTTATACTCCATCCCTGCCCACATAGAGCAGAGGTAGTTAGTGGCGAGATCGGAAAGTCCGTACCCAAATAAGTAATAAGTGAGGCGGGTGTCAGGAATGGCCTTGCCTTTGTTTTCTCGAAGTCTTCCTGATGCCTGCTTTCTATTGGTAATCGTCAACTTTTGAGCTTAACCTGGCTTAATGATTTGTAGGTGCAGTCTTCAAACCGTTTTCTTAAGGACTCCTTCCTTGTACTCGCCATTTTCCAAAATCTCGCCTCAATGCAACATTCCAAATGGTAATCAACGGGACGAATCCTGGGCTTTGGTCTGTTTGTCATATCGAAGCCTTTTGGAAGGGAAACATCTTGGCAAGCTATCCGCGGGCTGGGTTAGTATTTTCTTTGTTGCGATCAGTTTCAATAGGCAGGGATCCTCTTTCTCAATTTCCTCCAACGGTTTCAATCAGTCCACCTGTTTTTTTCTCAAACTCCTCACATGTCCTATCTTTAAAGATTCAAGTGGACCTTCTCGAAATCAATATACCCTTTCTCTACATCTGTATGGATCAACCGCACTTTAAGATGGTTGCCCACATCGACCCCTTCATAACCGTAGATCAGCCGTCCTTCAACAGGGGGGTGAAAGATCCGTACCCACGTTCCTTTGTCAGCAGCGCCTGTACAGATTGCATCAAAATGATCTCCAATCCTCGAAGAGAGCAGCATGGCCGCAGGGGATAACGCAGCCATCACTATTCCGAAGCTCAGTGCCCTCGGGCACACGGAGTCTGAGATTGTTGCCAAGCAGATCGCTAAAGATGTTGGCAAGATCAGCCCGGAAGAAGCCGATAGGCCGTTTCGGCCCGCCGTTTTTTGTATCGGGGATATGGGGCATTCCAAGGGGTTTTACATCCATTCCGATACCTGGTATGGCGGGAAATTGAGTGCTTTTAAAATGGGGTACACCTTCTATGCGATGAAACTGGCCTTCAAGGAGGTGTATTACCGGACAGGCGGTAAGATACCATCGTGGGGCATCCCCCTGTCCGAGTTGGTGCCGGATACCCTGGTTTAGTGAAAGACAGGTATCTTAACGATTTGATCCTCAGTGCGAGAGAGGAGGAGACCATGGAACCTTTTCAACCTAAGTTCATTCTCTGCCCTACGGATTTCAGCGAACCGGCAACTCTGGCGTTTTATTATGGGAAGAAGATGGTCGACTGCTTTGGTGCCCGGTTGATCGTTCTTTACGCGAACCCCTTCACTCCACCGCCCCATTTTACGTCGGGGCAAGTCGATGAACTGGTGAAAGCCATTAAACATTCTAAAGGAGTGGCAAGGGAATTTCTGGTTCGTTATGCGCGCGAGCATATCGGTGATTCTATCAAATTTGAAGCCGTGGTGGTTGAGAATCAAACCGTTCCTGCGATTTATCAGATGGCTGAAGAGAAAAAGGCCGACATGATTGTCATGGGGACACATGGTCGGAGTGGTTTCAATCGGCTCATGTTGGGTTCCGTTACAGAGAAGATACTACATGAAACGGACCTTCCTGTTTTGACCGTCAGTGAGAAAAAAATTAACAAAAAACCATCCAATGATTCCATCCAACAGGTCCTATGTCCAATAAACTATACGGAGGTTGCCCTTAAGGCCCTTGAACACGCCGTCTCGATTTCGAAATGTTTTGGGGCCGAGCTTCTGGTGCTTCACGTCATCGAATCCCGATCAAGCGATGTCAAAGAAGAGGTTGAGCATGGCCGTCTTTGTGCCTGGGTTTCCGATGATATCCGTTCGAGGTGCAGCCTCAAGGAGATTGTTCGCCGGGGAGATGCAGCCGAAAAGATTACCGAGATGGCCCAAGACCAAGCCATTGACCTGATTGTCCTGGAATCCCAGCACAAACGCTTTTCCGATACGACTGTAATTGGAACAACCACGGTCCGGGTTACCCGGCATGTGCCCCGTCCGGTTCTTACGGTGATTCGTAAATGAGGTTCATCCATCCCTGCAAGCCAATTCGAACCATCATCATGGCGAAGGCAGCCAATAAAAGGGAAGAGACTTTGCCAATCCCCTTGGCTCCTCCTTCTTTCATGAATCGCATGATCGAATGGGATTGGCCGAATACCAACCAGACTACCAGAAAATTAAGGATGAGGCAGAGAAGTGTTGAAACGTAGCCGTAGGTATGAACAATGATCAGGAGAAGAGTGAGGACAGCCGGTCCTACAATTAAAGGGATTCCAATGGGCACTACTCCCATTGTTTCCTTGGGGAAGGTTCGGGTCTTCTCTGAAAAGATCAAATCCACAATAGAAATAATAAAAAGAAGGATCCCTCCCGCGATCTGAAAATCAGAGACCGTGATCCCCAATAAGGCGAAGAGTGACTTTCCAGCGCCGAGAAACCCGATGCTCACCAGGAAACCTGTCAGGATAGATTGACGTATTACTTTTCTTCGTTCAGACTGCACCATCTCTGAGGTAAGGGAGACAAAAATAGGAAGAATACCCAAGACGTTGAATGCCACAAACAGGGGAATAAAAGGTAGAAAGATCTTCAAGGAGATCAGTTGCTTTAAAAGCTGATCGAGCCACCCCATAAAACGAGGATACACAAAACAGAAGAATAAGACAAGGATTTTTCCAACTTTTCAGCTTTCCCACCAGACTTTATTAATACAAACGCCACGCTCCCCCGCCAAGGCGGGATCGCTCGTAAGATAACGTGAAGATATTTGTGCGTTTGCATTAGTAATGTTTCGTTATGCCTGATCCCAAAGTTTACATAGAAAGCCGCCTCAAAATACCATATTCCTGCATAGGAAATACGGGATTCACCCTATTTATTTCCTCAGAGTTTACGAGAGAATGGAAAGTAAGCGATACAAAAAGTGATGAGGAGGTTTCCATGGGAAAAATTAAGGGATATGCCTTTAGTACTGTTTTGAACACATCTTATGAAGATGCGGTCTCCAGGGTCACAGACGCTTTAAAGGAAGAGGGCTTCGGCGTTCTGACGGAGATCGATGTCAAATCGACCTTAAAAAAGAAGTTAGATGTGGACTTCAGGAAGTATGTGATCCTCGGGGCCTGCAATCCACCCTATGCCCATCGGACCCTTCAAGCTGATCTCGATGTGGGGCTGCTTCTTCCGTGCAACGTGATTGTTTACGAAACCGATGACAAAAAGGCCCATGTTTCTGCTCTCAATCCTGTGTCTGCTCTCGAAGTTGTTAAGAGCGAGGAACTGAGAAAAATTGCTGAGGAAGTTTCGGCAAAATTGCAGCGAGTTGTCGACAGGGTTGCCAAAGGGTAGTAGGTCTGTCCATGAACCAATGGATGAAGTGAGGAAAGTTATAACCGGCCAGGTCCCAGCATATGGGGAAGACCTATTATTTCTGTGCTCCGGCGTGCAAAAGGGCGTTTGATGAAGACCCTGCGAAGTACACTTGGACCGGAGGCCATGAAATGGCCGGACATGGCAGTAACAAAATGTAGTTTGGGTCTTTTACTTGCGGTCTTGGGGAAGGAACAGCAACCTTGCTCGTTCCTTGATTGATGAGGTAGAACACTGAGGATGGGATGATAGATTTTTGGAAATTAAGGACCGAGCTAAGAATGTTAGGGCCTGCCGATCTTTTAAAGATGGCCTTTAACCAGAAAGAACATAATTGTGTTTTGAATCCCAATGGATCGTGTGAATTCTATTTCAAATACAAAGGTTTTGGGTTCTGTGTTTCAGAACTCTCAGGCCAGGGATGCCAGGCAGAAAAACCACGGCAAGGAGGGGAGGATGCAGAGAAGGCAATCAGTGGTAACTGGATTGAATAACAGCAAAAAAGTCAGTAGAGACAGTCCCCAGTTGAATTGCAGAGAGCAGCTTGTTGAGGTTTCTGTCTTCCTTTTCCTTATTGTACCGTCCATGGTCCTTTCATTTTTTGCGGTTAAGCAGGGGAGCTTGAGCTTTGTGCTCGTGGCATTTGCAACGATTCTACGTGACCTTGCTCTGGTCAGCCTGATTCTCTTCTTTGTCTGGCGAAATGGCGAACCCATTAGTTGGATTGGCTGGACATTCAAAAACGCTTGGAAAGAGATGGGTTTGGGTATTGGGCTTTACATTCCCTTTTTCTTTGCCGCCGGATTGTTCGAAAGCGCCTTGCGGGTGGCCGGGCTCTCTGTCCCGTCGACCCCATTACCTTCATTTATGGCCGCCAGGGGCATGGGTGAACTTTTGCTGGCCATTGCCTTAGTTGCAGTTGTTGCTCTGGCAGAGGAGACCATCTTCCGGGGGTACCTCATACTGCGCTTG
>JBEKDJ010000316.1:0-5797 GCA_050014415.1 Thermodesulfobacteriota bacterium | reverse complement strand
AGGTTGGTGATAAAGAACGTAGTGAAAAGTGCAATCAGTCTGGGATATGAAAGGGGAGATTCCGATGACAATCAGCAAATGGATGACTGTAGGAACAGTCCTCAGAATGATGGCGATGTCTTATCCGGATAAGGAAGGGGCAGCAGACAAGTTTCGAAGGTTGACCTTCAAGCAGTGGAATGAAAGGAGTTGCCGCTTAGCCAATGCATTGACGAGCCTAGGTGTCAAAAAGGGAGATCGCTTCGCGATATTGGCTTATAACTGCGTCGAGTGGCTGGAGATCTACGCAGCGGCTGCAAAGGGTGGACAGATTTGCGTCCCCATCATGTTCCGCCTTGCCCCTCCAGAAATGGAATATGTCGTCAACCACTCGGAATGCAAGGCCTTTTTTGTGGATAAGGATTTTGTTCAGACGGCCAATTCCATTCGCGAAAAGCTTGCCACCATTCCTAAAGAGAATTTTGTCTACTGGGGAGATGATAAAACGCCAGAAGGGTATCGGCATTACGAATCCATCGTCGCAGAAGCGTCCCCTAACGAGCCAGATGCCGTTGTAGATGCGGAAGACGTCTGGACTTTTATGTATACATCCGGAACAACGGGCAAGCCTAAAGCCGTGGTTCGAACCTACGAGAACTACCTTGGCCAGTACCTGTTGAGCAACCTCAATATGGGCGTCAGGCCAGATGATTGCGTGATGCTCGTCATGCCTATGTGCCACGTTAATTCCATTCTTTATTCATTTGCTTACACCTACGTGAGTGCAAAGTGCTTCGTTTACAACATGGTTGGCTTTGATCCAGAGGACCTGCTGAGGACGATCGAAAAAGAGAAGATTACCTTCACCTCCCTCGTTCCCACACACTACATTATGATGCTTGCCCTCCCAGATGAGATTAAGAAAGGCATCAATGTGAGTTCGATTCGGCAGCTCTTGATCTCCTCTGCGCCTGCCCGCAAAGAAACGAAGTTGGCCATCATGGAGTATTTCAAGAATGCAGAACTCTGGGAAGCTTATGGTTCAACAGAATCTGGTCTGGTGACACTGCTCAGACCAGAAGAACAATTTAAGAAATTGGGCTCCATCGGAAGGGAGATCTGGGGAACAGACCGGATCAAGATCTTAGATGAAGACGGAAATGAAGTACCGAGGGGTCAGGTGGGAGAACTTTACTCACGGACACCAGCCATTTTTAAAGAGTATTGGAAAGACCCCGAGAAAACGAGGTCAGTCTTCCGCGGAGAATGGTTCTCAGCAGGGGATATGGCTTATCAGGATGAAGATGGGTATTTTGTTTTGGTGGATCGGAAGGCGAACATGATCATCACCGGAGGTGAGAATGTCTTCCCTTCAGAGGTTGAAAATCTCCTGGGATCCCATCCCGCCATAAAGTATGTTGCCGTCGTCGGGGTCCCGCATGAAAGATGGGGAGAAGCTGTGAAGGCTGTCGTGACCGTCCACCGGGGAAAAACTGCGACCGAGAAGGAACTTATCGACTATTGCAGAGGAAAGATTGCTGGGTACAAGATCCCGAAATCGGTTGATTTCATCAAGGACGAAGAAATGCCTATGACGGCAACAGGGAAGATCCTCCATAGGATTCTAAGAGAAAAATACGGGAAATGGAGCGATGTGAAATAGCGTGCTTCTCACCTCGCAAGGTCTATGGAGTTCCCTAAAACTTTGATCTATGTCTTTCCCATCTTGATGGCCGTTTCCCGCGCGTTTGGAGGAATCTCCTCTGTCGCCCGGAACCTCACTAAACACGGACCGATGCCATTTCTTTTTCTTCAACGCTCAACGCAAAGGCTCCTTGCCCATGCAGCTTGAGGCAGTTTGGAACTCGCTCGTGCAAGTTAGTTCCCAGAGGCTTTTCCTCATCTCTTGTGCTGCTCCGTGGGCCACCCTGACTTGACAACTTTCTTCAATAATTTATATTTGGGAAGAAATTAGAAATTCAATTGCAGAAGGTGACTTATGAGAAAAATAATGAGCGGAAATGAAGCGATGGCACGGGGTGCTTTTGAGGCAGGCGTAAGAGTAGCTGCTGCCTATCCTGGTACGCCCAGTACGGAAATCCTGGAAACCATCGCAAGGGAATACAAGGAGATTTATGCTGAATGGTCTCCTAATGAAAAGGTGGCGCTGGAAGTCGCTTTTGGGGCCTCTCTGGCAGGAGCAAGGGCAATGGCTTCGATGAAACACGTGGGAGTAAATGTGGCGGCCGATCCCTTGATGACCATGTCCTATGTGGGTGTAAATGGGGGCTTAGTCCTCGTCACCTGTGATGATCCAGAACTTTATAGTTCCCAAAATGAACAGGATAATCGCAATTATGCAAAATTCGCAAAGCTCCCGATGTTCGAACCCAGTGACAGCCAGGAAGCAAAGGGCTTTATGAAATTGGGTTTTGAAATAAGTGAGAAATTTGACACGCCTGTGATGGTGAGGAGTGTTACCCGAATCTCCCATGCAAAAGGCATCGTGGAGTTGGAAGAGCCCGTCGTTCCACCCGTTTCCATAGAGATCCGAAAGAATACGGAGAAGTTTACCATGCTCCCCTCTTTTGCGAAAATTCGGCACAGAGTCATTGAGGATCGCCTTCTCAAGCTAAAAGAGTTTGCCGAACAATTCCCGGGGAATCGAATGGAGATCAACGATTTGACGATTGGGATTATTACCGCAGGCATCTCTTATCAATACGCAAAGGAGGTCTTTCCAAACTACTCATATCTTAAGTTGGGCATGGTATGGCCACTTCCTAAGAACTTGATCGGAGATTTTTTCAAAAAAATAAGGAAGGTTTACATTGTTGAAGAATTGGATCCTTTCCTGGAAGAAAATATCAGGGCAATGGGATTCAAACCTAAAGGAGGGAAGAACCTGTTCCCCATCTGTGGTGAACTGAGCCCGTCTCTCGTTGAGAAAGGAATGTTGGGGAAGAAATTTGCCACCCCTAAGCCTTTGTTCAAAGAACCGCTCCCCCCTAGGCCACCCAATTTGTGTCCGGGATGCCCTCATCGGGGGATTTTCAGTGTTTTGAGAAAGCTAAAAGTCTATACTGCCGGCGACATTGGATGCTATACCTTAGGCGCTTATCCACCTCTGAATGTGATCAATAGTAATATCTGCATGGGTGCCGGGATTGGCAACGCTCATGGGATGGCCATGGCATTGGGAGAAAAGGGAAAGGGGAAGGTCGTTGGCATCATTGGGGACTCCACATTCCTCCACTCAGGGGTCCATCCTTTGATGGACGTGGCCTACAATAAAAGTTACGCCACCATCATCATCTTGGATAATTTCACTACCGGGATGACCGGCCAGCAAGAGCATCCAGCGACAGGGTATACCATTAGAGGAGAAAAAACCCATCGCATCGATTTCGTTGAATTGGGGCGGGCTCTGGGAATTGAAAACCCGAGAAAGGTGAATCCATGGAATCTGGAAGAGACGGAAAGGGTGATCAAGGAAGAACTCGAGAATGACAACCCCTCCCTCGTCATCAGTGAAGGCCCCTGCGTGCTTCTTCGAAGGGTGCTTAAGAAACAGAAGAGACCTCTTCAGGTTGATTCCACCAAATGTATCGGATGTAAGACCTGTGTCAACTTGGGTTGTCCTGCTATCTCCTATCGACCGGTGGAAGGCGATATGGCGATGACGGCTGACGGGAAGAAGAGAAAGGGGATCTCGTTTATCGATCCGAACTCATGCCCTGGGTGCCATCTTTGCTATCAAGTCTGCAAATTTGAGGCGATTCAGAGTCAGGAAGAGAAGCCTGTTTTCGGATTCGAAATGACGTAGCTTGTTGACCAGGGAGAGGAGAAACCTTATGGAGAATTCTACCACCAGTATATTGGTTGCAGGTGTTGGAGGACAGGGAGTCATCTTAGCCAGCGACGTAATGTCTGAAGTCTTTATGAAGGCTGGTTATGATGTGAAGAAGAGCGAGGTTCACGGAATGGCAATGAGGGGAGGGATCGTTACTTCCCATTTTCGGTTCGGCAAGAAGGTTTATTCGCCTCTCATCAAGGAAGGGGAAGTGGACATCCTCTTTGCCTTTGAACAACTGGAAGGTCTTCGGTGGATCAACCATCTGAAACCTGATGGAAAGATTGTGATGAACGATCATAGGATAAATCCTCCAGGAGTCAACCTGGGTGAGATGGAATATCCCAAAGCCATTCCTGAGACGATCCGATCTAAGTTTGAAGGCTTCCATTTGGTGAAAGGAACGGAGATCGCCCTCCAGATGGGAGATGCTCGTGCGGCGAATGTGGTGCTCCTTGGTGCCATCTCGAAGCTTTTCGAAGTGAAAGAGGAGCTTTGGTTGAATACCATTCTGAAATACCTTCCTCTCAAAGTCCATGAATTAAACAGAAAAGCATTTTCTGCAGGGAGGAATCAAATCTCATAATCTGCATAGAGATAATTTGAAAAAATTCTTTGCCTTTTTTCCTCTGAATCATGTAAGTTGTTTTTCCATTGTTTCTCAATAAAAAAGGGATCAGTTAAAGGAGGGTAGTAACTGATCCCTGCCAGTACATCAAACGGGGGAGTGAAATAAGGAGGTGATATGGTTTGATGTACTGATTTTTCTTATACACAAAGTATACGATAAGAACATTAAAAAGAGATTAAAATTGAATTAAGATTTTATAAGAATCTGGTTTGGCTCCCTAGTTCCCGATAAGGACGCAACCACGGCATCCCTTCTCGCTAAACATCAAGTCCTCTCTCTTTAGCCTCCCGTAACTCACTAGAATCATCGTCGAAATACATTTTGTTGAGATCCCTTCACTAATGTTGGCGGATAAGCTTTTTGCCTTGTAGGTCCGAGAATGATTGCGCCAATTGAAGATTCTGTGGTAAGATGAAATAGAAAGAAATGAATCAAAAATCCATCAGTCTTTTCATTGCCTGTTTTGGCATATTGGTCTTTGCCGGTGTCACCATGATTTCTGCTTCTTCTCAAGAAAACCAGACTTCGGCAACGTTGGATGCGAAGGTTCAGAAATTCTTGAATGAAAATAGGAGAAAGTGGCGTGACTGGAATGTGCCCTATGAGGACGGCAAAGTACTATACAGCCTGATCATCAAAGCGCGTTATAAAAGTGCACTGGAAATCGGTACCTCAACGGGCCATTCTGCCATCTGGATTGCTTGGGCGCTGAGCAAGACCGGTGGAAAGTTAATCACGATTGAAATCGACGAAGGCCGCTACAAGGCGGCATTGAAAAACTTCAAACAGGCCGGGGTGGAAGGTTTGATCGACGCCAGGCTGGCCGATGCCCATCAGTTGGTAAGAGAATTAAAAGGACCATTCGATTTTGTTTTTTCCGATGCGGACAAGGAATGGTACACTCAATACTTCAGAGATGTGGATCCGAAACTGGTGGTCGGCAGCTGCTTCACGGCCCACAATGTAACAGATGGTTTCGCCAGCACAAAAGAGTTCCTCGATTACGTCAAGCGCCTGCCCAACTATCAGACGACCATCGATCGTTCCAGCAGTTCAGGGATCTCCATTAGCTATAAGAAGTCGAATTAGCCGGTGAATTCTAAGGAATGGGCCCAAACGTGGTGTCTCTTAGGTCATTAAGCCAATTCGGTTAGTTCTGGTCAAAGGCATGCAAACCTGCCTGGCCTTGAAGCCATCTTTTTACCGAACCAGCACCTTCAAGGGCTCAATTTTCAATCTCCTTTGCAAGCTTCTTCCCATATTCGTGGCATCTCTTTTCGACTTCTTTATCACTTTCACCATCCACCCGTAGGATACCTTCAACCACCTTCATC
>JBEKDJ010000315.1:0-5798 GCA_050014415.1 Thermodesulfobacteriota bacterium | reverse complement strand
TGTCGGCAGATGGCAAGACCGAGTACGAGATCCCCTCTGTCTTACGACAGCCGCAACCACAGCTAGTCGGCATGTCCTTCTCAGCTGGCGAATCCCGAGAAGGATGGATTGTTCTGCAAGTACCGGAAACCGAGAAGGAGCCACTTCTCTCCTTTCGTCGTGAATATGCCGAAAACGTCTACGGGGTATGGGGGTCTGTATGGTTTCAATTGTCTTAGCAAATGTCTCATGTCACTATCATCTGCCGGCACCTTGCTCTCTCCCAGTTTTTCTTTATCCCTTATGGGCCGGGTGGAATGGGTGTATTTCCCTCCCCTTGACCAACCCCCTCTTCAAGGCTTCATAAGGCCGATCTCTTAGAAAATATTTGCAACTTGCCCGAGGAATATATGAGACTTCTTCATAACGCAAAGATCCATGTGCTCAAGCGTGAAGCGGTGCGGCCTGTGAAGCCTCTAGGAGAGGCTCGGCCAATGGGTTTGCTCCTAAAAGTCTGAGCGCCGTAAAAACTGGGGGTGGGCAAGCTGCGCGCGCCCCTTGACACAAAAGGTTATTTCATCCTATACTTTCTAGTCGAAAAAAGAGATCATTCGTATGGAATACTAACGTTTTGCCTCCTTGCTAAATCAGATAAAATTCAGAGGGCTTAAAAATAGACAATTTCTGTGACGGCTGTGCTTTTTTATGGTATCACTACCGGAGTTATTGGTCTAATCAAATCAATTCACTTTCCAGGGAGGTGTCATTGTGAGAGAAGGTCCATCAGTGAAAACGATTATGGAACCCGCCAGTGAGGTTAGGGTGCTCTGGGAGGCTGATGTGGTCGTAGTAGGCGGAGGGCCCGGCGGGCATGCGGCCGCAATATCAGCAGCGAGGAGCGGTGCAGACACGGTTCTGATAGAAAGATATGGGCATCTTGGAGGTATGGCTACTGGCGGATTGGTTGTTATGATTCCACACTTGAGCGACGGGACTGAAAAGCAGATCATAGCCGGGCAATGTAGGGAATGGCTTGATAGGCTCGATGTCAGAGGCGCGTCCGTCCATCAAAAGTATGAAGACATCGGATCGAATGATAAGGATCTTGTCGAATATTGGCAGGATTTCCATCCATTCTTCGTCTGCGAAGACCGGGTACAGCTCGCCGCCATGGTTGACCCGGAGATATTGAAGTGTGTGCTGAACGACATGGTGGAAGAAGCGGGAGCTAAGTTGTTTCTCCATTCATGGGGCACCAAGGCAATTGTCGAGAAAAATGAAGTTCAAGGTGTTATTTTTGAAAGCAAGTCAGGCAAACAGGCAATACTGGGGAAGATCGTTATTGACGGCACTGGGGATGGCGATTTATTGCCGTCTGCGGGAGCCGAATTTGAAAGAACCATCCGACCTGACCTTAGGATTGCAACGGTGGCTGTGGTCTTTCGTTTGGGAGATGTTGACGCCAAGAGACACGGCGAGTTCAGGAGATCTGAACCGAAGAAGTATGAGAAACTGATGGGTGAGCTCGTGAGATTGGGTGGTTTCCCGGCTGCCCAGAGTAGCGCCCGTGACAACGTCCTGTGGGTCAGCAATTGGGTCCCGGGGCTGGATATATTGAACGTAGAAGACCTGACTTATACAGAGGTCGAGATCCGAAAGAGAATGCTGATTACTTACGACTTTTTCAAGAAAAATGTTCCTGGCTTTGAAAAGAGCTTCATCCTTGACACGGCTTCCCAGACAGGCACACGAGGCAGTCGGCGAGTGATTGGAGAATATAGGGTCACAGAGAAAGACTGGCGGTCCGGAGAAGTCCATGAAGATACGATAGCTGTGTGCCCGCAGCAACGCCGCGTCGTATCATCCGAATACCCACATATGCATATCCCCTACCGTTGTCTGGTGCCACAGAAGGTAGACAATCTGCTGGTCGCCGGTCGCAGCTTCTCCTCGGATGATATTGTAAACAATGAATACAACCTTATTCCCCATTGCACCCTTTACGGGCAGGCGGCAGGCACGGCCGCTGCCCTGGCGATCAAGAGCGGTGTAAAGGTAAGGAATGTGGATATCGCGGCCCTGAAGGATAGTCTCATCAAGCAAAACGTCGTGTTGCCCGAAACACTAAAAGAACCCGGTAAAATCAAGTATATTTCCTTGACGACGACCAATAGTCGGGAAGGCGGCCATTAGTCGGAGGACAGCAGAGGAGTAAGGTCCAAAGGATGCTATCCCTTTGTATTCACGTTGTGCCTCTGTTCCAACGCTTCAAAGGGGAGTAAGGACGTCCTAGGACTTCTCAGTTCTGTCGGCCCACCGAACTTCGATTTTGAGAATAGCTTTTCAGTATTTGTAAAAAGGACACAACATTATCCTATTGTATTTCGTCCACCCGTTCTACCGTGTGAAGCCCCGCTTCTGAAAGCGATGGGAACGAAGCGAGGCTCAGGGTGAACATCGAGCAATCCCCGGCCTTCAGCCCGGGGAGTCGAAGGGTCCACTCTTTTGCCAAGAATAATCTATTAGCTTCTATCCTGCATAGAGCACCGTACACTTTAAACAAGGGAGGTTGCAGTGACTTCAACCCCACGAGACTACTCCGTGTTCGCCGAATTCAAATTTGAAAGGAAGCCTGTAGGCGTCAAGTTTTTACTTCTTAAGCCGGAAGGCATCAAGAGGCTGGATAAGAGTCTATTCTTCTGTGAGATGTTTAAGGAAGCCCAAGGGGGGGACCCTTTTTACGTGGGCAAAGAAGACTGGCAGTGTGTAGAGCGGTTGCTGCTGGGAATGGAAGACCCGGAGCCGATGCTTGTGAGCGGCTTTTTTGGCGAAAAAGTGGGCCTCTTCAAGGAAGCGCGTGCCAACCGGAAAATCTATCAGTACCTTCCCAAGATGCTGAAGGGTTCTGTTAACTATGTCGCCTTTTCTCCCATAGACCAGCTCCCGTTCGACCCAGACGTGTTGGTTGTTACGGCTTCACCCAGTCAGGCACAAATGATACTAAGGGCCCTGGGATATTCCTCCGGTGAAATGTATTCCAGCAGGGGAACGCCGGTAGCAGCATGCTCTTGGCTGTACATTTATCCTGTCATCAGCGGCGAATTGAATTATACGGTCACCGGTTTCAGCACCGGTATGAAGGCCCTGCAGGTATTGCCGGAAGGCTTGGTCCTTATCTCGATACCTTGGAACAAGCTCCCTATGATCATGGAGAATTTGCGGGATCTGAACATGGGGGCTGCCCCGCGGATCCCGAGTAGAGACGAACATGTGGAACGCGTCCATCGACTTTTTGACGAATTCAGACAGGAAATAAGCAAAAGGTAGGACAGGAAGAGGATATGGATGATGACAGCCTGAGGAATGAAACTTCCAGAGAGCATCAGACTTGGGTCCATGTATGTTGAACCGATTCTTGGCATTCAGGCGGGTAATGAGAAAGGGCGGAGGTTTTGGAAGATGACAATGGAAAGGAAATGGGCAGATTTGTCACCAGAAGAAAGACGCGAAGAACGTTTCAAACGGTGGCTTTCGCCGCCGGCCGTTGAGTTTTCCAGTCCGGAAGCCGAAAAAGGTTACAAGGCAAGAGTAACCAGGTTTATCAAAGCTATCAAACTGGAGAAATCCGACCGTGTGCCGGTCATGCTGCCGGCGGGCTTTTTCCCGGCGTACTATGCCGGGGGCACGCTCAAGACGGTCATGTATGATTACGACGAGCTTCGGCGGGCATGGCTGAAGTTTCTCAATGACTTTGAGTTGGATACGTTTGCCGGTCCAGGTCTGGTGCTTCCGGGTAAGGTGCTTGACAACATCGACTACAAACTTCACTACTGGCCGGGGCATGGCCTTGCCGATGATGTCTCCTTATACCAGTATATTGAAGGCGAGTATATGAAACCAGAGGAATACGATGCCTTCATTAGAGACCCGGCCGATTTTCTGTTCAGGACCTTCTTGCCTCGTTCTGTGGGAGCCTTTGAGGGTTTCCGGAAGCTGGGCCCCCTGACCCCTTTTGTAGGCATACCGGTCTTTTACATCACACAGTTTGGCGATCCAGAAGTCCGGGCGGCCGTCCAGGCGCTTTTGGAGGCAGCCCTCGAAGGTGTGAAATGGCAAACAGCTGTGATGGAGGTTAGCCAGGCCGCGCTGAAGGCGGGGATCCCTTCTCTATGGGGGGCCATGAGCGGAGCACCCTATGACCTGGTAGGTGATATGCTGAGAGGGACGAAGGGGATCATGATGGATATGTATCAGCGGCCGGCCAAGCTTCTAGAAGCCATGGAAAGAATTACACCCACGGTCATTAATGAGGCCGTGGGTATGTCCAATGCTTCAGGATGTCCGGTGGTCGTTATGCCACTGCATAAAGGGACGGGCGGTTTCATGTCCAACAAGCAGTTTGAGACCTTCTACTGGCCCACCCTCAAGAAGGTGATGATGGGCCTTATTGAAGAGGGTCTTGTGCCGATGCCCTTTGCTGAGGGAGACTACATGGACCGCCTGGAGATAATCAAGGATATGCCCAAGGGCAAGGTCATCTGGTATTTTGAGACAATGGATATGGGCAAAGCCAAGAAGGTCCTCGGCGACAGGGCCTGCATCGCCGGAAATCTGCCTGCCTCAGTGCTGTGTACCGGTACGCCCAAGGAAGTCAAAAAAGGTTGCCGTGAACTCATCGAGACTTGTGCTCAAGGCGGTGGTTACATTCTGACGGCTTCGGCGCAAATGGATAATGGGAATCCGGACAACCTGCGGGCAATGATGGAAGCGGCCAAAGAATACGGTGTGTATAAATAGCAAAGCCAGCTCCGCTTGGCGCCACAATTGGAATTCTGGAATGTTAGAATACTGGAATACAGGGTGGGAAAATACAAATGATGGAATACCTTCCTATCACTGTAGATAAGAGCCATCTGATCACCATTGGAGAAAGGCTCTATTCAGAAAGCATTGAGCTTATCCGGGAGTTGGTCAACAACGCCTATGATGCCGATGCGGCAGAAGTCAATATCAAAATGACCGATGAATTGATTGAGGTCCAGGATAATGGCACCGGCATGGATCGAGAAGGCCTCCAGCAATATTTTAACATCGGCTCTCCTGAAAAAGTTTTGAAATCCAAATCGCCTTTGTTCCACAGGGATCGCATCGGGCAATTCGGTATCGGAAAATTCTCCAGCCTCTCTGCCTGTGAATGTTTTGAGATCTATACCCAGAAAGGCGATTTTGCAGCCAAGGTAACCTTCGACAAAGTGGAATGGGAGAAAGGAGGAGACCAATGGAACCTGCCCCTCCAGATCTTGTCACCCGATAAGGAGAGGGGGAATGGCACGACGGTCACCCTCCTGCGACTGACAAGGAAGTTTGAGCCTGAAGAGTTGATCCGAAAGATTGTTGAAGGGACCCCTTTAAAAGTACCGAATTTCGATGTCCGCCTGAATGGGATGAGGATCACTCCACGGAGTCTGAGCGGACATCGAATTCCCTTTCTCGAGGGCACAGAATTCGGCCCTGTCCACGGAGAGATCATCATCCTACCCTCTTCGACCGCTTCTCCGGTGGAATTAGGGATTGAAGTCAAGGTGAGGCAAGTCACCATCAAGAGAGAGATTTTTGGATTAGAACACTGGGGGAAGGTAGCCTCCAGAATTCGGGGGGAGGTCCATGCTGATTTTCTGCCGGTGACCACAGACCGGTCCGGATTTATAAGAAATACCTGTTGAATACCGCCCAGCTCTGCTGGGCGGATGAAAACAGGTTCGCGAAGCGACAAAACGTGGTATAAGCACTGCATGAGCTCGATAAAAAGAACAAGCCAT
>JBEKDJ010000314.1:0-5820 GCA_050014415.1 Thermodesulfobacteriota bacterium | reverse complement strand
TGATTTCTTGGAAGAATTTTTTTCTGAAAAATGGAAAAAGCTTTTGATTGATTTCCGCTCGGAAGCAAGCACAGCGTAGATTTATGACGAAAAAAGGCAGAGCCATTTCTGACTCTGCCTCACTCATTACTTTCTGAGTACCGACTCTCCCATTTCGATATTAGGAGGATAAAGGTTGCCGCAATGAATCACCCCACCTCATTCAACGGTGAAATTCCCTGTATCCGATCCTACGCCGGTGGTAGTCACTTTTAGCTCATAAGTTCCCGGGGTGAGTCCTTTGGGAACGACAAATTGAATCTCACTTTCTCCGGTCGTTGTGACCATTGTCCAATGGAGTACTTTGCAGCTTTTCCCACCCAAAGTGACCTTGCCCTTCTTCGTCCCAAAGAAGGAACCAATGATTGTGATTTCAGCTCCGGCTGAACCACTACTTGGTTCAACAGATCCGATCTCAGGGGATTTCACGGTAAAGCCATTCAGCATAACAATGGGAGAGGATCCTTTGGCTTGAGGTTGAATGGTCACATCATAAGTTCCAGGAGAAGGGGCCTTTGTTAACTGACATCCGATAGACGAATCGGTCCATTCGAGAATCTTGGGCGCAACATTTCCGACCAAAACCTTGCCTTTTCTTGTACCAAACCCAAGATCGTAAATGTGAATCTTTGTACCGATGGTCCCTTCCTTGGGGCTGACTGGAATATATTCGTATGCCCCGATATCAGGGCTTCCATCATCTCGCAGGTCGCCATCGATATCGATAGTGACTCCTGCGTCAATGCCAGCGTCGATGCAGGGAGACCCTTTTTTCAAGTGGTAGTCGTCCGTTGCAACGTTGTTAAACAGAGGATCTAATGAAATATTGTGTGTGCCTATTGCCACACTGTCCGAGAGCGAGTCATTGGCTGTTATATTGCCCCAGGCATCATTATAGTCAATGACTGCTGTGGTAGGGCCAGAAACAGAGATGCCGATTCCGTAGCTCACAATAATATTATTAGTAATCGTCGTCGTCGTACAGTAAGGCGGATCACAATCGGCATCGCTATAGAGATAGACGCCATATCCGGAACCGGATAACCCGTTTCCGACGATGGTATTGTTCGCAATGACTGGCGATGAGGAGAATACCGCGATTCCATCTTTGGCATTCGTGACGAACAGATTATTAAAAAGGCTTGGAGTAGCATTGTATCCCAGACTAATCCCCCCACCACTGGTTGCAGTATTGTCGAAAATGTGATTCTCCTCCAATCTAGGGGCTGCGTCCCATACCAGGATGCCCCCCGCATCCTCAGCAGCTGTATTTGAAGAGACAATGTTCCTCAAAATGATGTCAGGACTACGTTCTGCCAAGATGCCACCTGCTCGATGAGAAGCCGTATTTCGGGTAATTAAATTATCTTCGACGGTAACGCCCCCGCTATCTGCACTGTAAATTCCTCCACCATATCCAGAATTGTTGTTGAGAATTTTGTTATTTACGATCACGGCAGTGCTCGTCCCCTGCACAAAGACGCCACCACCTCGGCCATCTTCATAGTAACCTGTGATCGTTCGGTTCGTCGTGATGATGTTGTTTTTGATCAGAGGTGACGCATTTTTGATATATATGCCACCCCCATCCGGTGCCTTACCGCCAGTGACGATAAAGCCGTCTATTGTAGGTGTAATATTTCCGCTGATAGATATCCCCTGGCGCTGGTCCTCCCCTTGCACCGTGGTAGGGTAGGCTTCTGGGTCTCTTAATAGTGGTCTACGAGTGCTGCCATCCCAGCCCCCGTAGAGCATGACGCTTTTCGTGACTGTGATCACGGCGTCACCGGCTCCTGTATAAGTGCCGCGGGCTAGATAGTGGGTGTCATTATCGTTGGCTTGTGCCAAAGCTGTCTGCAGCGTACACGGATTCCCCTGGGTGCAGGTGGTACCCGTTCCATGAGAACTAACAAATAGTTGCGCCGCCGTTGCTGGTAAGGCAATAATGAATGTCAGCAAAAAAGTACTCATCAAGAGCCCGTAATAAGATTTTCCTCTCATACGATTTGCCTCCTCTCCTTCTTCGTCCCCGAATCAAAAAAACTTTAAACCTAATTGGCAGGAACTCCCTCTTAGGTGAGTCCAATATAGGAAAATTGGAATAATATGTCAAGAAGACAAGTGACTATTAATGATTATCGATTAAAGTCAAGCATGTTTCAGGAACATATCCTGTGTGCAATACAGGAAGTACTTAATGCACCGTCGATGGCTCTGTGGTTTTTTGGCGATAGTTCCAAGGGTAGATTTACCGATCACTGCTTCATAAAATTCAACGGATATTTTGATTAAGCGGGCGCAGCCGGTTGTACATCTGGAGATAGACCTGATGATAAAGCTCGTCGTAGATCTGGCAAGTTTTCGGGTCGGGTTCGAACCTTTCGCCCATGTGCGTCATGTCAACTCCCACAGTCTTGAAATCGAGGTGAATCTTAACACCCACTGCAGCATCCATGGCCGCTCCCAGTCCCGAAGCCTCGTAAAGATGCGGCCGGGAAGCAGTTATACCGAAGACATCCGCAGTCAACTGCATGGCAGCATTGCACTGGCTGCCTCCCCCGGCAACCCTCAGGTCCATAATAGGAACGCCGCTCCGCTTTTCGGTGCGTTCCTTCCCTTCTCTTAGAGCATAGGCTAGCCCTTCCAGAATGGCGCGGTAAACATGAGCCCGGGTGTGCACATCACTAAATCCGACATCCTCAGGGTTCGGGGGACTTCAGGTGTCATATTAGGGACAGATTGAGATTCATTAGATAACTTACTTTCTTGAAAACCCATAACTGACAAATCATTTAATGCATTTAATTAGAGTCTGTTTATGAATTGAGGCCGCAATCAGAATCGTCATTCCGGCGAAAGCCGGAATCCAGTACTTTCAAGACTTTCTGGATGCCGGATCAAGTCCGGCATGACGGAAAAGGCTGTTTATGGACAGACACTAATTAGTTTCCTTCTGCCAGTGCATTTTTGCCCCGCCCTCATCCTTCCTGTTCTGGAGAGGCCCAGTTCTTCGAGCGGGCCACCGCTCGCTCCCAGCCCATGACGAGCTTCCGGCGCCGGTCCTGAGACATCTGGGGAAAGAATTCCCGCCCCATGGACCAGTTGGCTGAGATCTCTTTTCTGTCGCGCCAGTATCCGACGGCAAGCCCGGCTAAGTAAGCGACTCCCAGGGCTGTGCTTTCGAGAACCTTCGGTCGCTTGATGGAGATGTCAAGGAGGTCAGCTTGAAATTGACAGAGCAGGTTGTTGGCGGCGGCTCCCCCATCCACCCTGAGCTCCGTTAGGCCAAGACCGGAGTCATGGACCATGCAGTCGACAACCTCCTTGGTCTGAAAGGCAATTGATTCAATCGCTGCACGCACGAGATGGCTCCGGTTGACGCCCCTCGTCAGTCCCAGGATGGCGCCGCGAGCATGGGGATCCCAATGAGGAGCGCCGAGTCCGACAAACGCTGGGACTACATAGACCCCATTTGAATCCTCGACCATCGACGCCAAATATTCGCTCTCCTCCGCAGAACGGATTAACTTCAGCTCGTCTCTCAGCCACTGGATGACTGCGCCGGCGATGAAAATGCTCCCTTCAAGGGCGTAGGTGATTTCCCGTCCCATGCCCCAGGCGATGGTAGTCAGGAGGCCGCATGCAGAGGGCCTAGCTTCCCCGCCGGTGTTCATCAGCATGAAACAACCAGTCCCATAAGTGGTCTTAACCATACCCGGGTCGAAACAGCACTGGCCGAAAAGGGCTGCCTGCTGATCTCCTGCGATTCCGGCGATGGGAACGGCTTCATCCATGATTGCCAAGTCCGTGAAGGCCACCGGATGACTGGAAGGCACAACCTCGGGAAGGAGGGAGGGATGAATGTCAAAGCGCTGCAGGATTTCGTCATCCCATTTTAACTCGTGGATATTATACAGGAGGGTTCGGGAGGCGTTTGAGTAATCGGTGACGTGGACCTTACCCCCGGAGAGTCTGTTCACAAGCCAACTGTCGATGGTGCCAAAGGCGAGGTGGCCTTTCTCCGCCTCTCTTCTTGCCCCGGGTACGTGGTCAAGGACCCACTTCAGCTTGGTCCCGGAAAAATAGGCATCCGTGACCAGTCCGGTCTTCTCCCTCAGCCTGGTGTCGAATCCTTCCTCCTGAAGCTCTTTGCAGAAGTCGGCGGTTCTTCGGCATTGCCAGACGATGGCGTTGTATATCGGCTTGCCCGTTCGGCGGTCCCAGAGAACCATCGTCTCCCGCTGGTTGGCGATCCCGATGGCAGAAATCTCGCTGGCTCGTAAGTTTGCCCTGTCGAGCGCCTTCTGGATCGTTTGGAGCTGGGAGGTCCAGATCTGCTCGGGATCATGTTCCACCCAGCCGGGTCGGGGATAGATCTGTTTGAACTCCTGCTGGGACGATGAAACGATCTCGCCAGCCTTGTTGAAAATGAGTGTTCTGGAGTTGGTCGTCCCTTGATCCAGAGCCATGATATATTGGCCCATCCTTCTCCTCCTGCCTGGTAGTGCCTAGATCTTGCGGAATGGGGGCTTCCCAGTCCGCTCTCACCAGTGGGTCTACTTTCGAGCACCCAGATGCGCCTCTAGCCATATCTCCACGTCGCGCAACACCTTGTCATGTTCAGGTTCATTAAACACCTCGTGGTAAAAGCCGTCATAGACTCTGATCTCTTTATCCGAAGAGCTGACCGCGCCATACAGCATCTGTGCACCAGCCGGATCGATCACCTTGTCTGCGCCGCCTTGCACGATCATGATCGGCAGCGTAATCCTGGTTGCTTGACCACTGACAGTCTGCATCGCCTTGACCATTTCAGCAGCTAGACGCGTAGTGGTTTTTCCCGTATGCACCAAAGGATCACTGAGATATGCTTGCACCACCGCTGGATCTCGGCTCACCCCCTTTACATTCAACCCGAGCAGCCCAAACCTGGGCACCAGGGCCGACAGCATCTTGCCCAGAAGAAGGAAAGCGGGGCTGATGTTGCTGGGTACTTTGACAGCCGGTCCGGAGAGAACCGCGCCTGCCAGCTCAGCCTGGTGATCAAGCAGATACACTGCACTGATCAGTCCACCCATGCTGTGCCCAACCAAGAAGATCGGTCTGTCAGATTGCCAACCGCGTATCCTGTCAAAGTAAATCTTGAGCGTATTTGTATAATCATCAAAGTGTTCGACGTACACTCTTATGCCCTCTGATTTGCCATGACCGAGGTGATCGATTCCATATACGGCGTAGCCCAGCGGGACGAAGTGATTAACTACGTTCAAGTATCGGCCACTATGTTCAGCCACCCCGTGAACAATGAGTAACACTGCTTTGGGCTCACTTTCCGGCAACCAGCTCTGGAAATAGATCTTGGCATCCCGAACACCTTTTAGGAATCCTTCTTGATGTTTCATTCTCCCATTCTCCTCTTCTCCAATGGATTTTGGCATTGTGTTGGTGCTATACAGCGTACTAACATTCTAATTTATATTTCTGCAACAATTTGTGAGGGAAATATACCTTCTTCAGTTTATTATCCCTGGTCAGCCTCGGATAGACACCTTTATTATGAGTTGTAATCTACAAAGTGATGATTGGTTTGTCAATGGTTTATTCCAGGAGGAGTTTGTTGTGCTGATAACGCCTACTTATCTTCACCTCAGGACAACCTCAAAGGTTAACGATTTCTAAAAGGGAATGTCATAACAAGGTGGGAAGCTTGTGGGGGTATGCTCTTTAGGGGATTCTTTACTTCATTTTCACAGTGATAACATAATCATGCCCGGCTGGCGG
>JBEKDJ010000313.1:0-9562 GCA_050014415.1 Thermodesulfobacteriota bacterium | reverse complement strand
TGGACCTGTAATCGTGACAGTTGGCGGAGTGTCATCATAACCGGTTATCTCTATGGTTAAGAGGTCTCCTGGTTTTCCACGAAGTTCCACACTTAGAACATTGGTTGGTTGTAGCGAGACAGTCTGCCAGAGATACTGGACATGCTCATTGAGGCTATTGGGGCCAAATACGAGGTATCCGTTTAGTTTGATGATAGCCGAATCAACCTTGTGAAAGCCTGCAGAATCGCCATTGGTTAGATTCAAGCTAAAAGGTCCATGGAACTGGAGGTTTTTTTCAAAGCGCACTGTCTCGTTTTTTGGTTTTCCTTTACCTCTTACAAAGGTCTGAGGGCCAAAGACCCGACAAGACTGCTCATCAAGATGGAAAAGCTCGAGAGTGATGAAAGACCCGGGGGCACTTCTGAGCCTCACCTCGAGGAGATTTTCCCCAATTCGAAGGGTAACCTGACGGTTCAGGTTGGCTACCTTTTGGTTAATCTCACAAGGCTTAAAAACCTCGCGGCCATTGAGCACTACCGAAGCGCTCGATACGCGATGGGTGCCCTCGGGCGCACCATTCGTGAGACGGAGGAAAAAGGGGCCAGTAGCATCAGAGATACTAAAGGGAATCTGTTCCGTTTTAGGGAACTCACTTTCCCTAAGCACGGTGATTGGCCCAAGAATCAGAGTGCCCTGTTGACTCATTGACTCGTTCCGAGAGGGACTTCCAGAAGACGACAGCAGCAATTCCTCAGGACGATATTCTGACAACAATGCAGGAAGGGCCTCTAACGTCTCATGAGAGTAGGGAGATTCTGGGCCTGGGGCTTCCACCTTCGCCTGAACGCGGACAATTGCTCTATGGGAGACGGGCATTGGCAACGCAAAACGATCTGTGAAGTTGTGGAAGTCTGGTGGAACTGTAAGGGCATGACTGTGGCAGACAATAAGAAATAAAATGCAAAAAGCCGCAAGAGAAATAATGACCATTCTATAACAAAGAGAATGCATCGCGTTTGCCCTCCTTGTTTGGGGTAATATCAAACCCGTTTCTTTCTGCCCAATAGTGAAGGTGCTGCGGGTTAGGTATAATTCACACTTCTACTAGTGTCCTGAGTCATGAATTCGTTTGCAAAATCTTGCAACGGCTGCAAGAATTTGATCTGTTGTTTTGGTCCATTTAAAGGGTTTTGCATGCTTATTAGCAATTTCCAAATATCGTTGAATAGCCAATTCCAACTCTCGGGTGCTCCGATAGGCGCTGCGTCGAAGCTGTTTCTCGGTCAGAGCGGCAAACCAGCGCTCCACCTGATTAATCCACGAGGCACTCGTGGGAGTATCATGCAGATGATAGCGAGGCCGCTTTGCCAGCCAACGGTGGATCGTGGGCGTTTTATGGGCCCCATAATTGTCCAGAACCAGATGGATGTCAAGATCCGGAGGAACCGCATCATCAATCGTATCAAGAAATTTACGAAATTCAATCGATCGATGCCGACGCATCGCTGATTTGTCGGGGAGCTCCGGGACGAGGCTCATCGAGCAGGCCATCCAAACGACGTGTGACAAACCGCGCCCGCCATTTCCCCACGGTGGGCCGAGTGACGCGAAACGTGGCAGCCACCTCGCTATTCGTCTTCCCCTGTGCACAGACAAGGATAAGACGTGCCCGAAAAGCCAATGCTTGCGCGGTTCTTGGTCTTCGAGCCCATCGTTCCAGGGTTTCCCGTTCATCGTCACTCAGGTGGAGGGGTGGGATTGGACGTCCAATAGTCATGGCTGTTCTCCTTTCTCCACCCACTATACTCCACCCACTATATTGGAAGAAGATTACTTTGTCAACGAATTTAAGAACCATACCAAAGGGGGTCCATCTGTAATCCATTGGAAATAAGACAGATTTCAAAAATGAGAGATTCTGTTTCAAGCTCCAAATTGCCTATTTTTTTGACAGTTGCCTACTATATTCGGGATAAGGACCTTCAGGGCAAGAAAGAGGGAAGAGAACGGCTTTGGGGAATATTTTCTTTGTGACTACTTGGCATAAAAAGGTTGAAATTCTGAAGTTTCAGTATATCATAAATAGTAGAGAGGTGTGTTCACGGAGATGTTACACTCAGAAGGCAGTGGGAGGTGCTTCCCAGGTTTTGCCGAGTCCTGCCTTTGGCAAGATTGAGGATTCAAGGATTCGTGTGTTTCTTGCCACCACCTAAGTTGACTCCGAACGATTTCGTTGTTTTCTTGAACCCTTTAAGAGGAGTAAAGAGATGAGAGAGGAATTGGAGACAAAAAACATAGGCCTTCGGGGAGTGAAGGTGGCGGATACTCGTATCTCGGATGTCGATGGAGAGAAAGGGAATCTGATCTATCGGGGCTTCAATATCTGCGACCTCGTTGCATCTTCGACCTTTGAGGAAGTCTCCTTCCTCCTTCTCAACGATCGCCTGCCCAATCGATTCGAGCTGGAGAGGTTTCAATCAGAATTGGTCTCAGAGAGAGGAATTCCTGGCGCAGTTGTAGAATTTATGAAGATCCTACCGGGATCTTCCCATCCCATGGATGTGCTACAAGCAGCTATCTCCATTTTGGCGAGTTATGATTTCCAGCTGCACGAGGAGACAAAAGAGGCCAATTTGAAGAAGGCGGCCCGCCTCGTTTCAAAACTCCCGGCTTTGGTCGCTGCATGGGATCGTGTTCGCAGAGGGCTTGAACCCATCCCTCCTTCTCGCAATCTCACTCATGCCGGAGATTTCCTATATATGTTGACAGGGAATCTTCCCGACCCGGAGACGGCCAGGGATTTCGATATCTGTCTGATCCTCCATGCCGAACATTCCTTCAATGCGTCGACCTTTGCAGGTCGGGAGGTGGCTTCCACCCACGCCCATCTCTACGCCTCGATCGCAGCCGCCATGGCTGCTCTCTCAGGGGAGCTCCACGGGGGAGCGAATAGTGAAGTGATGAAGATGCTTTTGGAGATAGGGGATGTGGAAAGCGTGAAGCCCTGGGTCTCGGAGAAACTTAGGAAGGGTGGGAAGATCATGGGGATGGGGCATGCCGTTTATCACACCAAGGACCCGAGGGCAACCATCCTCAGAAAGATATCTGAAAGGCTGGCCGACCGTATAGGAGACCGGCGCTGGTACGAACTGACGAAGGCCATTGAGGCGGCCACAAAAGAGGAGTTCAGGAAGATAAAGGGGAGAGAAATTTATCCCAACGTCGATTTCTACAGCGCTTCGGTCTACCATATGATGGGCATCCCGAGAGACCTCTTTACGCCAGTCTTTGCCGTCTCAAGAATCTCCGGTTGGGCGGCCCACATCATCGAGGAGAAATTTGCCGAGGCCCAACCCAAACCCGAGCTCTACAGGCCAGATTCAGATTATGTAGGGAACTATTGTGGTCTTAAAGGATGTACCTACGTTCCGGTCGATAAGCGATCAGCGTAATGTATTGGCACGGCATCGTCTGTGCGATATACCAAATTCCAAATCCTGCACCCAATATGGTACAGGGCAAGCACCAATAGCCAGATAACGTCCCAGAACTCGATAACCATTAAGCTACAATGGTTTTTAGTCAAAATACCTTGACGTCTTTCTTAATAAACATATAATGTCTCTATTCATAGAGTAAGCTTAAAAAATATTGTTGGGCTAAAAGATTATGAAGAAAGAAGATGAAACTGAGGTATATCGACTGACCGACATGCTGAAAAGCATAGATGAACAGCCCCTTTCTGCGGAGCAAATTTCTCATCTGAAGCGCTTAGGCATTGAACCAGATGAAAACAATGACATGTAAAGATCCAATGAGTTGCTCCACCGGATCGCTGATAGCGCCCGCTGAGGAACTGTGTTGACATGAGGAACTGATTATGGTTTTTATTGGAGTATGCGGCGATAATTGTTCTTATTGCCCCCGATATGTTGCCGCTCAAAATGGAAGCGTAAATGAACTGGAAAAAGTTAAACAACTGTGGGTTCGTCTTGGTCTAAGAGACCCGGCATTTCATGCCCGGGACCTCGCCTGTTACGGGTGTAAGCCTGAAAACAGATGCGCCTATCCCGAACTTCGTGCTTGCGCACACGAGAAAGGAATTGATAACTGCGGCTTGTGTGAAAAGTACCCGTGTGAATTGACAAATGACGCATTCGAAAGAACGGAGGAATTGCGGTCTCGTGCAATCCGCATCTGCACTTCACAAGAAATAGATACACTTTGCAAAGCGTTCTTTTCTAAGAAGGAAAACCTGGATCGAATACATCGTGAAATAAATCAAGGCAGAGAAAAAGAGTAGTGGAGCTGCCAGCAAACCGCTCCACCGGATCGCTACGAAATCAGGCTCCCGGTGAGCCGTGCCGTCGGGTGCACAAAGAGCCTTTTATTGCCTATATTGAGGAGACATAGTTCATGCAAAACAATTTGTTACTTGGGCTTCTGCGCTGTATGGTTCCCGTTCCTCGACTGATCTGGCAAATGCAGGTATCCAGAAATGCGCGGCATCTGGATGCAGGCCTCGGGTTCATGTCGGTACAACACCATCAGATTCGTGATTTCGTAGTGAGAGAGATGCCCCGCAGAGGCAAACCCCTGTCCCCCGAATTTATCGCACAGAATTTGAACCTGCCCTTCGATCAAGTGAATACCATTCTCGAGGATCTGGAGAAGCATATGACTTTTCTGTTCAGGAATGAGCAGGGGGCAGTGACCTGGGCATATCCCGTAACAGTCGATGAGACTCCGCATCGTGTGGCTCTGAGCACAGGTGAACAAGTCTATGCGGCTTGAGCGGTGGACGCGATAGCGGTGCCCTTCGTGCAAGGGCAATTACGCGGAGAATTTTTGTCGGGCCTTATTACGACTGAATGTGCGCACTGCAAGCAACCCTTGCATATTGAGATAGACAGCGCACTGAAATATCGGGTGGTCGAGACAGGAGCCAAGCCCGTATTCTTCATTCCGCTCAGGGGTCCCCAGCCCGGGGAACCCAGCATCATCGATGGATTCTGAAGGAAGTCGGTATTCTTCTGGTCAGAAGAACACGCAAGAAAATATCGGCGTCAAGAAGAGGGAGTAAAGGGTACCTATCTGACTTTAGCTCAAGGCGCCTACATTACTCCAATCGCCCAGGGCGCGCTTTTTGCATTTTCACGCCGATACTGAAACGAGATGGGAGAGTTGGTTATGGCAAATCCTCCGAAGATCAAAGACGCCTTTGTAGCCATCCACGGCCATTTCTATCAGCCTCCGCGGGAGAACCCCTGGCTTGAAATCATTGAGACGGAGGAGAGCGCCTATCCTTTTCACGATTGGAACGAGCGAATCGCCTCTGAATGCTACCGGCCAAACGCCCACGCCCGCATCGTCGATGGCAAAGGGAAGATCTTGGAGATCCTCAATAATTACTCCCTCATCAGTTTCAATTTCGGCCCCACTCTCCTCCCTTGGCTGGAGAGGAGATGTCCTTCCACCTATCAGAACATTCTCAAAGCCGACCGAGATAGCTTCAGACAATTCGGCCATGGGAATGCTTTGGCGCAGGTCTACGACCATATCATCATGCCCTTAGCCAACGAGCGCGACAAAGAGACAGAGGTTCTGTGGGGCATCGCCGATTTTGA
Organism: Thermodesulfobacteriota bacterium; assembly: GCA_050014415.1. Lineage (GTDB taxonomy): Bacteria > Desulfobacterota > BSN033 > BSN033 > UBA1163 > JBEKDJ01. The sequence continues at coordinate 3,953 of JBEKDJ010000313.1, read as the reverse complement.
GAAGCGATTCAATCGGAAGCCGGAGGCCCTGTGGCTCCCCGAAACAGCCGTAAACTATGCTACCCTTCGGGTATTGGTCAGGAAAGGAATGAGCTACCTCATTCTGAGACCTCTTCAGGCACTGCGGGTCCAGCCTTTTGGAGGCAAGAGATGGGTTGATGTCTCTCAAGGCCGGATCGATCCGACCCAGCCTTACCGCTGCTTCATCAGGGATGCGTCGGGAAAGAAGATTTCGGACCGTTGGATCGATATCTTTTTTTACGATGGGGTGATTTCAAGAGAAACGGCATTCGGAGATCTCTTAAAAGATGGCAATGCCTTCTGTGAGCGTCTCGGGCAGGCTTACCAGCCACTGAAGAAAAGACCCCAGCTGGTCCACATTGCAACGGATGGGGAGACCTACGGGCATCACAAGAAATTTGGTGACATGGCCTTGGCCTATGCTCTGAAAGAGGGGTTTCTGTCAAGGGGATTTGAACTGATCAATTATGGGGCCTTTCTGAAACGGTTTCCACCGGTTCACGAAGTGGAGATTGATGAAGGCCCCAGGGGAGAGGGCACTTCGTGGAGCTGTGCCCATGGAGTCGGTCGATGGAAGGAGGACTGCGGTTGCAGCACAGGAGGAAGGCCGGAATGGAATCAGAAATGGAGAAGGCCCCTTCGGGAGGCCCTCGATCTTATGAGGGACGAGCTTAGCTCGATCTTCGAAGAGGAAGGAGAGAAAGTTTTCAAAGATGTCTGGGAAGCGAGAAATGGCTATATCGATGTGATCCTTGACCGTTCATCCGGGAACCTGGACCATTTCTTCCATCGATATGGGCTCAAAGGACTCAATGGGGAGGGGAGGATCAAGGGCCTCAGGCTCCTGGAGATGGAGAGACATGCCCTACAGATGTATACGAGTTGTGGTTGGTTTTTTTCTGATCTCTCAGGGCTCGAGACGATCATCATTCTTCAACATGCTGCAAGGGCCATGGAGCTGGCTCGGGAGATGACGAACAAGGAGATTGAGGGGATGTTCCTTAACTGTCTATCCGAAGGCAATAGCAACCTGCCCGAGATGGGAGATGGACGCCAGGTTTACCAACGTCTTGTGAAGCCAAGATGCGTCTCCTTGGATAAGGTGGTAAACCATTATGCGATTTCCTCCCTGTTCAGTAATGAAGAAAGGGAGAGGAAGGTCTTCTCCTATCGGGTAGAGAAAATCAATCAGGAAAGAATGGAGAAAGACAATAGCTGGCTGGCCCTGGGCCAGGTGAGAGTCACCTCTGAGACGATTCCTGAGCCAAAGGAATTTTTTTTCGGATTGATCCCGTCTAGGAAAGATATCTTTCGGACCTGGATTTCGGAAGAGAGAAAAATGGACTTCGATCGCTTGAAGGAGAAGAGTCTCCAGAGTCTCGGAGGAAGCGAGGATGAGACGGCCAAGACGCTCACTTTGCTCCTTGGGGATCATGTCCTAACGATCCGAGACACCTTCAAAGAGGAAAGGCAGGCCATCTTCCAGAAGGCTATACAGAGAGAGCTAAAGGAACATTTTCAGAGCTATGCGCATCTTTTTGACAGGACGAGAGAGGCGATCGAAGCCTTGGCAAAGGAAGGCATGGAGATTCCTTATGAGGTTCGGGTGGCGGCAGAGGTGACGTTGAGCGACCGTCTCTTGCAGGAGGTTAACGAGCTAAAAAGAGATTTTAACAAGACGATAAAAAGGGGTGAAATCGACCGGATTGTTCAGGAGGCGAGAGAGCATGGTTTTCAGCTGAAAAAGGAAGACTCCATCCGGATCTTGAATGATGTGTTGGAAGAAGAGATGGAGGCTCTTCAGAGGATGGTCACTCAAAATGCGGCCGCATCCCCGGGAAGTATCGAGACGCTGGAAGAGAGAGCGGAGAAGACGATTCAGCTCCTCGATCTTGCCGAAACGTGGGGTTTTGAGCTTTCAAAAGAAGAAGCTCAGAACTCGATGGGTGAGATACTGGCTGAATGTCTTGGAAGTCTTGAGGAGTGTTGGTGGGGTAATGGTGCTGAAAGAAAACCACCCCCTCCTAAGTTTGTTACCCTTGCAGAAAGATTGGGTTTCAACGTGGAGAAGCTTTCAAAAATGACTGGGCCCGGCATTTCAGCAAAACAACCATAATAAACCGATTCATAAACGATTCCCTATAGGGTACCCCGAACGAGAAATAGAGCTTGACAAATTCGCCATTTGGTGGCTAAATATTAACCATGATACGGCGATATTTGCAAGACCCGATCCTGGAATCCCTCAAGCACTTTCCTGCGGTCCTTTTGACGGGCGCCCGGCAGGTGGGTAAATCGACCTTAGCCCAAGCACTGATCAAAGCCTCATGGGATGCGACCTACTTTACGCTTGATGACCGCACCATCCTCGATGCAGCCCTCCGGGACCCCGACGGCTTTGTCAACGGGCTTCCGATGCCTGCTGTCATCGATGAAGTCCAGAAGGCGCCTGATTTATTGAGGGCCATTAAACGAGACGTCGATCAAAATCGAAGACCGGGGCAATATCTTTTGACAGGGTCAGCCAATATCATGACCCTGTCAACCGTCTCCGAGAGTCTGGCAGGGCGAATCGCTCTTCACACCCTTCATCCCTTCTGTTGGCCGGAATTTCTTGAAAAACCAGAACCCACCATTTTGAAAGACCTTTTTGGCGGCATCGATTCAAAGAAATTGCTAAGAAACTATCCCAGAACATCGCTGAAAGACTATAAACCCCGTCTTATTGAGGGAATGTTAAAGGGAGGATACCCAACCCCTGCTCTCATGGAGTCTGATCAAGCAAGGGAACAGTGGTTTTCCTCCTACCGTCAAACCTATCTGGAAAGAGATCTGTTGAATATCAAATCGATTGAAAACCTCCCAGATTTTAATCGCCTCCTCAGCCTCGTCGCGTTAAGAACAGGGAGACTCCTCAACCTCTCCGACCTCTCCAGAGAAACAGGTCTACCCTTTACGACGTTGCGTCGGTATATGAATCTGCTCGAGGTCACCTATCAAATTTCGCTCATACGGCCTTATTTCACTCATCCGGGGAAGCGACTGGTGAAGACACCCAAGCTCTATTTTAATGATACAGGAATGGCAGCTCATCTCATAGGAGTAAACGAGTGGAAGGCCCTGGAGAATCAGGGTCATGCCGGACCCATGGTCGAAACCTGGGTTGCTTGTGAGCTGCTGAAGCTCATGCCTGTATTGGATCACCGATTCAGACTCTATTTTTGGCGAACCCAGACAGGCCAGGAAGTCGATTTTCTGATTGAGAGGGCTGGGAAGTTAATAGCGATTGAAGTGAAGTGGGGCCATCAGATTAACGAATCAGACATAAAAAACTTGAACCGCTTGGCTGAAGATTTAAAGGAGAAGCTTCTCTTTTCCATTATCCTTTATCCAGGGGTTGAAGGAGTCCCCTTAGGCCGCAAAACGGTTGCCATGCCCTTCCCTGTCTTCTTTGGAATTTAAATAAAAGACCCCTTTCAAGGTCAGGCACCTTCGCCTGTCAAATGTCAAAGACACACTCCAAGCAGTGGAATTGAAAAATTCTCTCTGCCGATCGAGGATGAGAAGAAGGAAGGGATCCTTTCTAAAAATCTGAAGGCTGATTGGATGGAAATAGGCTGTTTGAAAGGACCTGCAATAGAAGGGACACCCCTCAAGTCAAACATTGAGGCTGTCCTCTCACCCTCTGAGGCATTACCTTTAGCGAGTTTTTAAAAGGGCGAGAATTGAAGCGATATGGTATAATGGGTCCGGCAAGGAGGGCTTATGGACTTCTCAGGGTTCATAGGTGGAATGGTTTCCTTTGTTCAGAACTATACTTTGATCGCAATCGTCCTTGCGCTGGGTCTCCTCTTCTTCATGTACCAGAAGCCGAAACTGTTTTTCGGCATTCTCTTCCTTGGTCTCTTCCTGGTTGGGTTGTTTTATCTGAT
>JBEKDJ010000312.1:0-5860 GCA_050014415.1 Thermodesulfobacteriota bacterium | reverse complement strand
GGTACTTAATCCTCGGGGTGAGAGGGAAGCCACGCCAGCCCGAGGAATCTCGCCTCGCGTTGCGGAATTGGACGGCAAGAGGATTGGATTATACTGGAATGGGAAACCGGATGGAGACTATTTCTGGGACACCATTGAGGGATTGTTGAAGAAGAAATTTCCGACCGCAACAGTCTTGAGATATAACGGGCCGGGGGATCTCGGAGAAGCGTTAGCAACTAAGATGGCCAAAGACGTGGATACATTCTTATATGGTGTCGGTGACTGAGGTACTTTCACATGTGCCAGCGTGTCTGGTGCGGTCAGATTAGAGGAACTTGGCATCCCCGGGGTTTTAGCTGTTGCGCGGGGATTCGAGGATGATGCCAATACGGCGGCTGACGTCAATGGAATGCCTTTACTGCGCCTGGTAGTAATACCGGGATATATATGGGGCCGTCAACCCAGGGAAGCCAAGAAGCCTCTTGCAGAGGCACATTTTGACGAATTGGTTGAAGCCTTACTTCGCCCCTTATCGTCAGAGGAGAAGAAGCCTGAACAAAAGAAAGAGGGTTTTGAACCGATTGAAATTGTAGCCGAGAGTTATGAGGCCGCTGTTGAGAACTTCAACCAATTATTCCTTGACAACCGCTGGGGTGATGGTTTACCTCTGATACCCCCTACAGCGGAGCGCGTCAAATGGATGCTTTCAGGAACCAGCCGCTCTCCTGACGAGGTAATCGGCAAGGTGGCTCCCGGAAATGGCATTGCCACCGTAGAAAAAATCGCTATTAATGCCGTGATGGCCGGAGCCAAGCCAGAGTACCTGCCGGTAATCATTGCCGCCTTGGAAGGTCTTACAGATGAGAATTTCGATGTCCTGCACATGCAGGCTTCAACGGGTAACTTCACCCTTGCCATAATGGTAACCGGGCCTATTGGAAAGGAGATCAAGATGAACTCCGAGATAGGCTACCTGGGCCACGGATGGAGAGCTAACAATACCATTGGCCGCGCGGTAAGGTTGTGCCTGCTCAACTTTGGCCACGTGTGGCCGGGAGTGAGCGATATGGCCAATGTGGGACGGCCGTCGCCCCATACCTTCTACACTTTTTCAGAGAATGAAGATTTCAGCCCCTGGGGACCTTATCATGCGGACCGAGGTTTCAAATCAGAAGATAGTTGCGTGACAGTGTCGACAGTGGGGGGTTACGGGGGTTTTGGTGTGAATCATCTCACTGGTCGCTCGGCCCAGGAGCTTTTGAATGACATGGTCCATGGGATAAGTCAGAATCGCAGAATATTCGCCATGTTCAGACGTGGGACAGCTAACCCCATGGCTCATTGGTCTAAACATATATTTGTGCTTTACCCGCAAGCAGCTGCGGAACTGCACCATCTGGGCTTTACCCGGGAAGGTCTTGCAAATTACATTTATGAACGTACAAGCATACCCTACGAGGAATTTGGCCCGGATGAGGTACGCGGCCTAGAAGAGAGGATCAAGGGAAGTATTGAAGGCGGCATGCTCTTTGCTGACATGATTCCTCCAGATCGTCTTTCCGTGTTTCAAGAGGTTCTTAAACCGGGAGGAAAGGTCCCTGTCTTAATCTCGCCGAAGGACATCCATATCGTCGTAGCCGGGACTGCAAGTGGGGTGCCGGGCAGTGTCGTCTGGTTTTCATACATAAAGGCGGTATACAAATGGACGTCACATCAGACCAGGTTGATACTTGGAGCCACTCTTACTAAGGCAGGGCGTTAGTAATGATTTGCTTAGAGACATATGTGTTAATATGAAGGGGCTTTGATATGTTTGATTGGGATGTCGTCATCATCGGCGGCGGCCCAGCCGGGCTGACCGCCGGATTGTATCTGAGCCGGGCCAAGCGGCGGACTCTCCTTTTAGATAAAGAGAGCTTCGGCGGGTATATCAGGAACGTGGAATTGATAGAGAATTATCCCGGATTTGCCAACGGTGTCTCCGGTGCCCAGCTTGCTTCGGAGATGGTGAACCAGGCCGCGAGGTATGGTCTGCAGATGAAGATAGCCGAAGTGACTGGGATTGAGCTTTTTTCAGGGTGCCGGTGGGTGAGTTGTGCCGGTGGGCAGGGTTACACCACCCATGTCGTGATCATCGCCGGCGGTTCCAGAAACAAGAAGCTGGGTGTTCCTGGTGAAGAATCTTTACAGGGAAAAGGCGTCTTTAACTGCGCCTTCTGCGATGGAGGTCACTTTGCCGGCCGCATGGTGGCAGTATGCGGGGGTGGAGATGCTGGTGTCGGTGAGGCTCTTTACATGTCGAAAATCGCATCTAAAGTGATCCTGATTGAAGCAGAATCTAAACTAACCGCCACAGCGATTCTTCAGGAGAGAGCATCTACCAATCCGAAGTTGGAAATTCTCTGCGGTATGAGGGTCGAAGCGATATTCGGCAATGACAAGGTTGAGGCCATAGAACTGGTGGATAAAGGTGGTCATAGAAGAGAACGGAAAAAAGTGGAAGGCGTCCTGGTGCATATCGGCCTGGAGCCCAATACAGGCTATCTGGATGGTATTGTGCCGCTGGATAGCCAGGAACAAATAATCGTGAACGATAAGATGAAGACAGAAGTTCCTTACATACTTGCGGCCGGTGATGTCAGGAGTGGCTCGCCCCGACAGGTTGCTGCGGCGGTAGGTGATGGCGCTATCGCGGCCATCTCTGCCGAGAGGCTTCTTCAGGTGTGGGAAAGGGGAGCCGAAAATGGCGGAATTTAAGTAGTCGCCGTAATCACCTTGAAGCCATCTGAATGTCGTAGACTCGACTCCTCGAGATTCATCAAAAGGTTTCAAGCCTGCTTTCGTCCCGCAAGGCGGGGCTGCGCGCAGGCAGGTCAAAAACTTTTCCAACATCCTTGACCGGTGACCTAATCTACCCTATTTCAAAGAGCTGAAGTGTTACGAGGAATTGAATCTTCGGTGTCTATATGATTATGGACTGACTATACATAACGACATAAGTATTATCCAGTCTGTCATTCCGGGCTTGATCCGGAATCCAGTGTTTTTCTGGATTCCCGCTTTCGCGGAAATGACGCCCTTTGCTGCGATTAATGTCGCTGTGTATAACAAGTCTGAAAGGAGGTAATGGACTGATGATCACCGTACTTAACCCCCGTGGTCAGCTTCCAGCAATAAAGCTCATACCCATGGCACCCCGTCTCGACTCCATTGACGAAAAGACAATCTACATCGTCGATATACGCTGGCCGTATACCCAACAATTCACTGTAGAATTACGGGACATACTATCCGAACGATATCCAAATACGAAGTTTATACGCAGAGAGAAGGCCGGACCCTACGGTGAGGCTGATCCCAAGTTATGGGAGGAGATACAGAAAGAGGGGGATGCAATGATACTGGCGACCGGCCACTGAAGTACCTGTGCGCCGGCGGTCGTCGTGCATTGTACCACTCTGGAGAAAACGGGGGTACCCACTGTATCCATTGAAGCTGAAGTATTTGCAAGTCTCGGAAAGATGTATGCAGGATTGGTCGGCATGCCGAATCACCGGATGGTTACCGTTCCCCATCCTATTTCACGAGTGCCAGCTTCAGTATGCCGGGACTATATTAAGGGCAATGACCCAATAACCGGCAAACCCATCATAGATGAAATTATTGAAGCTTTAACCAGACCATTAACCCCAGAGGATATGCGGTCAGGGACACAGGAGAGGTCCGAGTCAAGGCTGATCGGGCCAGATACCGAGGAAACCCTCCACCGACTCTTTCTTGAAAATATATGGACTGATTACCTCCCGATTGTCCTTCCCACAGAGGAAAGGGTAGCGGCAATACTCAAGGGAACTAGCCATGAACCCGACGAGGTAGTGGGTGAACTGCGCTCTGGATATGAGGCGTGTACGTTCACAGTAGAGCAGGTTGCAGCCAATGCAGTCCTGGCAGGAGCGAAACCGGAGTACATGCCCGTAATCCTAGCGGTGGCGGCATCCGGAGCGCCTGCCATTGCTACCTCTACACAGTCTTTCGGCAGGATGATCGTGATCAACGGACCGATAAGGAATGAGATCGGGATGAACTCAGGTACAGGCGCCTTAAGTCCTATGAATCGGGCCAATGCAGTGATTGGAAGGGTTGCCACGTTGATATCCATCAATCTTGGGGCTGGAGGAGTGCCGAACAAAACCTATTGGGGTTCTCAGGGGAATGTGACCAATTACAGCCACGTCACCTTCGCGGAGAACGAGGAGTTCCTGCCTGAAGGGTGGGAGCCTTTCCACGTACAACTGGGTTATAAACCTGAAGAAAGCGCAATGAGTATCTTCCATGGATATAGTCTCTTTCACTGGAAGGATACCTATGAGAAGACCAAGATCGATTCGATTCTGAACATGGCAAGTCGAATCCTGCCTTCGGGTGGGTACAAGAGCGGATTGAGCCTCCTGCTTGATCCGATCGTGGCAAACGATCTTGTAAGTGAAGGCTTCCTGGCAAAGGAATCTGTCAGCAAGCATGTCTATGAAAAGACGCTTCTCCCCCTTGGAGAATATTGGCAATATCACCTGGTGAACGGCTTCAGCTTGCCCATGGGCCAAAAGGGTATTGAACCCTATGCCTCATGGCTGAAACAACCCGGTGACACTTTGATAAACAGGTATCGCAGCGCCGATGATATCACTGTCCTTGTGGTAGGAGGAAGGACGAATGACTTCTGGCAGGCAGGGGATTTTCACCTCATCGGGAGCTTTTCCGTCGATGAGTGGAGGTAGAGGGGAAAGACAAACAACACGAGGTTAAGGGTGAGGTTTAGGTAGAGATCTGAGACACTGACTAAATCTAATAGTTAGAAGAAAATTCTCAGGCTGAAACATGTAAGAACCTTACCATCAGAGAAAGTGGAGATTGAAATGGAAGAAAAAACTGCGTCCAGAAACCGCAGTTCCATAATGGGTAGCAGCCCTGATCGCCCGGTGCCGATCGGGGTGCCCACAAAGGTCACTACGGAGCGAGGTTATTTTGTTGAGATTAGGGTTCTTGAGATTGTTCGGGGAAAGGATGCCCGGGACCGCATCAAGGCCAAGGGTATGTGTGATGAGCCACCGAAAGCTGGTTTTGAGTATGTTCTGGCCCGCATCAGATTTGGCTATTCTCGGAAGGCAAAGGGTTTTGAGGAGCCGAGCAATGCTTATGTAATTTCGGAAAAGGGGTTCAGTGCAGCATCAGGAGACGGAAAGACAGAGTACGAGATCCTGTCAGTCCTACGTCAGCCCCAACCACAGTTGATCGATACACCCATTCCTCTCGGCACATCGCGGGAGGGATGGGTTATCCTTCAGGTGCCGGAGGATGAGAAAGAACCTCTTCTCGCCTTTCATCGTGAGTATGCGCACAGCAACTATGTGCTCTTGCATCAGTGGGGTCCTATATGGCTCAAGCTCCATAGCTTTGATCCTATGGGCATTAATAGTTCCTGTCAGGATTGCTGCTAAAAACGGATGAAATTCGCATGCTGCGAGAAGGCCGGTTGGACAATGATTCGAACGACCGGCGACGCAAAGAGGGTGGGAATCAAGATGGCAGAGGAGAGAGGGAAAGAAAAACGCGATGCAACGCTGGGCAGTCAGCCGGATCATGCGGCCCCGGTGGGGGTGACTGTCAAGGCCAAGATCGAGCGTGGCGATCGTTACTCGGCCCCTGAAATCTATAACCTTGACATTACGCTTCTTGAAGTCGTGCGCGGAAAAGAGGGATGGGAACGCATCAAGGAGCAGGGTGTGTCCGATGAGCTTCCGAAAGCCGGCTATGAATACGTTCTGATCCGTATCGGATTCGGATATTTTAGCAAGGCACGAGGGTTCGGTCACGCACATGA
>JBEKDJ010000311.1:0-5898 GCA_050014415.1 Thermodesulfobacteriota bacterium | reverse complement strand
AATGGCCGTTGGACCGGAGTTCACTTAACAGTTCTGCTCCAAGATGCACATATGAAGAATGAGGCAAGATACATCGATGTCAAGGGAGGTAGTGAAAAGACCGTTAGAATTTCAATAAAGGATATATTTCAAAAGAAGATCTTCTTAGCCTATCGAGTGAACGACAAACCCCTTCCTCAAAAGCACGGGTTCCCTTTGCGACTGGTGTCCGAAGATGCCTACGGGTCTAATTGGGTAAAATTCGTCGATGAAATCGTTGTTTACTGATTTCCTTCAGTTTTCTCATTGTTGTTTTGCCCATGTCCAAGACAAGTTCACCCCTACTGACGGCGCATAATAGAGCCTTTTCAATTCATTCATGTTGAGTCAAATCGATTTGAAATGTTTCACACCAAACAATCACATGGCTGGCCTTGGAAATTGGATAAATCAATGAGGGATCGGTTGATAAGACCGAAATTCCAAAAGCAAGATAGAGATCTTGAGCGGAAGGAGGGGGAAACAGAGACCGCAAGAAAGGGCACTGTAACAAGGTCTCCTGTTCTGTTGACACCCAAGCCCATTTTTCAGTATAGTTACGCCATCAAAGTGCTGAAACTAATTCAGGAAATAACTTTCCAAATCCTTCCACCCCTCCTTCTGTAAAAGGGGCGCGAGGATGCATTTCTATGCCTCGAGGGCTCCCCGGCCATGAGGCATCAGTTGGAAAATTACTTGCAGGCTGTTAACGGATAAGATGGATTACCTTGTTTATCGTTTCCTAAGCCTTTCGGCTCGTGCCGGGTGCGATGCGAGCCATCTCCAAAGACTCTCCAAGGAAACAGTGCACTTGGAATCTCAGCTTCCTGAATGGGATGGGGTTGCGGATCAAGCCGAAGCTCAAGGGATTGCCCCGCTTCTCTATACTCATCTTCGAGAAGCAGGCATCCAACCTCCTCCTCCTGTCCGAAGGGCGTTACAGGGCCTTTATCTCCACCATCGCGATGCGAACCAATTGAAGACGCGCGTGCTGAAGGAGTTATTGACCACTTTTGACGCTGCCGGTGTGCCTGTGCTAGTTCTGAAAGGAGGGGCCTTGTCTCACCTGGTGTACCCAGAACCAGGACTCCGTCCAATGGGTGACCTGGACCTCTTTGTAGCGAAGACCTATGTTCGACAGGCGCATGATCTTCTGGTTAAAAAAGGCTTCATCTTGCCATTTAGCAGTTCGTCGCCTCGCGAAGAGCTTTTGCACGGCCACCTCCCTGCAGCTAGCGTGTCTATCGACGGGGTTGTAGTTAAAGTGGAAATCCACCACAATCTCTTCAGGGCATACGAATCCCATTCGATGGAGATGGGCGACTTGAGCTCGCTTCCACTCCCTTTTCGTTTAGGACCTGATGGAATCACAGCCCGTACTCTCGGCTACGAAGATATGCTCAGACATCTATGCCTCCATTTCTGTAATATCTATCACAGCCCTTCCCTATTGGGAACGCTTCGCCTCATCTGGGTAGCTGATATCATCAGTTTTTCCGAGCATTTTGCCAGAGTAATTGATTGGGAGAAGCTTGAGGTACAATCCCCTTTTGTGGTCTCGACCCTCTCCTTGCTGCACTTTCTCACCCCACTCTCTGAAGACTTAATCACTCAAGCCCCGATCAAAATCGAACGCAAACCCGAGGGGGTTGGGGAAAGTTACCGTGGATGGCCAACTTCTGCGTTGCCAAAGCACGGGATCAAGGATTTCGGACGTTTCCTGAAGGACACTTTCTTTCCATCAGAGTGGTGGTTACGATTGTACTACGGTCTCGATACGATCCAGCCCTTGTTCTGGTACAGGCTATTGCACCATCCCCTGCACATCCTGGGGAATGTGAAACATCGAAATCTCATCGGCAGAGGATAGGTCGAATGTAACACTTCGGCTCTTTACGAGATCGCCCCGTGGTCCACCGGTTCCCGCCAAGGGCAGGATTGGAAAAGTTTTGGAGCGGAAACCTTTCTGCTGGATTACCCAGACGGCTCAAGAAGTAGTGCAGCGTTTTGTTTATTTTCTGCGTTTCAATGCTATACAATATGAGAATCCGCATTCTAAGACTTTGGAAGCCCCGTTCTTGGAGGGAGTTGGTGGACGAGTACTATTCCATTTCAAAGAGCTAAGGTGTTACGGCCGAATGAATCGACAGGAGGTCAACTGTTTTGAATAAGCCGCGCCGAAAGGAGAATTACCGTCTGGAGATGATTGATGGAGAGCTCCTTCTCTATCAGCCCGGTGAAACGAAGATTCTCTATTGCAACCAGACAGCATCCCTCATATGGGAGCTCTGCGATGGAACTTACACAAAAGAGGAGATCACAACCTTCCTCAGAGAGTGTTATCCCGAAGTGGCTGGAACGATCGCCTCTGACGTAGATGAGACTTTGAGCAGGTTTCTAGATGAAGGGGCGATTGAGCTCGTATGAATGCCGTGATCAGGAGGATTGTTAGCTTCGCAGGGAGCTCCGTATCTGTAGAATATAGCGGTGAGAGGGCGGCTGGAATTGTTGACTTTCTATATGGGTCCCTCCCCATCACCGCGGATACCGAGGACCCCCTCCGCGTCAAGTACCAAATTCTACCCTTTCATGAGTCCAACCAGCTCCATTTGCACCGGGAAGGCATCTTGATCTACGAGGGTAATTCGGATGCCGAATTGGCAGATGTCCTTCTCGGCTCAACCGGCCATGACTTGGCGGACCGCAGCCGTAGCGGGTTGCTCTTTCATTCCGGTGCACTTTTCCGGGGGGAAAAGGGGCTGCTCCTCCCAGGTGGAATCGCTGCGGGGAAAACAACATTAACCTTCTGGCTTGCTAGGAGAGGTTTTAACTACCTTACCGATGAGATGGCCTTCTTGAGGGACGGAGCGGATACCTTCCAGGCATTCACACGCCCCCTGAACTTGAAAGCTCCCTCAAGAGCCGTTCTAAAAAATGATTTTGACTTCGAGGGGAATGCCAGTAAGATCCTCAGCACCATCGTAAACGATCTGATTTCTCCTGTTTTGCTCAACTGTAACCCTCCCGATAAAGAGGCTCCCCTGGACCTACTCTTCTTTCCCCAGTATCGCCCAAACTCTGATTTCATTCTTCAGCCCCTCTCTAGGGCTCAAGCGGGTCTGGAGTTAATGAAGTGTCTTGTCAACGCCAGAAATCTTCCGGACCATGGATTCCCTGAAATCACACGCCTGGCAAGAAAAGTGCCTGCCTATCGGATGCTCTACTCCCATTTTGATCAGATCGGCCATCGTATCGAAACGATAGTGGAGTCATCGGAACGTTAGCCGCCAGAAAAGGAGGTCTGCGGAAGTCGGATCTTGACCGATTCATGGGGAAAGATCGATTCACGAACGGCTCTGGAGCTCTCAGACCATGATTTCCTGCATGTCCTCTGCGCACGACCCGGTGGCTGCCAGCCAGTCGGCCTCCAGGTACTCGGCTGAAAACGTATTCTCTCCGTGAAACACATAGACACAATGTTGAGGAAAATCGTGCAAAGCCACACGTCGTTCAGACAGACGGGTCTTGGTCTTGCCGAGGGACCTCGCTGTCCTGCGGCAAAGAACGGTTGTAAAGGGATGGAACCTGACATGTTTGCTGCTCGTCAATGAACCGAGGCCAAGACAGGTAATTCTCCACAAGATGACATGCCGCCTCCAGTCCTCTTTCAGATAGAATTTTGGCTCCCAGAGCTTGAGCACGCTGGCGACACATAGGGATTAAAACCTTTTCGCTCAATACCTTCGTCAGGCCGTCGGGCGTCATCTTGAAGGGATGCATTGCAGCACCCACGCCCAGGGTCACGACACAGGAGGCGTTGTGGATTTGGTCGTTGCCGTAAGGTTCGATCAAAAGGGGACATCCCTGCCGTAAGGCCCTGGCAATGGAGCCGATTCCTCCGTGCAAGATGGCACATTCGGCTCTCGCAAAGGCCCAATCATGGGGGATGAAATCAGCGAACAGAATCTTCTCGCGATTGGCAGTTGGCAGCAGGTCTTTTTCTGTGAAACCCGCCCAGCCCTTCAGCACTAACAGTGGTCTCCTGAGTTGGGCAGTTGCTTCCACATGCAGCTTGAGAATCGGGGCAGGGTCTTCCAAAGGCTGACTGCTAAAAGACAACACGATCGGCCTTTGTTCCATGAAGCGAAGCAGGGTTTCGTCTGGCTGCCAATTCTGCCAGTCAGGATCTTCATAGAACCAGAAGCCCGTCATATCGACGCTCGATCGGGGTTGAAGCTGGTTTAGATCGGGCAGGCTGAAGTGCGGGCTGCTGGCAAGAATGACGTGTCTGGCAAATAGCCAACCCATGGACCATGAGGGAGGAGGTCTGTCAATATCAAGCTCAGCAAAGGTGTAGGCGATCAAGCCCTTGTGATTACGATACTCCTCAAAACGACTCTGCTCCCAGGCTTTTCGTTCCACAGCCAAGACTGGCTGCCAGAACGTATAGGGATTCATAGAAACGGTAAGCCAAGGCAAACCAGTGCTAGAATGGACCACATAACCGAGTGTCCGGATAGAAGTGGAGATGAGTAAATCGGCATCTCGGCTAAGATCGATCAATTCCCGGGCTTGAAGGATATAACTCCCTAAGTCAAACGGTTTTGCCTTGGGGTGATGCGCTAAATCCGGGTTGTTCCAGTGATCCCAAGCCCATGCATTTTGCCGCGCTTCTTCTGGACCGCGGTCAATGTCTGTCAGGGCAATAGCCTCCAGTCCGAGTCTGTTAGCGTAGCCATGCATGGCCTTGTTGATGGCCATCCGGACTTGATGCCCCCTCGCCACCAGCGCCCGGGCCAGAGCCATGAAAGGTAGGTGATCACCTAGAGTACCTGAGGTATAGATGAGGATATTCGCCATATGCTGAAGTTAAGAAAGCTGTGAAGTCAGACGGAAACGCCTGATGTACCTAGAGTGTGTCGTTCTCTCAAAAACAAAAGTCCCTCGAATGAGGGACTCAAGTGACAGGCTTAAGACGTTGTAAAAATGCTGCTTCTACTTTTGCTCAGCATCAGATGATGTTTGGGAGATTTCCACACAGTTGGTTGCTGAGGCGTGTGCCGATGCCAAGTTTGACACACAAGGAGGCATTCGTAATACAATTGGTAACGAATGGAAAGCCTATATATCCTGAGTAACCAGTACCGTTCAAAATAGCAGCGCCGGGAATAGAACTGATCGGTTGGCCACTGAAACTCAACTCTCCACAGGGAGAAACGGAAGCAAACAGATTTGTGGAGCCATTCACCTGACCTCCACCATCATCGTAATGGAAGACCGCGCCAAAGCTAGGGCCAATGACCACAGCTGATGGCTGGGGGCCTTGCGAAACCCTTTCACTGCTGCCACTGCCTAGAACTAGGGTGACTTGTAGGCTGCTCAGGACGATTGTGGGCGAGACCTGGGCGTGAACTGGCAACACCCCCCAATCAACAACTGGCTTGACCCATTTCTCGGGAAGCACCATTGAAGCTGCGACGGCGCCACCACTAGCAGCCAATATTCCTAATAACCTTCGTCGACCTTCGTTCACCGTTTGGCTCTCTTCCTGACAATCGAACTGGACCTTTTCTTCCCCCATAATCATCCCCCCTTTGTTACCTGCAATAAAGACCGCAAGGATCTTAAATACTCAGACCAAACCAGCTTCTTTCAGCTTAACTTCTATCAAATTCAGCATAGACATGTCAAGAAAAAAATGGAGGTTTGTTACTGCATTTTTTACTTGACAAAAAGGTTGTGATAGTTTACACAAATAAGATATTGAAAAGGGGCTGCACTAATATTCTTGTGGTCCGTTGCCTCTTCCACGAAATTGGTTGAGCCGATCCGGAATGTGATACAAGAACCCATGGAAAAATCGTAATAACTAAAGATAAT
>JBEKDJ010000310.1:0-5901 GCA_050014415.1 Thermodesulfobacteriota bacterium | reverse complement strand
TGCTGACAAAGGCATTCTGCATATCCACCACAATCACGGCGGTTCTACGCAAGTCCACTTCAATGGGTTCAGGTTTGGCATTGATCGTGACTAGTTTTGAAGTTTTCATAAAATCCATGAGTCCCTCCTATTGGAAAATTCTTAAAAACCCTTGGGTAATTGATCACCAGATTAAGAACTTAAGTGGATGAATCTGTTTTTGAACCATTGCCACAGTCTCAACAGGTGGACGAAAAGAATCGCCATGATCAATCGTGGTACCCAGAGCCAGAAGGCATTGAGGCCCAGGGTCATGAAGAGAGTAGGGTCTTCGATCATGGAATGGTTAATGCCAATGGAAGCATGAAGTCTTTCTAATTCCTCCTTAGTTAGATCTCCCTTTTTTGCCTCTCCCACAATGACAGCGGCGCCGTAAGCCACCCCGAAAAAGGCTCCGGTAATCCAGAGAATCCCCACCCTCTCGCTGAGGCCCAGAAGCTTTAAAGGAGGTGTGAGTGCTTTTAAAATAGACTCCATCCAGCCCGAGACCTTCAACACCTCCAATACGATCAGTATGCTCATAAGGATGAAAAAAATTCTGATCATGAGATGAAGTGTGGAGACGCCCCAATGAGTTAACATCAAAACCAGTGGCTCTGACATGGGCAAAGACATTCTTATAGGCCCTGATGATTCAGAGGTCGGATTGAGAAATCGAGCGACGACCAGGACCGTGACAATGGCTGCTCCGAGACGAAAAAAAGTTGCCTTCAGGGGATGGATGCCCGACTTTCCCTGGATCACCCCTTCCTGAATCAGATTGTGGGCAATGAGCAAGAAGATGGCAACGAGCGTTATTTGATCCTTGGTTAACGGAAGGACCGATAGGGAGGCAATCCCACCATAAATGCCCGCGATGAGCCCAATTACGAGAGGAAGAGCCGCCATCCCTGGTAATTGGAGCCAGTTCATCGCCGGTTCGATGAGAAAATTGATCCGATAGATTACCCCGCTCCATTCGAGAAAAGCGGTCAGAAGAGAAATGGGGACCAGAATCTTCAATGTCCACACATACCCATACCAACCCCTGCGAATGCCAGAGGCAAAGCCTTTCTTGAGAAGGTTCCGATCCATTCCCATCCTGTTTTTATCTTTCTATTTACCCTTTTTTCCGATGAGAATTCAACACCACCAAAGACGGGACCTGGCGCTCCCGAATGGGTCAATCGGTGTGCTGCTTTGGGCGACGTTCTTAAACTGAGGAAGTATATTCAGGTTGCATTTGATTTTCTCGCCGAAAGACTAGCAAGGCGCGCAGTCCTTCGCGTCGCCTGGGGCGTCTTGATACTCATTAAGGCTTCCCTTAGGATGCCGCAAAACGGTATGATTATGTGATCGAATGATCCTGCCTTTTGAGATCCCGAATCGCTTCCAGAACCTCTACAGACAAGAAGAGAGAAAGAGAACAAAAAATGCCTTTTGCTAGAAAGTACCAAGCAATCCCGTCATTATCAAATTTGCCATTGAACACTTTGTTGCCAAGAAGGAAAGTGTAAAGACAGATTAAGAACACAATTACAGCTGAAACCTTCACGATGGATTTTAGTGTTTTCATTGTCATTCCCTTTGATCCTTTCATTCAGCGGATAAAATCAGCCGACGCTGAGAGCGGTCGGCGAAATTGTTTTGTTGGGCAAGCCATTCCTTTATTGGTTTCTTGTCCTGTGTCAGGGGCTGACCCCTCGCTTCGACTTCTTATGTGCTTTTCACTGGCCACAAGCCGTGATTCTCACAACACACCATCAGTCGATTTTCAAGAAATGCCTAATCCTACTCATGGTTGTGTCCCAGTCAGCATTTGGATTTTGTATTTTGGCTTTCCGAAAGGGAAGTTCTTCGTAAAGTCTATTTGCAATCGATGTCCATTCATTGAAGAACTTAACCATTGCCTCTGGGCCTTTCAGCATACGATTTGTGAACCATCTTTGTTGTTCATATACCTCATTTCCCCATTGATCCCAAGAGCCTTCTCTGCCAGACTCCCGCCATTTTCTGTTTTTGACCTTTGCGGTCCACATGAGCATTTGCGCGACGTCCTCTGGGGCCAAGTAAATGAGAACCGGGTTTAACTCGGATATCGCCGAGATAACACCCTTGTTGCCTTTCATAACTTCATCTTCCGAATGACCGGAAAGATACAGGTACATTGCATCGGTTTGCCAAAACCGGCTTTCTATGACGATGACAGCTGCTTGTTGCTTCGTTTTTTTAGTAAAGCTTCGCCATTGCTGCAGGACATCCTGTTCACGTAATTTCGATGACGAAATGACTTCGGACAAATCTTCCATGTGGCCGATAAAAATCGGATTATCCTCTGCCCATTCAAGGTGACATTGACATTTGATTCCTCGTTTTGAAATCTCAGCAGCCAAATTCATAGCGGTCGTCGATTTACCCGAACCGGGTATGCCTTCAATCAGAATGAGCTTTGTATCGATCATAGCCTATTTGAGTACGCTCCGGATGTATAAGCAGCCAAGGATGTGACGGCTATTTCCAACTCCCCGAATTTAACTTCGCATATCCGATGCGCATGTTTACGGACAAGACCAGCCGGCGCTGAGAGCGGTCGGCTGGATTGTTCTGCTGAGCAAGCCGTTGTTTTCTTCGTTTCTCGTCCTGTGTCAAGGGCTAAGCCTTAGGGCTGATAGCTCACCGGGGCGGCGGCGAGGGCGGCACGTCCGAGTTAGGCGCGCTGTTAGCATCCTTTCTCATTTTTCAGCAAACCGTAGACGACATGATCCAGATACGTACCGTATAGATTCTCGGCCTGACGAATAATGCCTTCATTCTTGAAGCCTAGACGTTCAGGGATAGCCCGACTCTTGAGATTTTCCACTGCACAGCGAATGTCAATCCGGTTGAGGGAATAATAGGCATACCCTAGCTCGATGAGGTTTTTAGCACTTTTCGTTATAATGCCCTTACCGTTATAGTCTTGCGCCAGCCAGTACCCGATATATCCGATACCGTTAACCTGATCGATCTGGTTATAAGCCAATACCCCTGCGATCTTGTCCTGGTAGAAGATAGTAACATGCAGCGCCTCTCCTCGCTGGAATCTCAGTAACTGCGTTTCAATAAACTCTTTGGTGTCCGCTGGCTTCGTTACTTTATCGAGCCAGGGCAGCCACTGCCTGAGAAAGTCTCTATTTCTATCGGTGAGCTCAAACAGCTCGTCGGCATACTGCGGCACAGACAAACTCAGCTTGATTTCCTCATTGAGGCGTCGGAAGAACATACCCTTGGATACCCCCTTAGAATGCCAACGCCTTGGCCAAGGGACTGGGAAAGGCAAGCGCCAAAGGCGCGCAGGACTTAACAGTCTCTTAAACAATTCCTGGCTGAATATTCTTTATAACTTCTTCGGTAGTAATTTTGCATTAGGTTCTGACCATTTTACGGATTGGTAGAAACCAACTGCATCTTTTCAGACATCAGATATCGATATTTCGCATCCTGTTGGTGCAAGCTCCTCTTCAATGGGATAGGACAAGGGGGACGTCCCTGTTTTCCTTACCCTTCCTGTAGTATAGTGAATGCCTCCCCGAAAGTTCCTATCTCCTCATCGCTTAACCCCCACTCCAAGCTCTTCAAGCACTTTTTCATATTCTTTTTTTACAAACTCTCCTCCATACTTCCTCTCCAGCCGGCGAACAGTAAAATGCCCCCGAGCTGCAGCCTGAAAATGACTGATAAAAAGCACGTTTATCGATGCGCCCCCTAGTGCTCCGAGGATGGGTACCATTTCGGAGGCCATCTTGTCCGTAACGATGACACCAAAGCGTGTAGCCAATTTTGCCATCATTCGAATCATCGTTGGAGTGCCCTCTTCCGCGATCCCTCGTTGTGCTATGAACTCAGCAGCCTCAGACAGGGTTCGCGTCAGAGCTGCTCGAACAGCATAGTAGGCTGTCTCGGCGGCATTGTCCCCCCTTGACCTTCCACCCAAAGCAAAAACAGTGATGCATTCCAGGTGAGTATCAATGGAGGAGAGGTCTTCGCCCTCACTTCGAGCAATGTCCGCAATGGAACGAAGCATCAGTGTCGTTGAGATCGGAAGTTCAACGATTAGGCCAGGAAATCCGAAAAAACCTCCAACAGCTCCACTGGTAAGGACCAGCGCTCGATGGATCCATCGAAAGGGCCTGCCCTGGCTCTTCTTGCCCATCGTAGACAACGCCAAATAGAAAGCTGTCTCCACGGCCTTGGTTGCCGCGTTTCCAATCGCCTGCCCGGCCCATCTCGGCAGGGCCTTTGTGATTCCTTCGATGGGATAGCCGAGCAGGTTGATCAACTGAATGCTCAGGCCCGGTCTCTCCAGAAGATTGACAGCCATTCTGAGATCGTCGCGGTCTCTCTTTGTCATACTATCTGAGATGGATAGGATCAATGTTTTATCCTCCACAGACACAGGAAATGGTCTGGGGTCAGGTTCGAAATCTCACAGAGGATGGAATGGGATGGAGTTAAATAACTCCGTCCCTTCTTCCTTGGTTCGTATTTTATAACACGCCGAAAATTATTGAAAGCAGAAATCTAAAAGAAATCCCATTCTCAAATCAAGATTAAATCATGTGGGAAAAGATTCTTTTGCGGGAAAGACTTTGCATGCTCTCATTGAGACTCATGATTTGGGAATTATTCAAGTACATTCTGCACGGACGTCGCTATTCTCTGCCGAGGATGAAAAACCTCAGAAGCAGAAAAGTGAAGTGTATGATTTAGCTCTGGTCCCAAAACTCTTTCCCTGGGCCGCTTGTTCTTCGGATGACCTGCTTCTTTCAGAAAAGCCACACGCGAGCACCCGACTGAAGAGGCACACCGAGCTGAGGGAGGATGCGTTCTAGGCCGAATAGCCATTGTCGCTCAGGAGCCATAAGATAGAGCCTCATTCCCTCGAACCAAGAGCCACTGTCCTCCTCTCCGGCGTCTGGCCTGCAATAGAGGATTTCCCGCCATGCGTGCCGCCAGAAAGAAGGACGAATGTGGATCGGATCGAAGCCGTACCACTCCGCTCTCAAGCGAAAAAACTTGAGGCCTCGCGCCGCAGCCAAGCTTGCCAAGCCCGCGTTGACTTCTTCGACCCTTTCCACAACCTCTTCGAGCGACAAACGACACTTGGGGAAAAGGATGGAGCGAAAAAGAAAGAATTTTGCTTGAGACAGGCGTTGGATACTGGCGACAGGGAGATCGGTCAAAACGATGTCCTGTGTAAACCGCTTCAGCCGGTCTACAGTCTCCTTCACCCACGCGAGTGTCTGGGCTGCTGAAAAGCCATAAAGGATGTCATTCCCGACATCCGTGATCAGGCACCGGGTTGGACGAGCCGGGAGGCGCTCAAGCTGCTGCCAGAGGCCTGACTCAAGGATGCCCGGCAGAGTACGGACCAAGAACCTGTTGGGCACTCCATAGGAGCGTCCGTGACCAAGAGCGCCGAGGACTTCGACAGCCGGTCCCCACACGGCTCGAGCGGTAGAGACCACCGTGTGAAACCCACGCGTTAGGTTGCTCGCGCCGAGCGCCACTACACGTCCGACCTCAGGCTCCATCGCTCCGTTCCCTCGCTCTTCCTAAGTTGTCGGTTCACCGCGGATCATCAGCCACCGGGCCACTCTCCCTGTCACAAAAGCGCGCAACCCTTAATCTCGGTTGACTGGATTGTTTGTTTGGGCAAACCATTGTCTTATTCGTTTCTTGTCCTCTGGCAAGGGCTGACCTCTCGCTTCAATCTTCTGTGCCCGATAGCGACTCCGATTCTTCTGGCCCTCCTCCCTCAGTTGTGGAGTTGTTTTAGAACCAAAGTCCCCTCTCTCCTCCGCATAATGGGTGGTGTGGGGAGGGACGGTTAAGCGCCGTCCC
>JBEKDJ010000309.1:0-5923 GCA_050014415.1 Thermodesulfobacteriota bacterium | reverse complement strand
GGACTCAACGCGAATCAAAGTTGGACCCTTGATATCCTTGCAAATACAAACCTGGGTACCATCCCGGCCGGGAATATCCGCTGGACGGTTACAGGAAGCGGAACCCCAGCTCCGACTTTTCAGAACGGAACCCTTGTTCTAGGCAGTTATGTCGTGGCAGGAACGGGGCGCGGCCAGGGTAGCGGAAACGCCAATATTCAATCTACTTTTTACTTCTATCTTAAGAATTACTGGACCTATTCCACGGGGAGTTATAGTGGGACCGTCACATTCAGGCTTACTGTTCCTCGTGCGAGCGGTGGCACACGAACTTCAACCCAGACGGTTACCCTTTCCATGAACATAGCGGCAAGGGCAAAACTGCAATTCGGATTGTTGGCAATGAGTTTTCCGGATGCGGACCCGGATAGTGTACCCTCTAACCCTGCGAATGTGAATCCGCTCTCTGTAACTTCAAGCGCAAGGACAGGATCGAGCTCAACAGTCGCACTGACCTGTCTCGCAAGCGGCGATCTCATTGCAGGAACAAACACCATTGCCATTAGCAACATGACATGGACGGCAACCGGAACGGGCTACGTAGCAGGCACGATGAATCGGACTACCGACCAGACCGCGGGGAGTTGGACCGGACCCGGACAACGTACAGGCGCATTTAGTTATTCTCTGACCAATTTGTGGTCTTATGTCATCGGAAATTATTCAACAACGATCAGTTATACTCTGAATGCACCCTGAGGAGAGTAGAAAATGAAGCAAATGCTTCGATTAATCTTTCTGTTATGTGTAATCTCAACCTCATCCTTAATCTCAACCTTGAGCTTTTCAGCAGAGGTCTCTATCAGTGTCTCCCCAATCCGGGTAGAACATTTAGTGAAGCAAGGAGAAAAGGGCACGGATATGATCTCCGTGACTAATGACGGAACCGCCGCCACCCGTCTGAAGGTTTCGATCGAGGACTGGACATTATCCAAGGACGGAAATCCCATGTTTATGAAGGCGGAAAGCAATCGATATTCCTGTGTCGAATGGATTCGCATCAACCCGGTCGATTTTAGGCTTGCCCCAGGAGAGACGAAAGAAGTGCGGTATACAATCGCAGTCCCCCAAGAGACTGAGGACGGTGGATATCGCGCTGCTATCATCTTTGAGACCGTCCCTGATGTAACTCCGGGTGAGAAGATAAAGAGGGTTTTTCTAAAGGGAAGGATTGTTACCATTCTCTACGAGGTGGTTGGCAAACCAACTCCAGAAGGCTATTCGAACGGACTGAAGGCTGAACTGAAAAAAGAAGGGATCGACTTCATTCTCACCCTCCAAAATAGAGGAAGAGTCCATTACAGGACGAAAGGTACCGTTATGGTCAAAGATTCAAATGGAAACAAGGCGTTTGAGGTGGAATTGCCAGACGTACCGGTCCTCCCGGAATCGGAAAGAGAAGTTAAGGTCAGCTATGATAAATCTATTCCAAAGGGGAAGTATACGGCAACAGCCGTTGTGGATATTGGAAAGAAAGAACTGATTGGTGCTGAGACCGCGTTTGAGATAAGATAGGTGGCGTTTTTTGCAGTGAAAAAGGCTATTTCGATTCGAACATCACAGGATGTTCGATAGAGTCGGAAACCAATTGGATCATGGTAACTCAAGTTGAAATCGAAACCACTACTGAAAAACTTCCAATTTCTTAAAGTCTTTCTTTCCGTTTGCATTTTCTCCTCTATCTCTTTCAATTTTCCACTCTCCACTTTCCACTCTCCAAGTTACGCTCTGGATGAAGGTGGTGCTACGGTCGGAATTGAATCTCGCTCAGTCAATCACGAAACTCCTACCAATGACACAGACCAATTTGAAATGAATTACCACCTGGATGTTTGGCAGAATGTGCCGAATGTTGGAAAGCTTCTGCTATGGCTCGATTGGATTAATGGCGAGAATGACGACAGGATTAACAAATTGGGAAGAGGCTCTCTTGTTCTAACCGACTTTAGATACAATGGCTTCGTTTTCAATGGTCTTGTTGGGGACTCCACTTTGATTTTCACAAACCTTCCGGAAAGATTTTCAAATGTCATGTATCCGGAAATCTATTTCCGAGGATTTCAAGCCGATCTCCTTTCAAAATGGGGAATAGTAGAAGTTTTTGGAGGCAAAGTGGCAAGGCTCGAAGGTCTTCTCGGGAAAACTTATGATATTACAGATGAGGTTTTCTATGGGTTCAAAGGCAATTTTAGACCCATCCCGAGGCTTCTTTTAGGAACAGGGTTTATTCGAACACAGGACGAAGTAGATAGCGCCGACAAACCCGTTACTAAGAACAATAATATCTTTCTTTTTGATTCCGAGCTGGAGGTCTTCAAATGGATGAGATGGCAGACGGAGTTTCGCTATAGCGATTTCAATGGGGAACCAGGGACAGAAAGTCAAAGCGACTACCTGTTAAGGTTTGGTCCCATGATTAAGACTGAAAATTTTAGGCTTGAGGCCAATTATCGCCGGATCGGGACGGATTACCATTTTGTGAATCAGGCGACACAAGTGGGAAGCGATCAGGAAGGTTTTTTTCTCCTTACAGAATATAGACCCTGGAAAGAGATCACGCTCTTTGGGAATGCAGACCATTATCATGATAACGTATCAGGCAAACCAGACCAGAACACGACCGACAATACACGCGGTTTGATCGGCCTCTCTTTCTTCTCCCCCCAATATCCCTCCTTTTATCTCACCTTTGATATGACAGATCAAAGAAGTCGTTTCGATCTTCCATCACCTGTCAACAATTTCATCTCCACACTCTTTTCCGAAGTTCGATACGAATACATGGATTTCAATCCCTACGTGCGCTACCGTCGGGTGGACTACAAAGATAGCGTTACTCCGGCAAATGAGAATGTTGAAGACGTCGTCACTCTCGGCTTCCGGCAGAATTTTAGGCAGGGTTCCATTGTCTATATCGAAGGGGAATTGGATCAGAAGAACTATCCAGACGGTGGAAAGGCGAGTGATCTTTCCGGAAAAATTGGCTTCAATTACTTCTTATCCACAAATCTCTCACTTTGGGGAGAGGCCATCTACAGCAAACTGAAGGATAGGGAAGAAGATACCAGGAGGGATAAGATTGAGGGGGCTTTCGGATTGAGTGCTCAACTTCCATGGGATATTCAAATTTACGGTGATATTCGATACGACAGAATTCTTAACCCTCAGCAGGAGAATCTGAAATCTCAGGGTATCCAGGCCAATCTCAGAGTCATGAAAAAATTCAACTGGGGGAGGCGTGAAAAGATTGCGGGCCTCAAGCCAGGAACTGGGACAGAAGGTTATGGAATTGTCGAAGGTGTTGTGTTTAATGACATCAACCGAAACGGTGTCCAGGATAAAGTGGAGGAAGGCATTAAAGAAATTACAATCCGGCTCGAGGATGGTTCAATAGCCAAGAGCGACGAGAAGGGTTATTACCAGTTTTCAAGGGTGGAGGTCGGGCGCCACTTGGTCACCCTCGATGTGAGGAGGATTCCAGCCGACTACAGCATCGTCAGCCCTGAGAAGATGTGGGTCGAGGTCAAATTGAGGGAGAAGGTGCGGGTGAACTTCCAACTGATTGCCGCTGGCAGAATTGAGGGAAGGGTGATCAACGATGTCAATGGCAATGGGAAAATCGATCCCGATGAAAAAGGAATTCCTGATGTGTTGATTCTCTTAGAACCGGGCAATAATAACGCCTATACGGATGAAGATGGGAAATTCATCTTCGAGAATATCCTTCCCGGCAATTATAAGATGAGACTGGATCCTGCGACATTACCTGAAGATTCCGTCTACACCTCGCCCGAAGAACTCAAGTTTGAAGTACCAGTTGGGGGTGAACTCAAAGACATGAACTTCCTGATGTATATAAAACCTCGACCGATTATTATGGGACCTCCAAACAAATGAAGAGTCACCACATCACTTCACCAATACAGTCGTTGAAACCTCAGTCTTTTCTCTGCTCATTTCTTTGAAATGATGAGCAGGGTCAAGGACCGCAGAGATGACATGATTACCCGCTGTAGCCCTCCATCTCGTGCTTAGCCTTCGCTGTCCCCCTGGCTCCAAGTTAATCTCTTCTGTTGAGAAAACCCTGAGGTTATCGTAGAAAAAAACAGGAATTCTCTTCGCATCTTGATTTCCGCGATTGCGAACGATTACCATCACGTCCACTTCGTCCCCATTTCGAGGCAGAGAATTTTGGAGTTCAATCCGATTCCCTAAGAATTCCAAATCGATTCCTTCCAAAGGCTTCTGCGGCCGGATAGTCTCCTCTTCGGTTGCACAGTTGAAAAGAAGAAGCCATACACACAGCAAATAAGCTATTACCATAAAGATTCGATTTCTTATATTGAACATAAGGCCCCCTTTCTCTAAAATGGTTTCAGATTAACGGAGATTTTTCTCATTTTTTCAATAATCCATTTAATATGTGGCTAGGGTCTTAATTCTTAAGAAAACTAAACCCTTAGTCAATCAATTGTCAAGAGAAAAAACACCCAGAATAGAGTATTGAAATGATAACCAGTTTATGGAGGGTTTTGATTGGCCCCCTGTCTCCCTCAGAGGGTCAATCTTTTTCTTTAAGAGGAAGGAAATCTATTGTCGAAAATTACTTATGGTGTTGTTAGCGTATAGGTAACGGTTACCTGGTAGTCTCCTTTCTGATAATTCCAGCTATTGTTCAAGTAATAGCGAAACACACCCTCTCTGACTCCGCTTCCTTTCCAAGATCCTGCGGTCTGGACAGTAGACTTACTTAAAGTTCCGTCCGAGAACCCTTGTCCCGAAGCCTGCCATATCACATTTTGGACCGGAATGGTCTCGATCCCTGATGTAAGATCACCATCAGCGATAACATTTAAGTTAACGGGACTGGTGCTTCCGGTCCTTGCCTTAACAATGACTTTAATATCATTTTGAAGAGCCGGGACCTGTCTCGCCTCATCCGGGTCAATGCTAGGGAACACGATGGTGTTCGTATCGACAATCAATTTAGCCATTTTTTCGATCTTTGCTTTCATGACTATGGATTTTGTGTCTGTTGCTGCAAATAAAGTACCAGAGAAAACAAGCAATAATGAGATCACCAAGGCAATTGATGTTAGGTTTTTTCTAGTCCTCATTTCTCTTCCTCCTTGTGTATCTCTTATAAAGCAACTTTTATACCAACAGAGAATTTCAGTATAAGTCATTGGTATTATTAATTAATTCATATTCATAGAGAAATGAAGCCGTCTGATGAATAGAACAAATTGTCCTGTAGATTTCTTCATTGTTGAATAAGCCATTGAAATTCAATGTGATTCGAAAGATGACAGCGTGTCATACATAGACTTTTTGACAATGAACCACATGCCAACAGGGGTTGGCCGATCTCGATCCTCTTTCCCAGTATTCCCCGAGATGCTCTGGGGCATATGAATTCAATTATTGTACCAAACCCCATGAAATTCAGAAATGGCCGAATTCACACTGGAATTCCAACAGGATGGAAGCTTTCAATATTATGAAATGGAAATGAATTTCCCTTTTGTCTGGATGTTTTTCTTTTGAATGTGTAAGTGCTTACCCTTAATCAAAAACATGTATGAGGCAGGGCCAGCGCACAGCAAACAATTGATAACATGAGAAAACCTACCCACTTCAAACTGCAGCACGGCAGCAGAGCAGCACTCTTTAATCTCATGTTTTACGAAGCCTCTTCCTACCCAAGCACTCCAATCCTATCAATCCAGGCCTAGGGGAAGCACAACAGCTGTTTTAAGGGCAGGTGTGGGTAACAATAGAAAAGGTACCAAATATAGTGGGAGTGGTTCCCTCCTAATACCCATCTTTAGTTTTCCTCTTTAGTTCATCTCCTTCATTCACTGAATGAGATACAGGATCTTTG
>JBEKDJ010000308.1:0-5937 GCA_050014415.1 Thermodesulfobacteriota bacterium | reverse complement strand
AAAAGGCAACTGCGAAAATCCTTCTGCCCTCTCTTATTCGACCTCTATCCAACGATACCCTCTATTTACTACAATTTTCCTCCAATTTAGCCCCCCCTGCCCAATCAATTACGGAACCGCTGATTGAGCCCCACGATTCTTGACAAGTTAGAATGGAAGGTTTATCATGCAGCAATCTTTTATTCCGAAAGGATCTATCAAATAGGGAATTGAGAAGAATTTTAAGAAACAGAATTTGGGAGAAGCAATGATGAGATCTACTAAAAGGAAGTACAAAACCTTTTATGACATAAGTGTCTCGCTTGGAGATGAACAGATTGATCTTCCATTACCAGGTATCCCGCCTTTTTCTAGAGAGATGATCTTTACGAGGGAACATGGCGGAGCCATTGAGCTTTCGAAGTTAGTCATGACTCCCCATGCAGGCACGCACATAGATGCTCCGTCACATTTCATTCCAAACGGAAGGTCCATTGATGAATATCCCGTTCAGGAGTTTATTCTTCCCGCACACGTTGTGAATATTGCAGATCAGGAAGTGATTCGACCTTCCGAATTGGAAAATGTAAGCATTAAACGGGGCGATGCCATATTGTTCAAGACTGACAACTCCATGAGCGGTCGATGCAAGAGCGGAGTCCCATCCGACAACTATGTTTACTTATCACTCGAAGCCGCCGACTTTTGTATAAAGAAAAAAGTAGGCCTGGCGGGATTCGATTATATTAGGCCTGAAAGGCCGGGTGAAAGTATTGAGGTTGCTCCTATACATTCTAAACTTCTGGGAAATAATATACTCATCCTGGAAGGCATCAATCTTGGGGAGGTTCCTCCAGGGAGATATACCTTATTCTGCCTTCCCCTGAAGATTAAAGGTGGTGAGGCATCTCCTGTGCGTGCTATCTTGAAACCTTACACGGGGGAGGCTTAGAAAAGAATCTTTCATATACGACGGGGCTTTTTTTATCGAGGTTTACGATCGACGAAAATATCATGGGGCCATGCGGCGATTGGGAATGTGGCTCCACGGAGGAAGCGTTAGGGAGAAGCGGGTCAAATCATTTTAGATCCCTTTGAGGAAAACGGATTGGCCAGGATGAGAAGGCTTGAGATTAACCGCAACTCAAAGAACCAGAACCAATTAGCATAACTAGCAGGAGGTCTCACGGTGGCTCAAGGAATTCCTAAAAAGTACCAGGAGTATATTGTGACCGATCTCCCAAGATTCTTAGAGGTTACAGGTCATTACAAACCCTCGCCTTTTTGGATTACTCCCGAGATGTTCCCGGGTGTTCACATGCGCGTTGCCGGCATGGATGTTAGTAAGGCTGTAGGGACTCCCCATGCAGCACCCCATGTTCATGATAGCCCCGAGATTTACCTCTGCCCTTCAGAGAGTAAGGGAGATGTCATTGTTGAGATCCAGATGGACGATGAGGTTTTTTCCATTGAGTCCCCTTTTGCTGTTTTCATTCCTCCCGGTGTAAAACATTGTTTCAAGGTCTTAAGATGTGATTCAACCCATTATGTGTTTGGCATCATGCCCATGAACAAGAGGTGATGTTAAATATCTTATGTAAGCAAAAGAAATGCAGTGCAAGTTCTTTCTAATGTGGGGCATTGAAGCAAAATCTGTAAAAAGATACCTAAGTGTGGGAAATAGGATTGTTGATGCCATCAAACAATTTTGAGAGAAGGAAAGTTGCAAGTAACGTAACAATCAATCTTCGGGATACTCATTTCCACTCTAATACCTGCCTTTAAGGAGTTGAAACTATGGAATTATGGGAGCAGAGAAATAGAACCATTTATGACATAAGCATATTGCTAGGAAGTGAACAAATTGACGCACCTATACCAGGAGTCAAGCCTTTTTCGAGAGAAGAAGTTTTCAGCATAGAGGATGGTGGACCTTGCCTGCTTTCAAATTTGCTATTGAATTGTCATTCAGGAACGCACATAGACGTTCCTTCACATTTCGTTCGGAGCGAAAAAACCATCGATGAATACCCAATCCAAAGGTTTATTTTGCCCGCACAAGTTCTGGACATTGAAGATAAGGAAGCCATCCGACCTAACGAATTAGAGAAATTTGAAATCAAGGTGGGTGATGCTCTTCTGTTCAAGACGAACAACTCCAAAAGTGGTTTGTCCAGAAGTAGCGTACAATCAGATCAATGGACTTATATGTTGCCCGAAACGGCTGACTTCTGCATAGAAAAAAAGGTCAGTCTTGTTGGAATAGATTATATGGCGCCGGAAAAGCCGGGTACGAGCATTGAGGATGCCCCCATCCATCAGAGACTATTACGACACAATATATTGATATTGGAGAACATTGCCCTTGAAGCAGTTCCTCCAGGGAAATATACGCTTTTTTGCCTTCCTTTGAAAATCAAGGGAGCTGAAGCGTCTCCTGTTCGGGCGATCCTTGTATCTACAGGGGTTGACCCATGAATGTGGACATATCGATAAACCTCACAGAAGACCATGATTTTTTTTGTTCGAGGAGTAATCATTCCAGCTTCAAGGGTCGATGACAGAAGTAAATAAACTGGTTCTGATGGGTCGTCCAAAGGTTTTTTCACCTTGGATCTGCAGTAAATAAAATCCGGAAATTCACTGCACTTTCACCTGTTCTTAACGCCATGTATTTCAAGCAGTAGTTCAAGAAAGAAAGAGATGATTGTATAATCAAATGCGACCCATTTGACAGACTGGGTAATACTTCGTTAAGCACATGAAGGGGGGAGACATAAATGAACGCTAAGAAAGTTACACCTTTGACATTAAGAGAAATGAAGGAGGCAGGAGAAAAACATACGCTCATGCCTGTTTATGATTATCCTTTTGCCAAAATTCTGGACGAATGTGGTGTTGATGTTCTTCTTGTTGGTGATTCAGTTGCAACCGTGATCATGGGGAGGAGAGAAGACATCTCTATCACGGTTGATGAGATGGTGTACCATACGCAGCCTGTTGTGAGAGCGGCGGAGAGGGCAATGGTCGTTGCAGACATGCCCTTCATGTCTTACCAGATTAACGTGGAAGAAGCTAAAAGAAATGCTGGAAGACTCATAAAAGAGGGAGGAGCTGACGCGGTTAAATTAGAGGGAGGGGTTGGAATTGCGGAGACTATCAGAGCCTTGGTGATTGCCGGTATTCCAGTTATGGGTCACATTGGCCTCATTGGTCAGGCGCTTAAGCTAACTGGTGTGCGCAAAGCTGGAGGGAAAACTCAAGAAGAAAGGGAGAAGTTATTAAAGGATGCAAGGGCGGTTGAGCAAGCAGGTGCTTTCATGGTAGGTTTGGAGCTTATGACTGTAGAGATGGCTCGGGAGATTACCCAGATGTTGAAGATACCGACAAACGGAATCGGCGCAGGTCCCTATTGTGATGGTCAGGGTTTAAACCTTTACGATATCATCGGACTTACGGTGGGCTTTGAACCGAAATTTGTAAAAAGGTACCTAAACGGGAGAAAAATGATTGTCGACGCGGTAAAACAATTTATGACCGAAGCTAAGAATGGAAATTTCCCTGATGATGCACATAGTTACCACTGATATTTAGAAAACCTGTGCATCCTCAAGAAAACCTTGCAGAAAAATGTAGAGACACAACGAAGACCCAGACATGAAAGAAGATGTAAAAAACATGATTTTTCATTGAAAGGAAAGACAGTGCAAGAATATTCTTTAGCTACAGAAGGGGGCAGGAAACATTTCAAGCTTCCAGACAAATGGCAAGTTCTCAACAATGTGGAATTGAAGTCTGAGAGTGCCAGGAAATCCGTTTATGAAATAATCAGTGATGCCATCAATCGGCCAATTGGGAGTGCACCATTGGCCGAGCT
Organism: Thermodesulfobacteriota bacterium; assembly: GCA_050014415.1. GTDB lineage: Bacteria > Desulfobacterota > BSN033 > BSN033 > UBA1163 > JBEKDJ01. The sequence continues at coordinate 2,081 of JBEKDJ010000308.1, read as the reverse complement.
CATCAAACCAACTCAAAAGATCGCAATCGTCATAGATGACCTTGCACGCCCCACACCTAAGAAAGAATCTCTATCTTGTTTGTTTGATTATCTTGGGAGGTATGGTGTTACGAAGAAACAGATTGATGTCGTTCTTGCCACGGGGACTCACAGGCCCATGGCTCAAGCTGAAATTCAGTCCGTTTTCGGGAAGAAGCTTTTTCGCGAAGTTCGATTTATCAATCATGATTGCCGTTCTTCGGAGCTTATTTCGGTGGGGAGATTGGAATCTGCAGGAGAAGTCAAGATTAATCCATTAGTTGTTAGGGCAGATTTTCGTATTGGTGTTGGGTCTATCCTCCCCCATCCAATGTGTGGTTTTGGTGGCGGTGCAAAGATTATTTTTCCCGGAGTGGCAAACTATGAGGCCATCCGGGACCATCACTGTGCTCTGATGATCGCCAAAGGAGCATCATTTGGAAATATAGAAAACAATCCTTTTTACGGAGAAATATGTCAGAGTGGGAGACTGGCAAAATTGGATTTCGTTATTAATGCCGTTTACAACTCAAATGAAGAAGTCAAGGGAGTGGTCGCAGGTGATTTTGAGAAGGCCCAGGCAACTGGAGTTGAAATGACGATGAAAGAACTTGCCGTGCATTTCGATAAAATTGCCGATGTGACGATTGCCTCTGTATTCCCCTACACCGAAGGCCCTCAAATTTTGAAGCCACTTGGTCAAGCAACCACTATAACGCGTCAGGGAGGGGTGGTGATACTTTACGCAAACACAATTAAAGGGGGGAGGTTTAGCGAAGATTTTCTTGATGGATTCGATGTCGCATTTGCAAATTCACGGGGCGATACCAAACGATTGGTTTTGGATTCTTTGCGAGAAGGAAAACCATTAATACCGGATGCACCCATGGATCTCATTGGAGCATTAAATCTCACTTTGCTTTACCTGAGTCGTGTGAAGGTGATCTTGGTCTCAAGGGATGCTGACGCAAAACAGGCTGCGCGGCTGGGATTCAGTTATGTCAATGACTTCGACCGTGCGATCAAAATGGTCTCGAAGGAGGTTCCAAACGCCACAGTGAATATACTGCCGGCAGCCGGATTAATCGTTCCGATGGTCAAACAAAATTTGACCTTTGAGTGAAAGGACAAGTATACCGACCAGGTTGATCAAGACACAGTGCGAAAAATCCGGTGGTCATGGGAATAGGCGTTCGTTTTAACATCCTGCCTTGATGTTGTTGATATCAGTCTTTATCGGCGTTGTCCAATTTGAGAGTAAACAGGAGGCAAAAAATGGATTTAGGTCTATCTGGAAAGAATGTGCTGATGTTTGGTGGCAATGCGACCATTGGGTTTGCCACATCCTTATCCTTTGCAAAAGAGGGTGCAAATCTCGTGATTGCTTCGAGAGATGTAGATGCAAGTCAGAAAGTAGCAGATAAAGCAAAGAAGTTAGGTAGTCAGAAGGCCATAGCAGTAAAGGCCGATGCCACAAAATGGAAAGACGTTGAAGCAGCGGTCAAAAAGACGCAGGAAGAACTTGGAGGAATAGATATCTGTTATCATGGGGTTGCATGGGATATATTTGGAAGCTTTTTTGAATTAGATCCCAAAGAATGGGATCGTATCATAGATGTGAATTTTAAGAGCCTCCTTATTGCCTTTAAGATCGTATTACCCATCATGAAAGAGCAAAGGCACGGCTGTTTCATTGTGATGGGCAGCGTCATGGGGCGGAAAGCATCACCGCTAGAGCCGGTTTATGGTGCTTGTAAGGCCGCTCTCGTGAATCTGGTCCATACATTGGCTTTGGAATTAGGACCATTTGGTGTCAGAGTCAATGTGGTTGCCCCCGGCCCGACTCCGCCGACCGGTCCCGAGATGATGAGTTTCGGGAGCGGGTTTAAGGTGTTTATGGAAGACAAGAAAGCCTGGCAATCTTTGCTGAGTGAGTGGAAGAGTGTCATGCCCCTGAGGAAAGTGGGAAATCCATATGATTCTGCATATGCGGTGCTTTTTTTGGCTTCTGATGTCACTGGAGCACACCAGACGGGACAGGTCCTAGGTGTCGACGGTGGTTG
>JBEKDJ010000307.1:0-5964 GCA_050014415.1 Thermodesulfobacteriota bacterium | reverse complement strand
ATGGCGGCAAGTTCGGAGGCAAGCCTTCTCTCCAGATCGAGACCGTCTGGCAGTGAAAGATCAGATCCCCTCAAGATAGCCTCTTTCGTCTTCCTTACTGCTGCCGGATCGAGCGACGCTATCTTACGGGCAATGTCTTCCACTGTGGCAGAAAGCGTGCCTCGCGGGACCAACCTGTTTACCAGTCCAAAACGGTGCGCTTCGTCGCTCTTGAGCCAGCGGCTCGTGAGGAGCATGTCGAGGGACCGGGAGAGACCCACCACCCGTGGAAGCGTCTGCGTGCCTCCAGCCCCGGGGATGATACCCAATCCGACCTCCGGTAAGCCGAATACCACATCGTCAGAGGCAATTCTGAGATCGCAGAACAAGGCAATCTCCATTCCCGAGCCGAGGACGTAGCCGTGGAGCGCAGCAATAAGGGGTTGCGGGATATCTAGAAAAAGCCTCCATAGGTCCCGTACAGCCCTGATGTGTCTGGCCTTTGCTACGGAAGGAGCGGTGAGGAATTCCGTCAGATCAGCACCCGCACAGAACGCCTTATCGCCTGCACCCTTGAACACCGCAACGCGAACCTCATCATCTGCCCTAATGGCACTCAAGATTTCATACAGGTCGTCACGCATCTGGACGCTAAACGCATTGAGCGCCTGGGGCCGATTGAGCGTCACATACGCGATGTTCTCTTCCTTCTCATAGATGACGGTTTCGAACCCATCCATTTCTTATCGTGACCGCATCCGTCTTTCGTGTCCGGCGTTAGTCTTTTAGTCAGGCAGTCTTGTAGTTGTTTAGTTTATGAGTATGAGACTAACGACAACATGACTTCATCACTGTTGTATGCTGTTTTCTGCCTACTGCATTCTGCGTTCTGTTTCTCCCAATCTCCTGATCCCCCCATCTCCTCATCTCAGTTTTATGGTCTTAGTATCTGAATCACAGCTAGGTCCCCTCAAACCGCGCTTTTCTCTTTTCATTGAAGGCCGTTATGCCTTCCGTACGGTCCGAAGTGGTGAATAGAAGAAGATAGAGGTCCAGTTCCATGCGCATCCCCTGATCAAGCGTCAGATCTATCCCATTATAAAGCGCCTCTTTGACATAACTGACCGCCAAGGGGGATTTAGAGGCTATCTCCTGCGCCAGCCCTATCGCCGTGTTCACAAGTTCGCCGGAATCGACCACCCTATTGAGGAGCCCTATTCGCTGGGCCTCGGCAGCATCAATCAATTCGCCGGTGAGAACCATCTCCAGAGCCTTGCCACGTCCCACCAGACGCGGCAATCGCTGTGTTCCCCCATTGGAGGGGATCAGCCCCTTGCCAATGGTTGGCAGGCCAAAACGTGATCCTGCTGTCCCGATCCTGATGTCACAAGCCAGTGCCAGCTCCAGGCCCAGCCCCACTCCATCGCCCTTGATGGCTGCGATGACGGGTTGTTTGAGTTTGGCTATCGGTGCCACTAGACAGGAGGGTTCTATCTGTGTGTATTGACCGAAGTCAGCTCCCCTTGACTGAGACAACTCCCCGGCATAGGCGAGAACAACGACCCGAATTTCTTCGTTCCAGGCGATTTCTGAACACAGATCAGCGAGTTCATTGGACACTTGGGCCATTGTCCCTTGTTCATCCACAGGGATGCCTATTTGAATCATCATACAGTGGTCTATCTTTTGATGGCTTATGGTGCGATCAGACATGCGATAAGCTTCCTCCAAGACTGCTGACGACTCACCGCTGTATTCCTGCGTGTCAGGCGAGCAGCTTTTGCTTGACAAGGGGTCATGATGGGTTCCACCCTCCAATCATGAAAATGGCTTCCTCCCCCTCCCCCTATTTTCTCCCACCAGGGAAGAGGGAAGCATCTAATCGCAACCGACTTGAATCGCCTCCCCCTCAACAAGGAGACCGGGATGAAGCTGTTAATGGCATACAGGTAACATAACTGCTAACCTCTGTTGTGGCCTCAAGGCTATACAAGTATACTAAAATATTAGCATTATGTCATTGGATTTGTTTTCTTACCATGATTCAAATCATACATTTGCCGCACCCTAAGGGATAAAACTCTCCGTCTCGGAAAACCCCGGCATTGTTAGACCGTGTCGCCGATCGTTCAGAGATCACATGGCACAGTGTAGTAGCAATTTGACAACTCAGGGACTTTTTTGTTAAATATTAAGCCAGTTGGACTTGGGGTCTGGGGTTGAAAGATTTTCGTAGATATAAGATCACTTTGAGCGATCGTGTCAAGGTCGAGGTATTCAAGCAATGCCAGATTTTCAAGGATTTGTCAGTAAGCGAAACGAGGAAGTTAGCTTTCGACGCAACTCCAATTGTTTTTAAGAAAGGTACATTTATCTTCAGAGATGGCGATCCGGCCGACTTTTTCTACATCGTCCATGAGGGTTTAGTTCAAGTCTACAAGACCTCCAGCTCGGGTAAGAATATCACTTTCACCATTGCAACACGTGGAGACACCCTAAATGCTTCCGCCTTATCGGTAGAGAATTACTTTGTGTCGACACAAGCGATGAATGACGTTACCGTGCTCCGGATTGGAAGGAAGGAATTCCTAGCTTTCGTGAGTAGGCACTCCAGCGCAGCGATGGGAATCATTGCCGCCATGGCACAGAGACTAAACATAGAGTACGAGAAGATTGTAGACATTGTAGGAGAAGAAGTGGAACTGCGGTTAGTCCACTCTCTCTATACGCTTGCTAGCAAGTTCGGCACTACTCTATCACTCACGCGTCAGGAGCTGGCAAATTTCGCAGGAACGACCACGGAGACCACCATAAGGGTGTTGAGTAAACTCAAGAAAAAAGGTGTGATTAGTCGTTCTGCCGGCAGAGGTGAGATTGTCATTTCAAATCTGACCATGCTTCGAAATCATATGTCATGACCGCTGGGCACTGGAATCACGCACTGCATTTCTCTTCGGGGGCGATCAACCCACCACGGAACCGAAAAACCCTTCTCCGACTGTGTAAGCGAAAAAGATCAGGGTTCCTCAGTGATCCCTTTTCATATCCCTATCTCTCTATTCGGAATATTCTGTCGCATAAATCCGGCGTCGAGAAATGAGGCCTCGTCTCTCGGCGCCAAAATGGGATAGCCTAATTCATTTTCATTAAGGTGACTGATACCCATTTGCGTTCAAGATACAGCTTCAGGCCGAAGCCAAGGTTGGGGCTAAGCTTGAACCCCAAGCTTTTTCCTTGAACTGCACCTCAGCCCACACCTCAAGCTTTGATTGCTTATCCGTATGAGTCCAGGTATCTGTTCCTGCGGCTTGTCCCGCTCCGGGTACCCGCCTGCTGGGTGGCAGCGTCAAAGCAAAAATCACGGGTCTACTTCCGCGGCTTCACTTCTCCGCCCGATGGCGGTCTGGTATTTGGCGGAGGCGGATTCTTCATGCCCAGGCGAAAGTATTCACCCGAATCCTTACGCCTCCAGTTGACAGAGATATTCTGGCTTAAAGGATGCGCCATGGTGATAGCTCCTGGCCTGGGGCATTCTTCAATACAAGCGGCACAAAACCAGCATTCTTCAGGATAGAGGACAATGGGGGGTTTTTTCTTTTCTGGATTAGGCATCATAACATCGGTCGGACACACCTCTACGCAAAGGTTGCAACCGTTGCATATGGTTGGATTGAACTTCTGCCCTTTATTGGGGGTTGGCGGATTCGGCGTCATGTATACTTTGTCATTCATTTCAGATCTCCCTTCTTAGTAATCCCTCATGAAGAGTTCGTCACCCGCGAACGAAGAAAATTGACAACTACTATCCTCCCCCTTGACGGAGACGATTACGGTGGGGGTGGACAGGTGATGTTTCCCCTCACACCCGCCCTCTCCCCTGCCTTCGCCGAAGCGGCTTCGCGCAGGCAGGCGCCATGGGAGAAGGGATAATCGGGTTATTTTCTGAGCAATGAACCTATCTCTTTGCATGGATATCGTAGTTCTCCTCATAGCTAGATGCGTAAGGGGGTTTAAGGTGAAAATCAAGTGGGAGTTCTCTTACCTTGACCTTGTTGTTTTCCTGTCTGATGGGCAGCAGCTTTTTCCACTCCAGCGGGTCCATCTGAGGATAGTCCAGCCGGTAGAAATCGAGGTAGGTACTGCTGCACTTCCTTGCGAGCGATGCCTGTATGAGCATCTCCCCTACGGTAATCAGAGAGAAGCATTCCAACGTGCGTCCTAATTCGTGGGGGTTGGCCGCGTAGGCGGTGGCTGCCTCATTCGCCTTGAGCTCATTGAGCAATCGAAGCCCCGAACTAAGGGTGATCTCGTTTTTGTATTTGCCGCAGTAATCCTGCATCACCCGGGCGATAGCGTAGTTCAGCTCTTTCCAGCCGACACCCTTCTTGCTTTGCTTTAAAGGACCATAGACCCGGGCTTTTTCCGTTTCTACCTGCTTGCGGTCTATGACTGGCTCAGCTGCCGCCCTTGCATAAGCAGCCGCCTTCCATCCCGTGTATCTGCCGGTTGTGTGAGACTCACCATGACATCCGGAACCGAAGAGAGGGAAGTTTCCGGCGGCATAGAGACCCTCAAGGGATGTCCTCAGGTCCCAGTCAACGAGGAAACCACCACCTGCCAAGCCCCTGATGTAAGGTGGCGATACCCCCATCCAGTAATTGGACATGCGGTAGCCTTCAAGAGGCATAACCGGTGCCTGAAGTAGATCCTTGTAGGGGTCGAAGCCCGCCTTGGTAAACTGATCGTATATGGGTATCCGTGTTTTTCCTTCATTCCCCACCATCATACCGAATATGCACCTCCGCTCGAGTTCGGGCATGCGGGTGAAGTCCGCATAGAGGGGAAGAGTAAATTCTCCCCTGAGTATCCGTTCCGGCAAATCGAAGGCCGGGTCATTCAAGCGGTACTGGTTAAGATAGTAGTAGAGACCTATGCCAATGCCGAGCTGGAACTTCTGTTCCGGGGAGGGGAGAAACCGTTCCTGTATGGTCTTGAGTTCCCTGCCGTAAGGATCAAACCAGGGCACCTCTTTACCGTTTGCATCGACTACGGAGGTGCCGTGATAGGTATTGCTTGCGTTGCCCATGCTGTAGGGTGCATAGCCATAGCCACTGAGGGGGGCCGGTCCGGTCTGCTCCATGAGGACGAATTCAGCCCCTGCCTTCCAGCCGATGGCATGGCCTGAACCGGAACCGTTCATGTTCCCCATGTTACCTGCCGCCGTCAGTTCCGGTGCAAATGAGAAAAGTCGGCTACCACCGCCTGTGGCAACGATCGCAGCCTTCGCCCTAAAGACATAGAACTCACCCGTTCGTGTATTAACACCCGTAGCTCCGACAACCCTGGTTCCCTGTCTGCCTCCCTTGGTGAGGAGGGACGTCACAAGGGTCCTGTTGTAGATCTCTATGCCCTGCCGCTTCATCTCATCGTACAAACAGGGCTTGATATTGTAGCCCCAAATCCGGAGGACATGACGATTTCGATAATCGTAGGCGAACATGAGCTTCGTCTCGTCGTCTCTAAAGTCCGCTCCCTGGAACTCGTCCTGGACGTCCCGGATCTGGACACCCATCTCCTCACACTCAAGAAGAGTATCCCAGCCTTCCTTACAGATGATGTAACGCGCAATGCCATTGGAATAGCCGTGGGCGCACTCCATCACCGCTTCCGTATAGTCCAGAGGGGTCACCTTCGAGCATGGGTTCGTCACTGCCCCGTGCCAGTGGTCAACACCGGCACCTCCTGAGCCGCCTCTCTTCACATGACCGACTTCAGCAAGAACAACCTTGGCCCCCTGTCTGGCAGCACTAATCGCAGCATGACAGCCTGCTACCCCTCCACCCAGAATCAGGACATCCGCAACAATCTCAGTCTCCTTCTCGTACCGTATAGGGTACGGCCACTCAGGAACTCTCCCATTGATTTCAACGTATTCGTTCCATGTCGTCATCCGTGTCTCCTCCTTCTACACAATTTCCTAAGTGC
>JBEKDJ010000306.1:0-6353 GCA_050014415.1 Thermodesulfobacteriota bacterium | reverse complement strand
CTGAAACTTTTTTCTAATTTAATAGCATATGCACAATGCGACAGTCTAACTACGTTTCCCTTCCTGACTCCATAAAAAGAATCTCAAGATAGATCGTTCTCTCAGCAAAATGCTACGAGCTTTGTGCATCACCCTTTTCGAAAATTCATCGCTTTTACAGGTGCTTCCAGATTCACAATTGCAAATCAAAGACGGCCAATTTCCTAACGAATTGAAATTATTTAACTTTTAACCGTCCGGCAGTAATTGCATGTCCCAAATTCCGAGCCCATTCCACAAGAATTTGAGTAAAAAAGGAAGTGCTCAAGAAGAACAAATAAGGGGACCTGTTTGATTCTGTTTTCTTTTCACCCTATTTCTCTATGATGTACTGGGAACTCCTTGTATGTTGTTCTTCTGATTGTTGCTCTCGGCAATGAGGTTCTCCTTCAGTCCACTATTACGTTCCATGTGGACATTATGTTTTCACTGTAGGCCCAAGGATTTTCGCTATGGTTTGTATTTTATACTATGCATGGGAATTTTGGAAGTGAGACTTAAAAGAAATCGCGTTCTCATCTCAAGATTGAATCAGGGGGAAGAAGATCCTTGCGGGAAGGACCCTGCATGCTCTTATGGAGGATCGATGCTTCGTCGATGATCGGTGATCTTCTTGGCCGGCATGTCCCCTCCGCGTCGGGCCAATCACAGGACAAAGCGTAGGAAGCTTCGATTGAGGATGCATCTGATTGCTTCGGTTCGCAAATGCAGTAACGCATCTCACCTGTTTGTGACGTCGAAATTGGTCACTCAGCGTAGAGATTCCGGAGGTTATGGAAACGATTGAACGAATCTGTAAAGAGAGATATGTATGAGACAAAGCGCCATAGGAAAACCCGGAAATGAACATATCAGGAGCCACAGGTAATCTCAACAAAAAACTTGACAAGCTCGGGGAAATGGTATAATAGTAACCCCATTAAAAAGGAGAGCTGGGACATGAATCGGGAAAGGAGGTGCCATAAGGGTGTGAACTGTGACTTATTGCAGTTGTGACGACTGATATTAACAAGTGGGAAAGGAAAATGAATCAGGAAAGGAGGAAGAACATATGCGTAAATCATCACTGATGGTCTTTATAATGGTAATGGTTATGATACCTATGTTTGTTTTAAGCGACTATTCGGAGAGTTCCAGCGCTACTACCACTTCAAAAGAAACAATTAAGATTGGCTACCTGGGCACCCTGAGCGGCCCCTTCGCCGCGGTCGATAAATACGAAACTCCTGCAGTTCAAATGGTGATTGATAATGTTAATGCTGCAGGGGGACTATTAGGTAGAAAGGTCGAACTGGTTACCAGGGATGATCAAGGAGACCCAAGCGTTGTCGCACAGAAATTAAATGAACTTAAGGCGGCGGGTTGCGTTGTAGTTGTAGGATGCATTCTTGATACATGCACTCCAGCCCTTGCTCAGTGGGCTAAAGATAACAAGATACCCGCAGTCCAGGTCGGCTCCGCATCAGTAGCACTGCGTACCACTCACTTTAATAAATATACGTTCAATACCTATCCGATTTCCGTGGCATTGGCCAGGATATTTGCTCGGAATATTTCCAAGCAAAATGTTAACTCTATTTATATGATTGGTGCCGATGTAAGTATTGCCCACGATGTTTATAATTACTTTTGGCCTGAAATGAAAAAAATTAAGCCGAGTGTAACCGATCTGGGTTCTACCTGGGTGGATATCACTGAGATGGAGTTCTCAAACATTATCTCATCAACCTTAGCTAAAAACCCCAATCTTCTGATAACTGGTGTCGCTGGTCCACCATGGTCAAACTTTATTCAACAAGCAAAACGTTTTAACTTATTTGATAAAACAAAAGTCGCAGGAATTTTTTTGCTAGGGGGAGGGACTACCGAACCTTTTGGCGGCAATTATCCAAACGGTTTACAAGGGCCTACCTGGTGCCCGTACTACCTGGACGAAAAGCCTATGAAAGATTTTTCTCAGGCTTTTTACAAGAAAACTAAACTATACCCTGACGATATAACCATGTCGTGGTATTTAGCTACTCTCGCGGCAGCTGAGTCCATAAAGAAAGCCGACAGTACTGATCCAGAGAAGATAGTCAACGCTCTTGAAATAATGACTTTTGATACGCCGCTGGGCAAAGTTCATTATCGTGACTTCGATCATCAGCTAATTCTACCGGTATGGTATGCAACCTCAGGCTATACCAAAGACTACCCACAAGCCATTGGCCTCAACCCAACCAAATATGGTGAAAACGTATATCCTACCAAGGACGAAATATTATCACTGAGGGCGGCAAAATAGGATTTAGCCGTGAGAATCTATTTGTAAGCTAGCGTACGCTAGCTTACAAATAGACCTTTTCTTTCTTACAGATAACACGAAGGGATTTTAGCAAGCACAGCTCACCAACTTGCAGGGACAGTTAATTTTCTTGTTTCTGAGAGCAGTGACTTCGTGACAGCACTGATTATCTATTCCAATGGGGATTAATTCCTTTAATAGACTATCAAGACACCAAGAAGTGAGAAGTTAGATGGAGCTGATAGGATTATTCCGCCAGTTACTGATAGGTATCAGTAGCGGCATGGTTATATTTTTAATGGCTGCAGGTGTTTCCCTTGTATTCAGTGGAATGAATATAATAAACTTCGGGCAGGGGGCTTTTTTTATTCTTGGTGCCTTCCTTTGCTTTTCTATAGTGAATGTATTGAATCTATGGTGGGCTCTAATATTAGCACCTCTTGTTGTGGCTATTTTAGGTGGTTTAACTGAATTTTTACTACGACCTCTATATGGCAAATCTATACTTTATCAACTTTTGCTCACCATGGGTGTAGCATTTGTTATGGTAGATGGCATGCAAGCCATTTGGGGAAAATCAATCAGAACTATCCCTGGACCGGCATTTCTGAGTTCCACCATACCTTTCTTAGGATTAGATTTCCCGACTTATTATATATTCATTCTTATCATCAGTGGGTTAGTTGCACTGGGTCTGTGGCTGATGTTTGAAAAGACAAAGTTAGGTATGTTATTTCGAGCCATTATTAGTGACAGAGAAATGGTCGGTAATTTGGGAATCAATGTAGCTCTTCTTTTTAATGTTATGTTCATGTTTGGCGTATGGTTGAGTGGCATGGCTGGTGTACTTATGGCACCCATAATTGGAATTGATGCACAAATGGCTCTGCAGGTGCTTTTTACCTTAATAGTTGTACTGGTTATCGGAGGACTAAAAAGTATGCGGGGAGCTTTTTTTGCTGCTGTAATCTTGGGTATAACTAACGCCCTCGGCTCCATGCTTCTGCCGTGGTTTTATACCCTTATTCCCGCTACTCTGATGATTATCGTCTTATTAATTAAACCTGAAGGTCTGTTCGGGAAACCTGAGGAGTAATAGATAAAATGTTACAAGCGCTGGCTCGCAATAAGTCAATTGGGTTCGGGGTAATAGTCGTTATTGTTCTATCTGTACTCGCTTTAGTCCTGCCTACCTATTGGACTCAATTGCTCACCAGGGTTCTAATCATGGCCCTATTTGCCACGAGTCTCAATTTTCAGGTCGGTTACGCCGGAATGTTCCCCCTTGGTCATTCGATGTTTCTGGGCCTTGGCGTATACTCCTTTGGCTTATTGTTTACCAAAGGTGACTTAGCATTAACCCCGGCTTTTGGGGGGGCTCTGTTAATCTCTATAATGGCTAGCGGTATCATAGGCTATCTTTGTCTAAGAGGCGACTCTATGACTTTTGCGTTACTTCATTTAGGCTTTAATATACTACTATATACTATAGTAAACAAGTGGATTTCCTTTACCGGCGGTAATGCCGGAATTGTGGGAATATCCCGACCTGGCCTTTTCTCTGACACGCAAAGCTTTTATTACTTCGTTCTTGCAGCAGTATCAATTTGCTACATATTAATGAGAATACTAATCAATTCACCCTTTGCAAAGGTGACGCAAGGACTTCGTGAGAATGAGGAAAGGCTCCGCTTTCTGGGTATAAACATCAGGAGGTTCCAACTCGTTATTTTTATTATCAGTGGACTTTTTGCAGCCGTTGCGGGAATTTTATTGGCAATGCTCGATAAGGGTGTTTTCCCAACGGACATTAGCCTTACAAAATCGGCAGAAGGTCTAATGATGTGTCTGATAGGTGGTATGTTTAGCTTTTTAGGTCCCAGCTTAGGTGCTGCTATCGTGGTAATCATCAGTACTGTGACTTCTACCTACATCAACCAGTGGCAAGGATTACTAGGTATCATCATAATCGCCTGTGTCATTGGATTCCGCGGGGGAATACTTGGGAGGAGAAAAAGTAAATTAAGATTGTCAAAAGAACGGGTTCATCAATGATCTTAAGAACGATTGACTTAGTAAAGGATTTTGGATCTTTACGGGCTGTCGATAATGTGAGTTTGGACATTGAGGGAGGAGAGGTTAGGGCAATCATAGGGCCTAACGGTGCCGGTAAAAGCACTCTCCTTGATCTAATTACAAATCGTTCGCATCCTACTTCTGGCAGCGTATATTTCAGAGGTAAGGAGATTACCAATCTGCCACCATTTACGATTGCCTCTAAGGGGATCGGAAGATGCTTCCAAATCAGCAAGCTGTTTCTTGGACTCACGACATTCGAAAATGTTCAGATTGCATGTATAAGTAAATGGGGTAAAGTCTATCATATGTATTCATTCAAGAATAATGTACTGGATCATGAGGTAACTAAAGTCTTAGATTCCATTGGTCTCAACGAGATGGCTGATGAGTTAGCGGGTTACCTTTCATATGGGGATCAGCGGAGACTGGAAATTGGGATTACGTTGGCTATGATGCCAACGCTGCTATTACTCGATGAGCCTACTGCTGGAGTGTCACGTGGAGAAGGTAACGATTTGATGCGATTAATCAAAAAACTGGCTGCCGAACAGGCTTTAACGATTATATTTATTGAGCACGATATGGATATGGTTTTTAACTATGCCGATAAAATTAGTGTAATGCATCAGGGCCGAGTGATAGCCACGGGTATACCAGACGAAATAAGAAATAACAGCTTAGTACAAAATATCTATTTAGGTGAAAAGATATCATGATCCTGAAGGCTGAACAACTTACAGCCAGTTACGGCGCAAGTCAGATACTTTTTGGTATTAACATCCAGTTAGCGAGGGCTGAGACAGTCTGTATTCTAGGAAGAAACGGTGTCGGTAAGACAACGACGCTCAAAACGATCATGGGCATTGTGAAACCCCTGAGTGGGCATGTCAAATTTAATGGGGCGGAGATAGGCGGAGTACCACCCTATAAGATAAGTAGATTAGGCATAGCCTACGTCCCACAAGGCCGGCATATTTTCCCAAATCTGACGACCAAGGAAAACCTATTGATATCCGCCCGTAAAAGCGACCATTCCGCAACGGAATGGACCATTCAGAGGATTTATGATTTATTTCCCGTTTTAAAGAACCGTGAGAATTCCAAGGGTAGAAGTCTAAGTGGCGGTGAACAACAAATGCTCTGTATTGCCCGCGGATTGATGCAGAATCCAAAAATACTATTAATGGATGAAATCTTTGAGGGATTGGCTCCTATTATCATCCGGGAACTTCTGGAAGTTGTGCAGCAGTTGAAAAAATCCGGGGTTTCTATCCTACTTGCAGAGCAGGGCGTGAAGTCTGCCATGGAGATAGGAAGCAGGTGTTACATATTGGAGAAGGGTCAAGTGGTCTATGGCGGGAGCACGGCGGAATTGTCCCAGGAAGTCATCCTTAAATACTTGGGAACGTGACGGGTCTTCGCCTTAAATTCTGTCGTTTGAGGGAAGGGCGACTGTCGCGCTACCTGGCGCAGTCACAAGCCCAGCCTGGTTCTCCACCCAAATCTCACAATCTACCAGATGCTCTCCGTCTCTAATGTATTTACTCGTCACTTTTCCCTTCAACAGATTGACATCCCCAATCATGTTAGGGTGGCGTATCTGGGAGGATAGCTTCTTGAGTGTACCATCATCACCCATCCAATCGGTTACCAACTGCCCCAACCAGCAGGTTCTCTGCGGTCCGTAATCAGAGGCATTTCCCAGCCCGGCACGCTTCTGTTCGGTCTCGCGCTCAAAACCCAGATTGACCGTTTCCCGCTTGCTTTGGATGCGGCGAAGGCAAGAGGGTACAAAAAGCCCAAACCTCAATATCTCCGTCATGGTCAACAGTCCCTTCTCCAAAGCAGGAGTCATCTCCATTCCAACCCAAACATCTTCCCAGTAACGTGGCTCGGCACCGCGTCTCTTTCGTTCAAATGCCATTAAGTCAGGGGATTTGGCTGTGAC
>JBEKDJ010000305.1:0-6512 GCA_050014415.1 Thermodesulfobacteriota bacterium | reverse complement strand
TCAAGAGAGAGAGTCCAGTTTGGACACCCGATAGGCTGGTTTCAAATGATTCAATTCAAAATAGCAGAGATGGCCACCAGGATTGAAGCAGCCCGAAATCTTTGTTACAAGTCGGGTTGGGATTTTGATCATGGAGGCAAAGATCCAAAAATCTATTCGATGGCGAGTTGGTTCTCAAGAGAAACGGCAATCAGTGTAACTTCAGAAGCTCTGCAAATTCATGGAGGGTATGGATATATGAAGGATCTTGATATAGAACGTTTTTACAGAGATGTCCAATCCCTAGAGTTGTTTGGAGCTTCGAGGGAAAGAGAGAAAATAGCTCTTGCAAAAGAGATGCTGGGAAAGATGCAATAATGAGGTGGAACTGGTCCGGCCTGAATTCTTACTGGAGTGACGAAATCATTAACATGATGATAGGGAAATAGCAGAGAATTAATGACTAATGATATTATGCGTATAGCATTCATAAAATGTTAGAAGATTATCGGGAGTATATGATTCGATGTGCCAGATGTTCAAACTGTAAATTTGTCCCGCATGCCGTATTGAAGGGGTATCGTTATGCTAACATCTGTCCCAGTATAAGCCGATACAATTTCCATACATATTCTGGCGGCGGTAGATTGGTGACTGCCCTTTCAGTACTTGAAGGAAGGGTTGAGATAGATGAAGGATTGGTGGATATCATTTATAAATGTCAAATGTGCGGGGCGTGCGATATCTCATGTAAATACGGACTTGACTTGGAAATACTCGAACCCATTTATGAGCTGAGAGCGAAGTGTGTTGCAAACGGGCAGGTGCCTGAGGCTCACAAGAAAGTGATGGATGGACTGAAAAAAGAAGGTAATATGTTGCAAAAGCCCGTTATAGAGCGTGGGAAATGGGCCGAAGGCTTAGAAGTCAAAAATATCTCAGAACAGAGGGCAGAAGTTTATTATCATGCCGGATGCATGTATAGCTATGATAAGGATTTGTGGTCAGCTGCCAGGGGAGCCGTGAACATCTTAAGGAAGGCTGGTGTCAACCTCGGCATTGCGGGTAAAAATGAAGCGTGCTGCGGGGGCCGGGCCTATGAATTAGGTTACGTTGAAGAATTTATTAAATATGCTCCAAACCATCTGAGAAAACTCCAGAATGCCGGTGTAAAGACAATTATTACGAGTTGTTCTGACTGTTATCACACCTTTAAAGTCCTTTATAATAAAATCGGCATGGAAAGTAGCATGAAGGTTTATCATATTACGGAGTATCTTAGCAATTTGATTGACCAGGGTAAAGTTAAACCAAAAAAAAATGTTGACACCATCGTAACCTATCATGATCCTTGCCATCTCGGGCGATTAGGAGAACCCTGGAACCCATGGAAGGGAAAGATAATAACGGATCCGAATAAACGTATAATTCATGAACCCAAAAAAGAATGGCGTAAAGGCACGAACGGAATTTATGAAGCGCCGCGTAATGTTCTGAAGAGTATTCCCGGATTAAAGCTGGTCGAAATGGACAGAATCAAAGAATACAGTTGGTGTTGTGGCGCGGGTGGAGGTGTGATAGACGCTTTTCCAGGTTTCAGTTTGTGGACTGGACATGAGAGGATATCAGAAGCCAAAGACACTGGTGCCCAAGCGATTGTTACTTCTTGTCCATGGTGTGTGCGGAACTTTAGAGATGCAATCAAGGATACTAATGAAACCATGAAGGTATATGATGTCTTAGAGCTTTTTGAGCAATCCATTTGAGACTGAGGAGGTAAAAGAAATGGCTTTAAAAAATAGAGATGCCTACAAGGCACTGGAAGACATCGTCTCGTCTGGAAATATATCTGAGCACCCCGCAGTCCTGGATTCTTACGCCTATCAATGGGGGGCGGAATTATTTACGAATACACCCTATCTTCCCAGAGCCGGGGCCGTTGTCCTTCCAGGGGGCACTCAGGAAGTACAGAGCATCGTGAGGGTATGCAACAAGTATCATGTTCGCTATAAGGCTTTCAGCACGGGTTGGGGATTTTATAGTGCATTGGGTCTTGATGACACCGCTATACAGATGGATTTAAGAAGGATGAATCGAATTATAGAAATCAATGAGAAGAGCATGTATGCGGTCGTGGAACCCTATGTGACCAGCGCCCAGCTTCAAGCCGAGTTGATGAAGAAAGGTTTTAATTTAAATATTATTGGAGCTGGAGCAAATTGCACCGCGTTTCCCCTTGCCGCCCATCAGGGTTTGGGCCATACCTCGCTCAGCACGAGTTATGGCCCCAGAAATCTTCTGGGTGTGGAATGGGTTTTACCTGATGGAGATATTCTGAAGATCGGGTCTGTGGGTTCTGGTGCAGGCTGGTTTTGTGGTGATGGACCCGGTCCTTCTTTACGCGGGATTTTAAGAGGACCCCAAACGGTGATGGGAGGATTGGGTGTTTTTACAAAGGCAGCGACAAAGATATATCCATGGCCTGGTCCTACACAGCCCGAAATTGAAGGCAAGTCGCCCTATTACCGATTCAAAGAAAGACCCAAAAATATGGATCTTCATTATGTGGTTTTCCCGGACTGGGACCTATTTATTGAGGCAATCATCGAAATTGCTCAAGCTGAAATTTGTTTTGCCCAAACCAGGTTGGCACCTCCAATGTTAGCCCAGGGGCTTTCAGGTAACAATGATGAGGGAGCAGATTTACTTGTAAAACTACAGGCACAGATTAAGGAGAGACCTGGCTTCTGCCTCATTATGACTGGAAATTCAGAAGCTGAACTCAAGTACCGGGAGAAGGTATTACGCCACATAGTGGCGGAAAAAAAGGGTAGCTTTATCGATTATTTTGAAAATGAAGATGTCAAGAGAGAGTATATATGGGCGATAACCAGGTCTACTATTGCCATAAGAGAAGTCTTCCGGGGTACTGGAA
Source organism: Thermodesulfobacteriota bacterium (assembly GCA_050014415.1). Lineage (GTDB taxonomy): Bacteria > Desulfobacterota > BSN033 > BSN033 > UBA1163 > JBEKDJ01. The sequence goes on along the minus strand of JBEKDJ010000305.1, from coordinate 3,598 downwards.
GGTTTCTTGGCTCTATAGGGGACTCTTCCATGTTCTTGACTTCCTTTAAGATGATGCTGGCAGGAATGCCATTAAAGAGACAATTTCAGGAGAAAGGGAAGATCCGCGGCGACGAGGGTTTGGACTGCATCTGGGGCACACCGATTGAATTTGGACATAATGGACATGCTGAATCGCTTGTCCAGATTCATCCCACCGGTGAATCATGGGGCGCGGTTATGGAATACTCCAGCCGGTGTGAGGATATGGCGATAGAAGCAAAATATCCGGCTCCTGTCACCGTTTGGGGGGATATGGCCCATGATAAATGGGGGCCGCATTTGTGCAATTATCATTTATGGCTTCGTAAGATTAAGAAGGCATTCGATCCTAAGGGCGTCTCCGAGCCGGCGATGTATATCTCTGCTAAGGATGTCCCCCTCACCCCGCCCTCTCCCCCCAGGGGAGAGGGGAAGGGTGAGGGGAAAAAAGAGGTGGAAAATGAATGGTAAAAAAGAGCTGGAAGAAATTGTCGGAAAGGAAAATGTTTTAGATTCAATAGAATGCCTTGATGAATTTTCTAAGGATGAAAGCTTTGTTAATCCAGTCAGGCCAAGATATATCGTAAAAGCCCGCAGTACGAATGAAGTGCAAAGATTAGTGAAATGGGCCAACGAAACAGGTACTCCACTGATACCTGTTAGCTCCGGGGCACCCCATTTCAGGGGCGATACAGTTCCCAGCATTGGTGGTGCAGTCGTTGTAGATCTAAGGGGAATGAAAAGGATTATAAGGATTGATTCCGAAAACAGAATAGCAATCGTTGAACCTGGCGTCACTTTTGGCGAGCTCATACCGATGGTGAAGAATAATAATCTAAGGCTTAATATGCCGCTCCTTCCTCGAAGTTCTAAATCCGTAATAGGCAGCTTACTCGAAAGAGAGCCAGTTATAATGCCCAGATATCATTGGGACCTCACTGATCCATTGGCTTGTACCGAGGTGATTTATGGCAGCGGCGACTTGTTTCGAACCGGCTCTGCAGCCGGTCCTGGGACCCTTGAAGAGCAGTGGGAAGTGGGTGCAGCTCAAAATGAAGCGTCCGGGCCGGTGCAGGCAGATTTTTCCAGACTCATTCAAGGCGCTCAAGGGACAATGGGTATTGTCACATGGGCATCCATCAGATGCGAGCAACTGCCGGTTTTGGAGGAACCTTTCCTTATCGGTTCCTCGAATCTCGGCAATCTTCTGGATTTGATTCGTCTTCTGGTTAATGCCAGACTTGTTGATGATTGTCTGGTTTTGAATAATACAAATCTCGCTTATATCATCGGACAGGAGGGATCTCAAGATTATGAAAGCATAAAGACTTCTCTTCCCCAATGGATCTTATTCTATACCATATCCGGAGTAAAATATTTCCCAGAAGAGAAAGTAAAATACCAGATTCAAGACTCTTCAGACCATGCCAAATCACTCAATCTCGAAGCGGTAAGGCAGATTGGTGAAGCCTCCGCTTTTGATGTTTTGAGAATATTGCATAAACCGCCGGATGGTTCTTATTGGAAACTTCAACCGAAAGGGTCATGCTTTGATATATTCTTCCTTACAACTTGTGATAGGCTTTTCAATCTTAATGGCATTATGAGAAATCTCGCGGCAAAGCACAACTATCCTGTTTTGGATATGGGGATTTATATTCAGCCTTCGGTACAAGGCGTTTGTTATCACTGCGAGTATAATCTGTTTTTTGATTCGAATAATCCTATAGAATCCAAAGCGGTTCGTGAGTTATCAACATCCAGTTTTGATCCTCTGGCAAATGGGGGAGGTTTTTTCTCTCGTCCATACGGTCCCTGGGCTGACTTTGCTTATCGCAGAGATGCCCAATCAACTATTGGAATTCGAAAGGTAAAAGGAATCTTTGACCCAAAGAACATATTGAATCCCGGGAAACTATGCTTTTAAAAAATGGCTTCAACTTTTTGCATGACTATCAACCCTACTATTTGCTCTGGACCCTGAAACCAACACCACCTCCCACCCCTTCAGAATCAAATACTCGCCCAGAGGCTTATGATAGTTGGCCGTCGGTTCCATCCCGTACACCTCTCGCTTCAACCCATGAAATATCTTGAGCGCCTCCACCTGAATCAGAAGCTTCTCAAATCCCTCACATCTTGTCCATGACGCCTCTACACAACGAACTCACAGCGGGCAGGAATTCCCTCGTGAAGCGAACTTGTCCCGAAGCAATAATTCTTCAAGTTCAGATTTACTCAAGAAGCAAGGATCTGTTTGTTTGTCGCTCACATTTCTTATGAGCGATTCGAGCCCGAGAGCGACCTACCGTTCTCACCCATTTTGTTTTAGAATTTCTGTAAAACATCGTGAGGTGTCTTTCCATGAAGTTTATGATTCGGTTCGTCCTCTTAGTCTGCCTACTGAGCCTGCTCGGTTGCAGTAACCTTTACTACATCACCAATCTCGGATGGCATCAGGGATATATCACTTTTCACAGCGTTCCCGTTCAAGAGGTCCTGGCCAATCCGAAGCAGGACCCAAACACAACTGAAAAGATTCGCTTCATTCAGGATGTCAAACGGTACGGAGAGGAACGGATAGGGCTTCGGAAGACCGGGTGCTATACGACCTTTTACGAGGATCAGGGACCGATTCTCTATGTCGTGACAGCTAGCGAGAAAGATCGACTTCAGGCCTATCACTGGAACTTTCCAGTCATCGGCAAAGTTGCCTACAAAGGTTTTTTCTCAAAGGTAGACGCCCTCAGGGAACAGCGGGAATTGGAGAAGAGTGGCTATGATACGTACCTTCGACCCGCAGGGGCCTACAGCACACTCGGGTACCTCAGAGACCCGATCTTTTCCTCTTTCACGAAGTGGGATGTCGGGAGTCTGGCAAATTTAATTCTCCATGAGATGACCCATTCGACCTGCTATTTTAATGGGAATACCGATTTCAATGAACAGATGGCCACGTTCATCGGGAACCAGGGCTCGATCCTTTTTCTTTCAGAGAAATACGGGCCGGAATCGGCGGAGGTGCTCCAGGCGATTCAGAGCCAGCAGGACGACTTTCTTTTTTCAAGATGGATCGATCAGGCCTGCAAGCAGTTGTCGAAATTTTACGAGCGGAAAATCTCAAAGGCGGAGAAACTGGAGGGGCGAAAAGAAGTGTTTCTATCCCTACAGGACGAGTTCAAAAAGATCAAGACGCAGTTTCAAACGGACACGTACGAGAGGTTCGACCAGAAGCCGCTCAATAACGCCATCCTTCTCGGGCATCGGCAGTATTACCAGCGTCTGGAGACGTTCGATACGGCTTACCGGATTCTTGGTCAGGATTTGAGAGAGATGCTGGCGCTGTTGGAGGAAATCCATGCCTCCGGAGAGGAGCCTTCTCTCTATCTGGATCGGTGGATCAAGGCGAGGCGGAATACGGCTTCCTTCCTTGAATAAGTTCCTCGACCAGAATAAAGGGGACGTTGGTTCTAAAACGACTTGACAAATTAAGCAAAGAGATATAATATGGCAACATGCCTAGGCAGCCAAGACTGGATGCTCCTGGAGCGTTGCACCATCTCATGGGACGAGGCATC
>JBEKDJ010000304.1:0-6351 GCA_050014415.1 Thermodesulfobacteriota bacterium | reverse complement strand
ATGATCCCATGATTGGGGTTGATTCTTTATCCTTTACTAAGTTGCAATCGGTTTCTCTACAGAAAAAGAAAAGGATAAGAATTTGTCCCAATCCTCTTACGCCAAATGCCTACCTCAAACATAGAGATGCCAGGGTCCACTATGTTGCAGTGATTTCCTTTGCCCGAGCAAGAACCTTCTTCAAGAGATCGACACCTTTTTTAAATCTCTCGCCAGCAGCGGTCATCTCGCTTTCTTTGTCTTGGGCACGCCCTACAGACTCGAAGAATATCTCGTACAGCTTCGTAATCTGCGCCTCATATGCCTTGTCTAAGACATCACTAATAGACATGTTATAAGCCCTCCTTAACGGTTTCTTTATTTCCTACAGGAATGTTAGTTCATTCCGTTTATCCACTATGGGGTCGAATCTTTGTCCTCAACAATTATGGTCTCTTTCTTTACAGAATGGGCAACGAAAAAGTGAAAACTAAAGAATTCGGATACTCTTCGGTTCAGGAAGAATAAAATTGAGGGAGGCTCTAAGGGAACGGGAAATCCCCCTTAGAGCTTTTACCAGGGCATCTTCTGGAAACACCATTTCATCGTTTACCCCGTTAGAAAGCCCTGCCATAAATGGCGGGAATAATATAAATAAAGCCTCAATTCCTAAAAGAAAAGGTGGAGTTAAAGCCCCGACCCGTTAGAAACTTTAATAAACCCCATTAGGAATCCACTCCAACGAGGGGGTGGCGGCACCCGCTCATTGAGACTTGTTTCTAACGGGCCCCGTCCGTTCTAACGGGGTTAACTCCAGAAGGTTTGATGGATGATAAATTCAGAGCTCAGAATAATTAGAGTATATTCACACCGCATAAAAAAGTCAATTCAAAATCGTAAGATATCCTCCTGAATGAGATCCCAGACGGTCAGGAATAAGACTTCGCTCCCCTTTAATTTGATTGTTGTCTTAAGATTTTTATTGACAACCATACATCTTTCCGGTTGATACTTTTCGATAAAACCGTGAAAGGAACGTGGGATAATCGGTTGAGAGAATTCCCTGTATTTCACTTCAATGGGAAGAGACTTCTTGCCAAGATCAATAACAAAATCGATTTCTGATCCTGATTTTGACCGCCAGTAATGAATCTCTGCATTGCTCCATCGAATTTTTTCTATGAGGACGAGGAATACCAAATTCTGAAAAACAAAGCCGAAGTCATCCTGGCGGAGAAGTCGGCCGAAAATCCCAAGGGAATAATTTCGAAGCCCCGTGTCGTTAAAATAAACGGTGGGAGATTTGCTGATCTCATTTCGCACATTTCTAAAGTAGGGGGTAACTCTTTGCAGAATGAAAGTTTTTTCGGCATACCATAAGTAATTCTTCAGCGTTGGGAGAGAAATGCCAAGGGTGTTGGAAATTTCTGAGAAATTTATTAATTTGCCTACCCGGTCAGCCAGGAGCTTAATCAATGAGCTAAAAGCTTCTATTTTTTCAACTCTCAAAAGATAGGTGATATCCTTCTCCATATAACCCTGATAAATTTCGTCGATCGTTCTTATCTTATCCCTTAATTCGGGTTCCAGAATGATTCTTGGGTAGCCTCCAAAATTGAGGTATTCAGACAGAAGGTGATTGAGTTTTGTCTTTTCAGAGGAGAAAAAATCAAGAAGATTGCCTTTATATCTATAATCGGTTTTAAAATTGACGAATTCAACAAGTGATACCGGATAGAGTTCATAAACTCTTTTGCGGCCCACCATGGACTCTTTGATTTTTGCTTTTAAATCAACACTCCCTGAACCTGAAACGATAAATTTGTAAGGAAGGCCGAGGTCATGGATACCTTTCAAAAATAGGCCTGCATTCTCTTTTCTCTGAATTTCATCGATAAAAACAACCCCTTTTTCTCTTCCTAATTCGAGCTCAATCTTCTTGATCAAGTTTTGTTGAGAGAGAAAGTATTCCTTGTCATATTCAAAATCGAGACTCAGGAACAAAGTTTTTTCTCCTTTTTTTTGGAGTTCCTCTTGCAAGACTTTCATCAATGTGGTTTTGCCAGATTGTCTTGGTCCAATTAAAAAGGAAATCTCTCTTTTTCCCAGATCACGCCGGAGATCCTCTAAAATACCTCTTTTGATAAACAATTCTGACATAGTATTTATATTTTAACCAGAGAAATCTAAAAGTCAAGTTATAAATTTCCCAGGATAAAAGTAAGTATTTCAAATTAAGCAGATGGTTCAAACCGATGGATAGCAGATCAGAGAAGAATTTCGCGCAATATGATCAAAGTCTGAATCTTTATGCAGGAGAGTGCATTGGTAATCCATCGCCAGAATAGCAATGAGCACATCGATGATAGAACTCGTAATCCCTTTTCTTCTAAGTTGAAAAGTCAATTCGGCTGATTTGTACCAGTGCTCGTCAGTTACATGAAGCCAGTGAAGTCCTTTTGCATAGTCTCTGATATTCTGTTTTTCTTCAATATCTCTCGCCCCCTGGAACAGCTCAACGAAGATAGGGCCCGCTATTGCCACTCTGTCTTCATCAAGCAGGATAGATATGACTTTTTTCATATCCTCATATCCGCGGCGGGCAAAAAAGCAAATCCATCCACTGGTATCGATAAGAACGCAATTCTTCATCGCTTTACCATCTGGAGATTCCGATGCACTTTTTCTCGACTATGACGGATTCTTTTTAGATCAGAAAGTCTTGTTTCGATCATCCCGCTCCCGGCGGATTGTTTAAGTTTCTCCCGAAGCTTTGATCTGATAAGTTCTTCTAACGCGAGCATGATGACCTCCTTTTTCGTCCCTGCTTCTGATAATTCCATCGCTTCTCTTAAAACATCTTCATTAATGTCTACCAATGTCTTCATAGGTACCTCCTAATATATATAAAATTAGATGATTTATATATATATGTCAAGTCCCCAGCCCATTCAAGGTTCAGCGACACTCCGCCTCAAGTCTTGAAACCTGAATGTAGTCTATTTGCGAATGCTAGAAGGAGATAACCCAAGGTGGAAATAGCAAAAGAATGGATGGGAACGAGAAAAAGAGGCTGTTGCCCGAATTGCTTCCTGGGCAACAGCCTCAAGAGGTGGCTAACGATGAAGATCCCGGATCACATCTTCCATTCCCCCAAGATCTTCAAGTGATTTTCGGGTTGGAACCGTTGTCTCTTCATCCCAGCCCATATTCTCGAAGAAATAGTTGGCCATCTTTTTGTAATCTACAGTGACACCTTTGAGTGGGCCCTCTTTTTGAGGCGGTTCTCCAACACATCTTCTTGGAAGCAGATTGTCATCGTCATTGGGCCTTTGGCCTTCGCGCAGATTGAACGCGTGTCTCATATTCATGATCCGCTTCCCTGTCTGAATCACATCTTTCTCTTTGAAATCCCAGCCTGTGGCGGCTTCAATAAATCTCGTTGCCGCATCGCGCGGCATGGCGAATCCTCCAAAAAGACACAGGCCGGATGTATTAGATATCTCGGTACCACATGTGACTCCCAGGTCCATTGGCCCTCTTCCTTCATAATTGTATTTCACTTCATTGGGAGATTGGAAATCCACGACTCCTAATCCCCCTTTCACATGTCGGGCTGGTGTGGGGTCATACTGGTATGTTTTCGCGAACCAGGGCGAAAATCGAGGGTCATGCATGGGAAGCTCAATTCCCCGCACGGTCTGAAGATATTCGACCCCTTTTCTCAGTTTTTCTGCTGCCTTCGCCGAACCCAGGGCTAAGACCTTTCCGAAACCCGTCTGGTCTGCAATCGCCTGTGTTATGGCCACAATGGCTTCGGCATTCCCCCAGGTCAGCTCAATGCCTTCTGTCTCTTTCTTGGTGAATATGCCATTCTCATAGCATTCGATGGCCCAGGCAACACAGGCACCAACCGATATCGTATCCAGGCCATACCGATTGCAGATATCATTACATTTGATGATCGATTCCGCATCATCGTTCAGAGTCATGGTTCCGAAGGCTGCCAGTGTCTCATATTCCGGACGATCTGTTTCTGCCACCGGCCACTTCCCACCTTCCACCTTATAATGGGCACCGCAACCGATAGGACAGTTGGCACAGGCATATTTCTGCGTGTTGTACTTGGCATCGAAAGAAACCGTCGCCAGCTTTGCCGCAGATTCCTCCCCCATATCTACAATGCCCACACCGCCCCAGTTTTTCACCGGAGAATCTCCATTTAAGGCCGACATCCCTGTGTTCCCGCCCGTACCAAAGGCAGCAAAGGCCTTAATCATTTCGGCTGCAGGTCCATTTTTCATGTTATCCAGGATTTGAGCATTGACCTCTTTTACCTTTTCAGGATGAGCCACGGGAACTTTCCCCGTCCCCCTGACCACAACGGCCTTGAGGTTTTTTGAACCCATCACAGCGCCACACCCGCCCCGACCGGCCGCGCGATGTTTGTCATTGATGACACAGGCCATAAGGGACTTCTTCTCACCCGCAGGGCCAATGAGTGCAACTCGAAGCTTGCTCTCGCCGGTCTCTCGAATCAACGCCTCCTCTGTCTCCGTACAGTCTTTTCCCCATAACTGCTTCGCATCTCTTATTTCAGCCTTGCCATCTTTAATAAAAAGATAGACGGGCTTGTTAGAAGCACCCGATACGAATACGGCGTCATAACCGGCTCTTTTCAGCTCCGGCCCAAAGAAGCCGCCCGAGTTTGCGTCGTTCCACCCTCCTGTCACCGGTGATTTGCATACCACCGTGTAACGACCACCAAAGAGGGCTCCTGTTCCGTTCAACGGTCCGGAAACAAAACCTAAGATGTTGTCAGGACCTAAGGGATCCACACCCGGTTTCATCATATCGTAGAGGAGCCGGGCCCCAATGCCGTATCCACCGATGAAGTTTTTGGCCAATTCTTCTGAAAGTGGTTTTTCCTTGAGTGTTCCCTTCGTCAAATCTACAAAAAGTAATTTGCCTACATATCCACCTTTCATCTAATGCCTCCTTCTTAGGGTATTTGATGACGATCAATAGGGTCTTTTCCTGTCTTGAATCTCCGGCCTCGAGCTTAGTGATGTCGAAACAAGTAAATTCTTGATTGTGCAGACACGGAAGACTAAGAGCTTATCCGTAAATAATGATTGCTTGTAATGTCCCCCTTTGGAAAAGGGGGATTTAGGGGGATTTGCCAATGGTTGACACTTTAAATCCCCCCTCGCCCCCCTTTACTAAAGGGGGGAAAATTATTTGCGGATAAGTTCTAAATCCCTCCTTCCCTCCCTTTTCAAAAGGGAGGAATTTCCCCTCTTTGGTATCCTTTTCCTGTCTTCGGACAGGCGCAAAGAGGGGTCAGGGGAGAAAAAAACCTCCATCATGACCTACCCCCATTCCATGATGACACATCATCTTCTTCAAAAGAGGATGTCTTCCTTTGGGAACCGCATCTTCGGCATGGGCTTATCGGCCGCATATCCTAACGGGCAGAGCGCTGTCGGAACAAGGTGCGCTGGGAGCTTGAGGATCCGAGAATACTCCTGCGGGTCAAAGCCAGTCATCGGGCACGAATCGAAACCGAGTGCTTTTGCACCGTTCACGGCATTCCCCAGGGCCAAGAAAACCTGGCATTGTGCCCATCCGAGCCTCTGCTCTGACGACATTCTTCCGTTCATCTCCTTTGCAAGACCGATCACCATGTTCCTCATCTCATCTGGCACCCTGGCTCCCTTCATTGTCTGGTCAACCTTTTTAATCTGTCCGTCAACCTCCGTATTCGCACACAGGACCAGCAGGTGCGAGCAGGTAGTGACCTGCTCCTGGTTGAACGTCGCAGGGAGTAACTGCTCCTTGGTTTTCTGGTCAGTGATCACCCTAATCTTCCACGGCTGAAGGTTAATAGCCGAGGGAGCAAACCGAATCAACTCAATCAGTTCGTTGATTTTCGCTTCGGGAATCTTCTTCCCATCGAATTTCTTTGTAGCGTACCGCTGCATGACGATGTCTTTTTCTTTGTAGCGTACCGCTGCATGACGATGTCTTTGAATTCCATTTGCCTACCTCCTTTATTGTTCTTCTAAGTATTATACAATAGCTTTGTGAAAAAAAACATATGAGGCCTGACCACGCAACAATTCAGCAAAGAGATCCTTTGCAGAACGATCGAACTGATCACGGCAGTAACATCTCAATCAGATGGGGGCCGGGCTCGGCAAGGGCTTTGCCGAGTTCCCGGGTTAAATCTTCAGCCGTGCTAACAGTAACCCCGGGAACCCCAAACCCTTGAGCTAATCTTACCCAATCGATCGGAGGTTTTGTTAATTCCGTCAATGCCTTGGCATTGGGACCATAGGACGTGATACCAGCGCGGGTTAGCTCCACTTG
>JBEKDJ010000303.1:0-6072 GCA_050014415.1 Thermodesulfobacteriota bacterium | reverse complement strand
GCAACTGTCGTCCACTGTATTTGTGAACCCCGTGGATGCTTCTTTGGGCCGAACTTTTACGTTCCGTCTCGCTTCCTACCGCCTCCCTTTTTCCAAAAAAGAAGGACATCGCAAATAGCTCCGTTAAGAAAAGACTTGACAGAATCCTGGTTCTGTAGTATCGGTAACTTATATTTTTAGAAATTCATCCCTCTTCGCGAGGTTAGGCCCATGAAAAAAACTATAGACGGGTTAAAATGGGTGTCGGTTTCCATCACTGTTGCTTCCTTAGTGACCGTATTCTGGGTCTGGCCTGCATGGAACAGTGGGTCCCAGAGATGGTACTGGGGAAACAATGAGGACTCGATGAATACGATGTATAGAAACGTCCACCCTCCTTCAGGCCATAACGCGCCTTTTGAGTTCGAGGGTAGTTTTAACGGGTCCTTTATGGCCAATGAACCCGCAGCCCAGATGCTCACTTTCGGACCTGACCCATGGCAATACCATATCGAATGGTACCTCACTCCCATGATGATGACCCGGATGGGGACGGTCATGTTTTCTCTGACCATTGGCCGGTATAGTGGCATGGGCATGATGATGTATGTTCCCTTCTTTTCCGCCACGGGCTCAGGATTCCCACCAGGCTCTTTCGATAGCCGCACCATTGTGGAAGGCTTTGCAACGCCCATAATGGGCATGATGGGCGACCTCGTCTTTATGCCAGGTGATATGCTGGGCGCCATGGTCATGTTTATGACCTCACCTTCCTTGCCTCTGACTGTTCCCTTGGCGAATACCTCTTTCATTACTTCCCCTTTGTCCGACCCCGGCTATCCCGGCGGTGGGGTGAGCATTCCCACGCTCTCTCAGTGGGGTATGCTTGTTTTGGCCATCCTTCTCCCGTTGCTCTACCCCTTCGTCATAAAGCGACGAATCAGGATAGGGCGTTCGTAACGGGTTACGGGATTGCATCTTTTTGAGCACACAAAAACCATGTCCCTTGGGGCGTGGCTTTTTATTTGTAGGCACCTGAAAAATCTTCACCCAAGATGATCCGACTTGATCCTGTCCCCATCTGCTTGAGCGGACTTGATCTGACTTGCAGCCGTGCTGAATCGCCGGGAAATACGCTGTCTTCTCGCAAGAATGGAGCTTCATAACGAGCATAGTGGGGACTGGAGGGAGGGTAATCATGGCCTTTTCACGGCTTCGATGGGCAGTAGTTTTGACGGTCCCTGCGGTTTTGATCGGTATTGGACTCGTACTGTGGCTCCGTAGTCCGGTTCCTGAGAAGCCAATCCATGTGACCTACCCGCAGGAGGGCACCCTTTTCCCCAATGACATTGTACCGCCCACCTTTCACTGGGAGGATCCGAGTGGCGCGAAACAATGGCGTATCACCTTCGAGTTTTCGGATGGTGGAGCCAGGATTACCGGGGATTCCGATACACCCTCATGGCGGCCCTCGAAAGATCAATGGGATTCAATAAAGAAACAGTCCCTTGAGCATGATGCCCAGGTTGCCATCCACGGTGTGACAGAGGAAGGCAGGGGTAAAGTTCTGTCCAAGGGTAAAGTCTCCCTCCGGACCTCGAAAGACCCGGTCGGCTCCCCGATCTTCTACCGCGACGTCCCGCTGCCTTTCAAGGAAGCCCTGGAACACCTCGACACCATACGTTGGAGACTAGGTTCAGTCTCTTCTGTTGAGCCGCCACCCACGCTCCTTGACAAGATGCCTGTGTGCGGCAATTGTCACTCCTTTTCTGCCGATGGGAGCACCTTGGCCATGGACGTAGACTATGGGGGAGACAAGGGCGCCTATATCATCACACGAGTCATGCCCGAAACAGTGTTTGAGAGTGACAAGGTGATATCATGGAGTGACTTCAAACGCGAAGACGGCCAGCTCACCTTCGGACTCCTTTCCCAGATCTCACCTGATGGTCGTTATGTGATCAGCACGGTGAAGGACCGCTCTGTATTTGTACCCCTCCCTGAGCTCTATTACTCTCAGTTTTTTTTCCCGGTCCAGGGCATCCTGGCGGTCTACGACCGGAGCACCAAGAAATTCAGTGCACTACCCGGGGCCGATGATCCTCGATATGTTCAAAGCAATCCTGCATGGAGTCCTGACGGGAAATGGATTGTCTTTACCCGGGCCGACGCCCATGAGTTAAGGGATCTTAAGAACAAGCAGAATCCCGTGATCACGGTGGAAGAAGCGAAGGAATTTGTAAGCGGCGGGCAGAAGATGCGCTACGATCTCTATCGCATCCCGTTTAATGGGGGCAAGGGCGGCCATGCAGAGCCGATCCCCGGGGCATCCGGGAACGGAAAAAGCAACTACTTCCCAAAATTCTCGCCGGATGGGAAATGGATGGTATTCTGTCAGGCTGATGCCTTTATGCTGCTCCGGCCGGATAGTTCCCTTTTCATCATGCCAGCCGACGGAGGAAACCCGAGGTGCCTTATCTGTAACCGGGGCCAACGGATGAATTCATGGCACAGCTGGTCACCCAATGGCAAATGGTTAGTGTTCGCATCGAAGGCCAACGGCCCCTATACCCAGCTCTGGCTGACGCACATTGATGAAAGCGGAAACGACACCCCTGCCGTCTTGTTGGAGCATTTCACGGATGCGAACCGAGCTGCAAATATTCCGGAGTTCGTGAATATCTCAACCGACAGATTGACCCGCATCCGGCAGCGCTTTGGCGATGAATTCGACTTCGCCCTCCGCTCAGGGCAGATCCATGCGGGAACGGGTAATTATAAGGAGGCGGCTGAAGCATTGCGGAAGGCCCTGAAAATCGAACCGGACAATGTTGAGGTCCTGGTTAGGCTGGCGAGTGTGCTTCTTAAATTAAAAGAGGTGGAACAAGCCAAACAGCTCCTCGAAAAGGCGGCCGCACGGGATCCCAAAAACGCGGATATTCAGTATAAGTTGGGTATTGCAATGCTCGAGAAGGGGGAATACCCGGCTGCGATCGACCATTGCAACAAGGCCCTGGCCCTCGACCCTGGATTGTTCCCCGCGCGGATCATCCTGGGACACGCGCTCCAGGGGTCAGGTAGACTGGAGGAAGCCCTACAACGTTATAAAGAGCTGGTGGCGGAAGGTGTCGAGGACTCAGGGCTCTACAACCATTACGGCGAGGCCCTCCTAAAACTGAAACAATACCAAGAGGCAATTCCCCAATTCCAGAGGGCCCTGCAAATCGATCCATCCAATAACCGAGCGCGAGACAACCTGTCCAGGGCCCTGAAAATAACGTCAGGAGAACCGGGGTAAGGGACTGCAACTTCCGGGGGGAGGTCCTAAGGGGGCGAGGTTTGTCCGGCGCTATGCTTACCTGGGATTTGGCCCATGAAGCGTAGAAGGGAGTTCTGGTTTCTTTTGGCATCCGTGTATCCCGGTCTGATCCGAAGGGCCTCGGAGTAGTGATGCATCGCCTCCTCAAATCGGCCTTCCCCGTATAGAGTAACCCCCAGGTTATTGTGAACTTCCGCATCCTCCGGATTGATCCTCAGGGCCTCAGAATAGTGCTTCTCTGCCTCTCGGAGCAAACCCTTGCGGGTCAGGGCCATGGCCCAGTGAGCATGGGCCTTAGCGCACTTTGGATCAATCCTTAAAGCTTCTGAGAATTGCCCGATGGCTTCTTGGAATCTCCCCTGTTCATCAAGAACGAGGCCGAGGTTTACATGGGCTTCGACATAGTCAGAATTGAGTCGGAGGGCTTCTGTCAGTTGATCTATGGCCTCGGGGTACTTTCCCTCACGGGCCAAGGCAAATCCCAGATAGTTCCGGGCGACCGCGTTCTTGGGGCTCACCGTGACCGCATGGGAAAAGAGGGGGAGGCTATTCTGCCAGTGTCTTAAATGTGACCAGCTGACCAGCATCATGACTGAGAGCAGTAGCCCTGCCCCAATTGAAAGGGGGATCCTTCCATGCCCCAGCCCCTCCACGACACTGGTGCAACCCCAGGCGACAATGATGATGATCCCGATCAGAGGAACGTAGGCGAAGCGGTCAGCCATTACCGACCAACCTGGTACCTCACCGACTGCAATGGCTGCGGTCAGTGTGGCAAGATACCAGAACCAGCCTGCCGCAAGAAATGGGAACCTTCGTAAACGAACTACCAGCGCGGAGATGCCCACGACCAGGAGCCAGGATCCCACTACCATCCAAACCGAAATGTTTTCAAAAGGTTGATAAAGAACGGAGAGGGGATGGGGCAGCAGGATCTTCCAAAGGGAAACCACATAGGAGAAAGGAATCTTGGCCAGGGAGACCTCCAATAAGGGACTTCCACCGTGCCGAAGGAGAAAAAAAGTCATTGCAGTGGAGAAGGCAGCCAGAGCAAGAAAGGGTATCTTTTCCAAAAGCAAATGACGTAGCCCGGTACCCTCCCGCAGGACAGGGATGCCTGCTTTGGGTTTGAATCTCAAGCGTCTCAGAGGCCAGTAGTCCATGATCAAAAGGAGCAGCGGGAGACTTATGGCGATGGGCCCTGCCATGAGGCCAAGAGCACAAAGAAAAAGGCAGATGAAGTATCGGGAAGGGCTGGGCTTCTCGGTGTAAAGGAGGTAGCTCCAAAGGCTCGTAAACAGGAAGAACGCGCTCAGCACTGTTTTTCTTTCCGAGACCCAAGCCACGGATTCAACGTTCAGGGGATGGACGGCAAAGACCACGGCCACGAAGGCACTGGGCCACCGGGCCCCTGTCGCCCTCCGAAGGAACAAGAACAGCAGCATGGTGTTGACCGTGTGGAAGAAAAGACTGGTCAGGTGATGTGAGCCTGGATTCAACCCGTAAAGGTGAAAGTCGAGCATATGGGAGAGCCACGCCAAGGGCCTCCAGCCGCCCCCCTCAACAATCCTGAAGCACCATGCGGCGCCTTCTGGCGAGATGCCACCTCTCACGTGGGGGTTGTTCACGAGGTTAGGGTCATCGAGGTAATTGAGAAACCCGTGACGGGTGACCTGCCAGTAAATCAGCAGATTGAGCGCGAGGAGAAAGAGGGGCACAATGGCTTCCAGAGTGCTGGAGAAGACTGTCTCTTTCTCGCCGTTGCCTTTGGGATTAGGATCTGGGCTCAACATTGGAAAACTTCCAAGAAAGTCACTCAACTCGGTTCTTTGGGCAGGAACTCTCTGATCCTCCATACTCTTGAGGGTTCTTCCCCTGCCTTCACTTCCTCGCCTGAATTGGGAGATCCTTCGTGCCCTCCTTTCAGGTCCGGGTGATCGTTTGGACTGATAAAGCGATAACTGATCGTCACAGGGCTTTGCTTTAGGATGGGGGAAATATATAAAAACGAGAGTAGTATGTCAAGAAAAAACGACCACAATGCTAAGCCAACATAGGCCGTGAATGTTTGGAAACCTTCCCGCTCGAGATAGAGTGCTACCAGAGAGGCTGTCTTCTTATCGTCTTCCACAATGAGGATAGGATCTGTCATGACATCAAAACCCTTGTTCCACGAACGATTTCCCCCTCGTTTCCCTTCTTGATAGTTCTTTTATCAGCTTGAAAATGCATTGATTGCTTTTTGAATGAAGGTCTTATTTGTATTAGAATGAATATATGTGGACGCGAAGAAGATTTCTGAGAGGATGTATTGGGGTTTTTCTTGGCAGTTTCATTTCTTCCATTTTTTCTTTGTTGAAATCTATACCAGATTCGTGGGCCATAACTGAAGAGCTTCTCTCAAGAGGATTTCCAAAGAGCCAGATGATAAATATGAATCCCATGGAGATTGACAACCGTAATCTCGAGATCGATCCCCTCGATCAATTTGGGACAATGGGGCCTACCGATATCTTGGTAGATATAGAAACCTATAGACTCAGGATGACAGGGATGGTGACACGGCCTCTTTCGCTGGCTTATGATCAAATTCTGAGATATCCTTCTGTGACGGAGAATTTTCTTCTCATCTGCCCGGGTTTCTTCGTCAACAATGGCCGTTGGACCGGAGTTCACTTAACAGTTCTGCTCCAAGATGCACATATGAAGAATGAGGCAAGATACATCGATGTCAAGGGAGGTAGTGAAAAGACCGTTAGAATTTCAATAAAGGA
>JBEKDJ010000302.1:0-6084 GCA_050014415.1 Thermodesulfobacteriota bacterium | reverse complement strand
TGATAAAGAACGGGGTTGATTTTTAAAGCTAAAAAGTCCAGTTCAATGGAGGAGAAAATGAAACTAACCAATGAACAAATGAAAAAACTTTTTGTGAATATGGTGCGCGTTCGGAAACTGGATGAACTAATGGTTAAACTACTTGAAACAGGTAAAGTTGGGACTTTTTGGCACAGTGCACAGGGCCAAGAGGCGATTGGTGTCGGAGCGTGTACGTTCCTGAGGGAAGGGGATTATATTTACGGTAGTCATCGTGGGCACGGAATTACTAAAGTCTTGCCTAAGGGTATATCTGTTAGGGAACTTATTGCTGAACACTATTGTAGGACAACCGGTCTTTGTTGTGGTATTTCCGGCCATCATCCCATCAAAATGGAACTCAGGGCGATGGGTCTTAGTGCGCTGCTGGGGATGGATTTTGGAATGGCGACAGGAACGGCTATCGTGGCTAAAATGGATGGGAAGGGAGATGTGGTGCTGTGTTTTCAGGGGGATGGTACTTTTGCGAGGGGTACGTTTCATGAATGTATGATCATGGCCGCTTCATGGAAACTTCCCATTATCTATGTCTGTGAAGCAAACCAGTTATCGATGACCTCGCCCACCAGTGATATTTTCCCCATGAAAAATGTTGCCGATTTGGCTTTTGGTTATCAGGTCCCTGGGGTTGTGGTCGATGGACAAGACGTTATTGCAGTTTATGAGGCAGTCCAGACTGCCATAGACCGTGCCAGGGCAGGAGAAGGTCCTAGTTTGATAGAATGCAAAACCTTCCGGTATCGCTCTCATGCTGAAGGTATCCCCAATATCTCAGGCGTTAAAGTCCGAACTAAAGAGGAGATTGATGCTTTGAAGGAAAGAGACCCCATCAAACTGTTTAAGGAGAAGTTGTTAGGAAAGGGTATCTTATCTCAGGCGGAAGTAGAAGAGATTGACAATAAGGCGAAAGAGGAGATGGAAGAAGCAGACCGATTAGCTTTCGCGGACCCGCCCATAGATAATCTTGCGATATTAGAGCGGGCTTTATATGCTGAATGAAAGAAAGGGGTGCTTAAATGAGACAGATCAGACTTAACGAAGCCATAACCGAAGCTTTAAAGGAAGAAATGACCCGAGATGAGACTGTTTTCTTCATGGGGGAGAATGTGAGTGCCCATATCTTTGGACTCACCCAAGGTTTGTTCGAAAAGTTTGGGAAGGAGAGAATAAGAGATACAGCAATAAGTGAGGAGGCAATTCTTGGGGCTGGTGTCGGGGCAGCGCATGCCGGTTACCGCCCGATTGTCGATATGGGGATGGCTGATTTTATGTTACCTGCTCTTGGACCGTTATTGGACAACGGCGCGACGTGGCGTTTTACCCATGGTGGGAAATGTATGATACCCCTTGTTGTTTTAGCTTCATTTGGAGGCTATATCGGTGTCGGTCCACAGCACTCCAAGTGTTTCGAGACCATTATCATGCATACTCCAGGATTGAAGCTCGTCATCCCAAGCACCCCCTATGATGCGAAGGGACTTTTGAAGACAGCCATCAGGGATAACAATGTAGTGGTTTACTTTTTTCATAAACGACATATCGCCTTAACCGGGGAGGTGCCCGAAGAAGAATATACCATTCCCTTTGGGGTAGCTGACATCAAGAGAGAGGGGAAAGATATAACGGTGGTAGCCACGGGGTATATGGTGACCTTGGCTTTAGACGTGGCTAACCAATTACAGGAGAAAGGCATCAGTGTAGAAGTTGTTGATCCAAGGACTCTTGAGCCTCTTGATATGGACACGATTATTGCCTCGGTAAAAAAGACAAAACGGGTCGTCGTCGTTGACGAAGATACATTGCGTTGCGGGCCGGGCGCAGAGATTGGTATGCAGATTATGGAGAAAGCCTTTGATGACCTGGATGCTCCTATACGAAGGGTGGGGGCACTCAACTTTCCAATCCCAGCTGGTCCTACAGAGTACCTTGTTTTACCGAAACCTCAAGACATTGCCGATGCTATAAGGGGTGTCTTGGGGGTCAAGGAGCCTTTGCCTGTGAAGGCTATAGAAACAGCCAAATTTTTCTAAATAATTATTAGGCTGAAATAGACATTTACCTGAATATCATAACGTTAGACTGACCTGTGAGGGATATTGCAACAAATTAGTGTCTTAGGATTATTGGGGGCGAAAAATGGCAGAATATATACGTATACCCAAACTCGGGATGGCGGCAGAACGGGCAATACTCATTGAATGGAAGGCAAAAGAGGGGGAATGGGTAGAAAAGGGTAGCGTCATCTTGGCAATCGAGGAGGAGAAGACGGGTTGGGAAATAACGGCTGAGGATGCAGGGTATTTGCATATTTTGGTTCAGGAAGGAGGCGAAGTACCGGTAAACAGTGTCGTTGGTATTATTGCAAAGACAAAGGAGGAACTGGAAGCCCTCCCAAAAGAGAAACCGATTGTGACTGAGGTTAAAGTAGCCCCTCCAGCAGAAGCTCCTAAGGTTGCAGTAGGAGGAGTTTTTGAAGCGAAAACGACCGGAGGGGAGCGTATCGCTATATCCCCGTTAGCTCGTAAGATGGCGCAAGAACACATGATAGATATAACGAAAATAGTGGGCACAGGTCCTGACGGGAGAATTACTAAGGACGATATCGAAAGGGAGATTGAAGCGAAGAAGATGGAAGTTCCTAAAATGCCTACCGAAGTTCATTTAGGGAAACGGGTAAAAACGACTATCCCCCTGAAAGGAATGAGAAAAACGATTGCAGAACATATGCATCGCAGTCTATCGGTTTCAGCACAAGTTACAACTATTGCTGAATTTGATGTCACGGATTTGGTAAAGCTTCGAGAGAACCTTTTGAGGCAAGAGAAGACGATTGGTACTCGAATCACTTATACCGAGATCCTTGTCTTTATTATAACAAAGGCGCTCAAAGACCATTCCTTAATCAACAGCAGTTTAATTGATAATGAAATCAAGATCTGGGAGGACATAAACATTGGTGTGGCGGTAGGTCTTGGTGAAAAGGGGGATAAAGGATTGATTGTTCCGGTGATCAAGAATGCTGACCAGAAATCCCTGGTTGAGTTATCTAAGATGATAAAATCTCTTGCAGAGAAGGCCCAGGCGGGTAAACTCTTACCGGATGATGTGACAGGTGGAACCTTTACGCTGACCAGCTTAGGGGGAAGGGGAGTCGGCCTTTATCAAACTCCTATCATCAATCAGCCGGAGGCAGCGATTCTTGGGGTTGGCCGGATTAGAGATCGGGCCGTGGTAAAAGACGGTCAGATTGTTATTGCTCCGATGATGCCATGTAGCATAACGGTGGATCATAGGATTATAGATGGAGTAATTGTGGAGAATTTTTTGGGTAGGCTCCAAGAATTAATAGAAAACACAGACCTCCTGTTGCTTTGATAGGTAGGACAACTAAAAGGGAGAGAATATGGAAGAGAGAGATGTTGTAATTATCGGTGGCGGCCCTGCTGGGTACAGAGCGGCAATAAGAGTTTCGCAGCTTGGGGGAAAAGCCACACTCATTGAAAACAATGCTTTAGGCGGGACTTGTATTAACCAGGGGTGCATTCCGGTCAGAACCTTATTAAGGGCAGCTGAAATTGTGGATTTGACAAGGACCGCCAAAGACTATGGAGTCAATTTTAAAGAAACTGAGATCGACATATCCAAGATGATTTCGAGAAAGGACATTATAGTAAGAACCTTATCATCGGGTGTGAAGCAAGGCTTAAGAAGCAGCAGGGTTGAAGTGATAGAAGGAACAGGGAAACTCCTTTCATCGTCACAGCTTGAGGTGCAACTCCAAGACGGAAGCAAAAAAGAGATAAAGACACGCAGGATCATCCTTGCAACTGGGTCCAAATGGAAGAAGGCAACTCTTCCTGGAGGAGAAAAAATAATAACTCCAACTGAAGTCATGGAGATCAAGACCATACCAAAATCCATGCTGATTATTGGAGGAGGATTCATAGGGACTTCCATTGCAACAATCTTCTCCATGCTGGGTACGAAAATTAGCATTCTTGAAGAATCGCCACGTATTCTCCCCGAAATTGATAAGGAGATAGTCTCAATCTTTGAAAAAGAGATGGAGGATAAAAGCATCCGGTTATATACCGAGGCCCAGGTGAAGAAAATAGAAGAAAAGGTACAGGGGGAAAAGAATATTGTGGCAACCGTTAGAGGAGAAGATGTAAATCTGACCGCCCAGTGTATATTGATGGCAGAAGAAAGGGAAGCCAATATTAATGGAGTTGGTTTGGATAAAGCAGGAGTCAAACTGAATGAAAAGAAAGGCATCCTTGTAAATAGACGGATGGAGACAAATGTGCCGACAATATTTGCCGCTGGGGATGTAACGATGGAGCATATGTGGACCCATGTCGCCTATGTTGAGGGGATCATCGCGGCAGAGAACGCCATGGGGAGAGATTCAAAAATTGATTACACTGCAATTCCCTATGCAACCAATACCTTTCCTGAGATCTCGAGTGTAGGAATGACAGAGGACGAAGCAATTGCTCAGGGATACCAGGTCCAGGTGGGAAGATTCCCCTTTTCCGGTAATGGTTTAGCGACCATTCTGGGTCAAAGAATGGGCATG
This sequence comes from Thermodesulfobacteriota bacterium, assembly GCA_050014415.1. Lineage (GTDB taxonomy): Bacteria > Desulfobacterota > BSN033 > BSN033 > UBA1163 > JBEKDJ01. Next base: position 1,466 of record JBEKDJ010000302.1, on the reverse strand, counting down.
ATAAAGGTCATCACCCAAGGGAAATACAATCAAATAATAGGTGTACATATAATCGGGCCTCGAGCTCCAGATCTCATTGCAGAAGCTGCTTTGGCCATGAAATTAGAGATCACCCCGGGAGAAATAAGCGCAACGTTTCATTCTCACCCTACCCTCTCAGAGGGTTTCTGGGAGGCCGCGAGAAATATCTGTGGTGGCTGATGTCATCCATGCTTACGGTGCTACCAAAAGTACTGTTCAAATGATTGCCGGGAGCAAGCTCCCGGACAAGATGGCATTCGAGGTAGGAGTGGACATTATGCCACCGCCTGATTATGCTGCAATTGCTCAGGCTTGCGGCGCTTATGGGCGAATGGTGGAAGATCCTGATGATGTTATCCCAGCCTTGAAAGAAGGCCTTGCCCAGGTCCGTAGGGGTAAGGCAGCCGTGCTGGATTTTAGGCTTGAGAGGGGATAAGAAGCTTTTACAAAGGTAGCAATCCTATGGAGGAAAGGAGATGAAATGGAGAAAAGCAAATCAGGATCACCATCTTGGAAGTTGATGCAGGTGGGGTTAGTTGTCAGGGATATGGATAAAGCCATAAAGCGATTTTCTGTCTTAGGTTTCGGTCCATTTGCACCCAAAATTCTGCCCCCTGGAACAAAGGAGTGGATTCGAGGTAAGCCTTCCCATGCCAATGTTAAAGTGAATGCCACTATGGTAGGAGAGATTGAACTTGAGCTGTGCCAGCCTGTTTCGGGAGAATCCCCCCACCAAGATTTCTTGCACAATAAAGGGGAGGGTATTCAGCACGTGATGTTTGCTGTGGATGACCTTGAGAAGGAGATAGCAAGGCTAACCCAGCTTGGGGCCACGATACTGCTCCGTGCCAATTTTGAAGATGGGGGGCTTGCCTACCTCGACCTTGATGCCAGTGGTTTCATTGTCGAGCTGATCCAAATGTCCAAAGCAATGTCTTCAGAAAGTTGATAGGGCAGAAGGTAGCGCTAAAAATAGATGTGGGGAGTCCATGAAACTGCAAGGAAAGGTAGCTTTAGTAACTGGGGCAGGCAGTGGCATTGGGCAAGCTATTGCACTGCTCTTTGCGAAGGAAGGCGCTGATATAGCTGTGAATGACATCGACCTGTTATCAGCAGAACAAACAGCGGTTGCTGTAAAGCAAATCGGGCGCAGGGCCATTACTGTAAAAGCCGATGTGACCGAAGCAGATGCTGTAGATGCCATGGTTGACAGAGTGATTAACGAGCTGGGAGGGGTGCATATACTCGTGAATAATGCCGGCGTTCCCTTACGTGGCCCGATGCTCGAAGAGCAAACTGTGGAACGTTGGGACAGGGCAGTTGCCGTTATCCTCCGTGGCACTTATCTCTGCAGCCGCCGAGCAGGGAAATGGATGTCAGTTCATAAAACAGGAAAGATTCTTAACATCTCTTCTTTAGCAGGAATAATAGGCTCTTCTGATCAC
>JBEKDJ010000301.1:0-6100 GCA_050014415.1 Thermodesulfobacteriota bacterium | reverse complement strand
TGGGCCAAAGCTGAAAATGGGGTGTTTTGCGATGACGGAGCCGGGCGGGGCCCACGGGGGTGGCGGCTGCGATATCGAGAATCCGACGCTGCACGGGAAGAAGATAAGGACAATTGCCAAACTGGAAGACAACGAATGGGTAATCAACGGCCAGAAAATGTGGGCATCCAATAGTGGAGATGCAGTTGTCTATTGTATATTGTGCACGACTGACCCTAACCTGGGCGATGACGGTATCGCGTTGATCTATGTACCTGCAGACGCAAAGGGCGTCACCTTCGGAAAGGATGAAAACAAGGTCGGGATGCAGGGGGACAAGAACTGCCCCATGTTCCTTGATAACGTAAGAGTGCCCAAGGCATTCCGGGCCGCCGGACCGGGAATCGATGCCCAACTGTTACACGGCAATGTGGTTGCGGCACGTATCCTCACCGGTGCGCTCGCGGTGGGAAACGCGCAGGGTGCGTTCGAAACGGTCCTAGAGTTTACAGGCGAAAGGATCGTTGCGGACAGGCCCATCAGGCAGCATTCCATCTGCGCCGGTATGCTGGCCGACATGGCCATTGGCATCGAGACGGCAAGAAACTACATCCTGATGGCAGCCTACATGTTCGATCATCCGGAAACGTACGGACCTCCGGTAGCGGACGCCATGCTCTCCAGGGCGAGTATCGCCAAGGTCTACGCCGCCGATGTCGCTGTGATGGTCACCAATAAGGCCATGGAACTGATGGGTTCATACGGCTATGTGCGTGAATACAACGTAGAGAAATACTGGCGGGACTGCAAGATCATCCAGATGTGGGAGGGCGGCGCGCAACTGGGGAGATTCGACGTATGCCGCGGCTACTATGATTGCAAACTCTAATACGAGGGAGAGAGAGGCTATGAAGGAGAGATGTTTTGGTCTGGTGGTTTCAATTCTGTGTGTGACAATTTCTAATTGATTAAGATCTGCAAGATCGAGAGATTGAGATCAGGGATATGGCATTTAAGCGGTTTGGCCTTTTTGGAGGAGTGACAATGCAAAAAAAGGTGAAAATCATTTTCATCTTATTGTTGCTTCTAAGTATCACTATTATAAATGATACCGGTTATTGCCGAGGCGAAGGCCGCGGACACTTATTCAACCACTTCGCAGGAATTTCCAATCCACCTCCAAAACCGATTCCAAATAAGTCCGATGTACATTCGGAGAGCAAACCTTCAGAAGACTATTCGGGTGTTTTTGCCGTCTCAATCGCAGATGTTACTCCAGCGACAGCAGATCGCTTAATGAGGCTAGCCATAAAAAAGAATAAGATTGCCGTAGTAAGGATGTACTTATCGTTAAGAGAATTTAAGGATCTGGATCGCCAGGAGGAGGAACACATTGCCAGCCTTCCTGAACAGAGTGGAGAAGAAGCGATCTTACATGATCTTGACCAGGAATTAGAGGTGACTGACCCTGTATTAAAAAGGATATACGGCAGGAAGCAAGAGATCGTAGAAGAGTTCCGACGCATTGATTCAAAAGAGAAGAAAGAATTCATGGAAGTACCCGATGTGATAATCGCCCACAATAGGCCTTTTATCCCATTGGAAGAACTGCTATTGAAGACAGGAGAGTCCTATTCTTTACTGGGCCCATCATTCGAGCCCCCCTTCTTTGCCCCGGATATGCTGAAAACCCATCCGGCACTAATGATTGCTTCTGGAGTATTACATGGACCAAAGAATCCCGACTTTATACGCGAAAAATTAGGAGCATACCTTAATACCGGTGGTACTGTCATCGTTTTTTCCCAATCGAACGGATCTGATTATGGTGTATTACCCGTGCCACAAGAGCCTGACAAAACTTTCCGGAGAGTGTCAGGTTACGGATATAAAGAGGACCAGAGTTTTTTTACAGATGCTACTTGTATAGATAAATGGCACCAGGTACTGGCCGGACAAAGCAGAAATACACAAACCTTACATATCAATGGTTACTTCACAAATTTCCCCTCCACGGCCACCGTGCTTCTAAGAAAGAAAGCGAATAGTCAACCCGTCATGATCATTTACCCATATGGTCAGGGATTTGTGGTCGTTACTTCCCTCTATTCAGAATTTACTGATGGGAGTAAACAACCCTCCCCCGAGGAAGTTGCTTTAATCTGCGATCTGATCTCTTGGGCGAAGAAACCAGCTAAACTCGTGGAAATGAAACCGGGTGAGAAAGTTTCTTTATCAATATCCGTTTCGAATCGCACAACACATGTTGCCGCGTCGATCAAACTTCTTGTCTATAATCCTGGACGTTCTACATTGGTTTCCCAACAGGATGCAAAGAAATCCATCTCCCCTGGGTCGTCTACTCAAACGAGCATGGAATATTCAGCACCTCTTACTGCCCCGCTTGGCATCTATCATGTTGATTATCAGCTCTCTAATGGGAAAGGGATTATGATTCAACCCGCGGCTGAAACAGACTCTGGTCGTTTTGCGGTTAGAAAAGCTGAGACTATGATACGAAATATGAAATAGAAGAGGATCTAGGGATTCACCTATTAGTTGTGGCCTGGCAGAGTCACATAATTCTTTTGACAAAAGAGTTTATTTACATATAATAGGAAGCAAATTCATTCTTTTTTGCTCCGTATTTTTAGGCACTGGATCATGGGATCCAAGACAAATTCCATAAGGAAGGAGGAGAAATTATGTGGATTCTAAGAGTGAATATGACCGATCGTACCTATCGTCTTAGCGAAGTCCCGGAGGCTTACAGAACCTTAGGCGGCCGCGGGATGACGTCCACCATCGTCAGTGATGAAGTTTCTCCGTTGTGTCATCCTTTAGGCCCTAACAACAAACTCGTCTTTGCCCCTGGCATCGTGACAGGAACCTCGGCTTCCACATCGGCTCGTATCTCTGTGGGTGCCAAGTCCCCTCTTACCGGTGGCATCAAGGAAGCTAACGCCGGCTCACCCTGGCCCCAACACCTTGCCATGATGCAAATCAAAGCTCTGATCGTGGAAGGACAACCTAAGGAAAAAGGCAAATTCTGGATGGCGTATCTGACCTGGGATGACAAGGCCGGCAAGCCCAAGATTGAATTCTTCAGTGCCGATGGGCATAAGGGTAAGGACCTGTACGAGGTCTATCCAAAACTGTTTAAACGGTTCGGAAAGAGCGCTGTTATTGCCGGTTGCGGTGTCGCCGGGGAATACGGCTACGCCAACTCAGGTATCGTATTCAACGACCTCGCTAAGCGTCCGAGCCGGTATTCCGGTCGGGGTGGTTTAGGTGCGGTAATGGCCAGCAAGGGGTTGAAGTTTATTGTGGCTGATGCTAAAGGGGCTCCTGGTGTGGATATTGCTGATAAGGCCTTGTTTGATCAGGGGTGCAAGAAATTGGCAGATGCCTTGCGTACCCATGACGTCACCAAGCCCAAAGGTGCCCTGAATAGCTATGGCACAGCGGTGTTAATTAATATTCTGAACGAGGCGGGTGGATTGCCTACGCGAAACTTCTCCAGCGGCCGTTTTGAAGGGGCAGCCAAGATCGCCGGCGAGGCCATTTTTGAGGGAAACAAGAAGCGTCTTGGTAAGGAGCTATATAACCATCCCTGCAGCCCCGGGTGTATCATCCAGTGCTCCAACACCTGGTACAGACCCGATGGTACTGAACATACTTCTTGTGTGGAGTACGAATCCGACTGGGCATTAGGCGCTAACTGTGGGATTGATAACCTGGATCATATAGCGGAAATGGTCCGGTTGTGTAATGCCTATGGTCTGGATACCATTGAGACTGGTGCCACTCTTGGCCTGGCCATGGAGGCTGGCGTGGCTTCCTTTGGTGATAGCAAGAAAGCCATTAAACTGATTCAAGAAATGGGTAAGGGGTCACCATTGGGCCGCATTCTTGGTGGCGGGACAGGGTTGGCCGGCAAGGCCTTCGGATTGGTTCGCGTGCCAGCCGTAAAAGGCCAAGGTATGCCCGCCTATGAACCACGCGCTGTCAAAGGGATTGCCATCACTTATGCCACCACCACGATGGGCGCTGACCACACTGCCGGCTATACCATTGCTCCTGAGATCTTGAGCGTTGGGGGCAAAGCAGACCCCCTCAGTCCCGAAGGTAAGGCCGAGCTCAGCCGCGCTTTCCAGACCACGACTGCCTTTATTGACTCATCGGGTCACTGCCTTTTCATTGCCTTCGCTATTTTGGATATCCCGAGCGGCTTCGAAGGGATGATGGAGGAGTGTAACGGTCTACTGGGTACCAACTGGAAGTCAGAAGATGCCGCCAAGATCGGTGCGGGAATTCTGCGCAAAGAACGGGCCTTCAATGAGGCGGCCGGCTTGACCAAAGCAGATGACCGAATTCCCGAGTTTATGAAATATGAACCGCTCCCCCCGCACAACCAGGTCTTCGATGTGCCTGATAGTGCGCTGGATTCTGTATTCGGTGAACTATAGAATACATTTGGAATGGGCAGGGCGCTTTTTGCCCTGCCATTTTTTTCTGCTGACTTATCCCACCAGTTGCAGAAATGAACCCGAACAAATCCCGCCCCCGGCGGGACTTCGAATGCCGGTTCTGGGGAGATTTAAGGGAAACGGGAGGAATTTGCTTCAAGTGACCGTTGATAATAAAACGATGTCTGACATTTCTGTCGATGTATGGCTATACGGTAATCTCGCCTGTCACGGAAACAAGGCAAAACAAGGCAGCTTTGCCAATCTACAGATGCACCTCCCTAAAGGGAGCACTATGGCTGATCTGCTGGCACACCTCGGCATGAATACAGAGGAGCGGGGGATTACATTCATCAATGGCCAGCTGAGCGCCATGCCAGGTCTCCAGCCTGACCTGGGTCACATACTGCAAGGTGGCGACCGCCTGGCCTTTTTCGATCTTAAGAGCATGTGGCCTTTTCAGTACCGCCATGGAGCAATGCTGGCCGAAGAAATGGCCCGGGCCATGGATGCCGAGAAAGACCACGGTCTCCATCACACGTATAAGAAAGAATAAAATGGGCACCCATCCCATTTTTCATCTTAGTCGATTTTCGTTTGGATTTTCGCATGGATCTTTGACCGGTGCTTGATCTTGAAACTCGACAGAAGGTTTTCATGAAGTGCGGAGCGAATTCAAAATCAAGGGGTTAAAGTTGCTGGAGTTTGATTGGAAAAGGCGCCCACTAAGAAAATAGGCCTGAATCCCATTATCTCTTGGAAATAAAATTGGTACTGGATAGGGAGATGCTTCTTTTGGAATAGAATCTTCCTAGACACCACAAAGCATCTATATATAACGACATAAGTATTATCCAGTCTGTCATTCCGGGCTTGACCCGGAATCTAGTGTTTTTCTGGATTCCCGCTTTCGCGGGAATGATGCCCTTTGCTGCGATTAATGTCGCTGTGTATAGAAGGATTCCTGGGGTCCGCTTCGCACATTGAGTGTGTTCAGCGACGGGCAATGCCTCCTAAGGGGTGTAGAACTTGCCGCGGTGAGGGTCGGAGTCATGGTGCTTGATTATTAACAGGAGGTGAAAAGGGAGAGAATTGAATGGAAAAGGTATTCGAGAATAGTGCCATAGGAACCATTGAACTGAAGAATAGAATCCTGCGTTCAGCAACCCATGAAGGCATGGGGGATGAATATGGAAGACCGCTAAAGGAACTCTATGATCTTTATGAAAAGTTGGCAAAGGGCGGTGTCGGGGAAATTATCACCGGATATAGGAGATGGGGACGTTGTTGAATGAGTTGAATTACTCTCTGCTCTCTTGGGCTATTCTATGCAAAATCTTAGAAATGGTAGATGTGAAGACACCCAATAACCGCCGCGCCTCCGCTATTGATATCTCTATCTCCGTGTTAATAATCGGTCCGTTATCTCTGAACGGACTCGTAAATGGTGCCTGGCTTGAAACTTAGCAGAAGATTTTATTGAAGCGTGGAGGGAATATAAAGATAATTTCTCAAGATTGAGGGGACGTCGGTTCTAAAACAACTTGATATGGGCAGGCTGTTTATTAAGGGTGAACTGAGGTTCAGGGTTCAACAATCAACAGATATTTGTAACAAGTTATGATTGGGGTCCAAATCTTTTTCGCACAAAC
>JBEKDJ010000300.1:0-6141 GCA_050014415.1 Thermodesulfobacteriota bacterium | reverse complement strand
CACCTACCTATACGTAACAAAATTGATTGACCATTAGAACGGCTAAGGGTCATTATCTATTCTGCTTTTTCTTGAAAAAGAAAAGGAGGAGGAGATATGACCAAGGTAGAGCCGATCCCCGATGAGTCAGTCGAAGTTAAAAAAGAAGAACTACGTGAAAAGCCTCTTTCAGCAACCGCAATTGACCGCATCCTCCAGAAGCTCTCTTGCAAGGAGCTTCCCGCCAAGGAACACTTTGACGGCTACATGCGCCACAAGTGGCGTCTGAACCACAAGCCGAATAGCCTTCGTAATTCTCTTAAAGCCATTGAACTCTTCCTTACTTTTTATAACAGCTTGGGGAAGAGCCGACTGGAAGAAATCGTCAGAGAGGATCTGGAAGCCTTTGTCGTAAGCGAGCAGGGCCAGGGGACGAAAATCACATCCACGAGGACGAGGTTAATGTACCTCCTGGGTTTCTTGCGGTTTCCGATCGAAGAGAATGTCATTTCCGAGACACTTCTCAAAAGAAAGATCAGGCTAAAGTTGCCTGATTTGCTCCCTAGGGCCATGAACCCCAGCGATGTCCGGCAGCTTCTCTCCGCTATTAGCCATATTCGCGACCGGGCCCTGATTCTGATTCTTCTGAGAACGGGTATGAGGATTGGTGAGCTTCTTGGGTTGAAGCTCAACGATCTTGATATCAGGGAGAGGAAGATCCATCTCTTGGAGGGCGAGAAGAATAGTTTGGGACGAGTGGTCTATCTAAGCGATGATGCCCTCTTTGCCTTAAGACAGTGGCTTTCAAAGAGGGATCATAAAAAGGGACCACTCTTTTACGGTCGGGGACGTAACCCATTAGGCTACAGTTCGGCCCGCCATCTTTTTGTGAAGTATTTGAAGAAAGCGGGGCTGGAAAACAGAGGCTATACAGTTCATTCCCTCCTTCACACTTTCGCCAGTGAACTCTTAAATGCCCGCATGCGTCTGGAATGCCTCCAGCAGCTCTTAGGTCACCATACCATAGAGATGACTCGTCGATATGCCAGGCTTACCGACAAAACTCGTGAGGTGGAGTACGCATTGCCCCTTCCCTCTCCCAAGGTTATGCTCCCCTTGAGATACAAACGGTACTGTGGGCAACTCCGACTCCCTTGCCGACCCGGTAAAACTTCGTTCCCTTTTATTTACCGGTTGTCCTCCTTAACGAACATCGACAAGGGTCTCCCGTGTTCATTGTCGTATGGCTTCCCCTGCGTGTCACCCCTGTTACCCCGGAAGCCGATCTATCGGTTATGGCAGTTTTCGTCAGGATAGATGCTCCGGCCTTCCCCTCTGTAGGAAAGGGTCGACAGCTCCATTGTAAATTTCGAGGCTACATCCAGGTTCGCTCGCGCTGCGACCCGCAGGTTTGCCCAACCCCCTTAAGGAGCCTTTATCAGGAAACTTAGTGTTTTAGGTTATCCTTCGCACCTCCCCCAAGCTACATGGGCGAACTGCCGAACTCCCATGGTCGGACTTTAACTGACAAGTCATACGTTTTACACGGCATGCCCTACTAGTCTTCACTCAGAACAAAGCTTGGGGTTTAATGATTATGAGTAGAAAGCTGCAATCGCATCACTGGGTTTCTAGTTTTGCAAGATTCATCAGATGCTCAAGAGAGACACCTAAGTGCCACTGAACAACGTTATACCTTTTTGCACCTGCTTTATATTTGTTAACAAGATCTTCTTTGTCTTGAACTTTGAGTAAGATTTTCGGTTCTTCGAAGTAGGAATGAGATGTTGCTCGCAAAAAAAATTCAAATGCCCTTGAATGATAACCAGCATAGCTTAGACTGGAAAGATACACCTATATGAGCACCCAAGAAAGACCTCCGGAATCTGGTTTGACTCTTTCTTCCCATGATATACCGCTCCCGCCCCAAATCGTAATGACCCCTTATTCTGATACCCGCCTCGCGTCTATACATTTTGTTCCCTCACTCTGCTCAATCTGCCTGTCCCTGGACTATAATAACAAAAGCTGTTATAAAAAGCCTTAAAGGAGAAATTTAAAAATGGGCAGAAATGGGTAAAATGCGATGAATTGAAATGTCAAAAATGTGGATACGTTCTCTCCGAGATGTTCACCCCGCCTCCCTCCTTTACAGGAGAAAATGTACAGCTTGATTCTCAACCACCAATAGACAAGATCATGCGAGCGAATGGCATTGAGTATTTTATTGAGTGCCCAGGGTGTGGCATAAAAAACATCATCAACATAGTAGACCCTATACTAAACCTGTTGGAAATTGTTTCTTCTAAGCCGTAATTGTTGGTCTTTGTAAAGCCTTTGCATATTGATTTGCCCTTTTTCCTTTCCCATAAGTATCCTCTCCTGTTCCATGGGGACATCTCTACTTTGCTAACACCCCGCTTAAAAAAATCTTGACATTTAGATTGGGCAAATCTATATTGGTTCTTCAGGGAAACCAACCAGTCGGTCTTAGGAATTCCCCGCAAATTTTTTTTATGGAAGATTCAATACTTCTGAAAAAAAAGATAGTCTATGAAGCCCTAAAATTATTTTCATTAAAGGGTTTCTTAAGCACTTCCATTCATGACATCATGAGGCAGGCAAATACATCTAAAGGCGGGCTATATAATCATTTCAAAAGCAAGGATGATATCTTCTTGGCAGTCTTGAGTGAAGCCCGGAAACTTTGGCGGCAAAGGACTCTTGAGGGCCTGGACCAGATTGAAAGGCCGATTGAAAAAGTAAAGAAGTTGCTTGAAAACTATAGAGACCGATATTTAAAAGACGCAGAAGCTTTTCCAGGCGGCTGTATCTTTGTCACTCTGTCAGTCGAATTGGATGACCAACGCCCAGATTTCTCTCGAGAACTTCATGAAGGATTTGTCCGCCTAAAGGCGATGATTAAAAGACTTCTGGATCAAGAAAAAGAATCCGGCGAGTTAAGAGCGGATGTCGATACAGCAGCCGTTACGGAAATGGTCTTTTCCGGCATGTTGGGTGCCTCTGTCATTTACGGAACAGAAAAATCCTCTCTCAGCTTAGACAGGTGTATCAATGCCTTAATCAATTATATAGATAGCTTATCCCCTTAATTTTTTTGCTTAAAACGGGGAGACTGATCCGCCTGTGAATAACGATTCTTTTTGAAACCACTACAGAGAGAAAGGACAAGAGAGATGGACTTCAAATTAACGGAACGGGAGGAATTGCTTCGGAAAACGGTACGTGAGTTTGCAGAAAAAGAGATTACTCCTCACATGGAGGCCATGGAAGAAACCGGTGAATTTCCCATAAATCTTTTGAGGAAGATGGGAGATATGGGAATTCTGGGTGTCATCACTCCTCCCGAGTATGGCGGAACCGGCCTCGGTTACATAGCCCGGGCGATCGTCCTGGAGGAAACAGGCAGGGTCTGTCCCGCTATTCCCATGGCTTTACAAGTCCACCACATGGCTACTCATGCGCTTAATGTTTTTGGCAATGAGGAGCAGAAGAGGAAGTATTTACCGCCCCTAGCAAAAGGAGAGACGATGGGAGTGGTTGCGGTGACAGACCCATCCGGAGGTTCAGATGTGGCAGGCATAAAGACCTCAGCTAAACCGGAGGGGGACACCTATATTTTGAATGGCAGAAAATGCTTCATTACAAATGCCCACGTATCGGACATTTGGGTGGTGATTGCACGGACTGGGGAAGGGGGCAGGGGACTTTCAGCTTTCATCGTTGAAAGGAGTTTTCCCGGAGCGAAACTGGGAAGAAAAGAGAATAAGGTTGGCTTACGGGGAGCCATTACTGGCGAACTTGTTTTACAGGACTGCAGAGTCCCTAAAGCCAACCTGCTCGGCCATGAAGGGGAGGGAATGAATATCGCCATTCGGAACATTGTTGAAACAGGCCGGCCTGGAATGGCAGGGGTCGCCCTGGGAATTCTCAATGCCGTTCTGGAGCAGGCGGTTAAGTTTTCCAATGAGCGTGTGCTCTATGGGAAACCAATCAGCAATCTCCAAATGATTCAGGCACATCTTGCCGATATCTATGCTGACTTAGAGATTTCTCGCTTATTGGTGTACCGGTTAGCCTGGATGCGGGACCAGAACATACGTTGCGATGCGGAATCAGCCTTGGCCAAGCAATTCTCTTGCGAAGCGGCTGCAAGATCTGCTCGTAAGGCAATAGAGATCCACGGTTCCTATGGGATCATGAAAGAATACCCGATTCAGAGACTATTACGTGATGCTCTGGTCACCATTCCAGCCGGAGGAACCGGCGAAGTTGGTAAACTTGCCATGGCACGACAGGCCATTAGTATGCTTAAGTGACCCGGAGGGATCTATCAGGGAAAAAATGCGAATTATAGTATGTCTCAAACCCGTTCCTGACCCGAAGTACTGGAAGAACCTCACGATCGATCCTGTCCTAAAAGTCTTGGTTAGGGAAGGTATGCCCAATGTGATCAATCCACTGGACCGGAATGCACTTGAAGAGGCCTTGATCATTATAGAAAAGCAAGAGGGTGAAGTTATTCTCTTAAGCATGGCACCTCTTTTCTGTCTCAGCGTCCTGAGGGAGGCCCTGGCCGTCGGCGGAGATCGGGCGGTACTTCTAAGTGACCGGGCCTTTGCAGGATCCGATACCTTAGCCACTTCTTATATTCTTTCGGAGGCCGTAAAAAGATTAGCTCCCTTTGATCTTATCCTCTGCGGAAATGAGACGATCGATGGGGGAACGGCACAGGTAGGACCCCAACTTTCCCAATTTCTCGGAATGGAGGGGATCAACTTCGTCTGCGGGGTTGAAAAATTTCTTGGTGAGGAAAGGAAAGGCAGAAGCCTCATTGTCAGAAGAAAAACGGAGCATGGTTATCTGAGGATGCAGGTAAAGTTGCCGGCTCTTCTCTCTGTGGTTAAAGAGGCGAACATTCCAAGATACACTACCTTCATGGGAATTCTCGGAGCTGAGAAAAAGGAGATTCAAGTTTGGAACGGAAACGACCTGAACATTGATTTGAGTAGAATCGGTTTGACAGGTTCTCCTACCAAGATGTCCAGTCTTTTTGTGCCGGAGTTAAAAAGAAGAAGAGAGATTGTCAAGGGAACTCCTGAAGTGGTTTCAAGTCTCATTATAGATAAGATCCACCAAGCAGGACTACTATGAGCGGAGAGGTCTGGGTCTTTGCGGAGCATAATAATGGAAGCCTTCTGGAGGTCACTTTCGAAATCTTGGGAAAAGGGAGGGAGATTGCCGACAAATTGAAAGGATCCCTTTCAGCAATTTTGATGGGAAGGGATTTGGAAGAGATGACTCAGGAATTGATCGATTTCGGTGTTGATTGCGTCTACCTCTTCGAAGGTCTCCATCCAAATCTCTACCCCGGTCAAGAAATGGTTGGGATTCTCTGTGATTTGGTAAGGAAATTCAGTCCTGATATCTTACTGATGGGAGCGACTTCTATCGGAGCAGAGCTTGCTCCGAAAGTGGCAGCAAGGCTCAATACCGGACTTTCGGCCCATTGCATTGATCTCGATGTTGATGAGGAAGGACACCTTCTTCAGATCGTCCCTGCTTTTGGTGGAGGGGTTTTAGGCACCATCACCTGTCCGGATCGAAGACCACAGATGGCGACGGTCAAATCGGGAGTATTGAGGGCAGGAAGGAAAGGATCTCGAAATGGAAGAGCTGTGCAGGAAGAGATTATGGGGAGTCGCGAATCGGGAATTAAAATGCTTGAGACCTTAGAAGGAGAGATTGCGGAAGTCCCTTTGGAGAAAGCAGAGGTGGTGATTGCAGGGGGGTGGGGTGTTGGAGGAAAAGAGCAGTGGCTGCAATTAGAGGAGCTCGCTACGCTTCTGAAGGGAACGGTAGGTGCCACCAGACCCGCGGTCGATGAAGGCTGGGCAAGAGAATTTCAAATGATCGGTCAGAGCGGAAGGACGGTGAGACCAAAACTCTATATCGGTTTCGGGATATCAGGGGTAATGCACCATATGGTGGGTATTCAGGATTCTGATTTTATTATCGCGGTCAACAGCGATCCTGAAGCAGAGATATTCAGAATGTGCGATTTCGGGGTAGAGGGAGATCTCAAAGAGATCCTCCCTTGCCTTATCCAAAAGATCAAGGAGAAAATAAAGAAGTAGAAAA
>JBEKDJ010000299.1:0-6173 GCA_050014415.1 Thermodesulfobacteriota bacterium | reverse complement strand
CCGCCCATCGAGTTCAGGCCACGCTTGGCGAATCCGCCGATTCGATCGAGTCGGATAGAGAGGCGCTTTCGGCTGTGCGGAGTGCCACCACGGTCCGGAATGGGTACACGGTTCAGGAAGTCGGCTCCGATTCGACCATCGTTCGGGAATACGTTTCGCCATCTGGCGTCGTATTCGCTATCGCCTGGAATGGACTGGTTCATCCCGATCTCACGAAGCTTTTGGGCTCCTATGCAGGTGAATACCATGAAGCTCTGCAGCAGACGCCTCGCGAACCGGGCCGCAGGCACCTCCTGGTGAAAACGAACCGGGTCGTTGTCGAGAAATGGGGGCACATGCGGAACTTACAGGGGCGGGCCTACGTACCTGCCTTAATTCCCCCCGGAGTGAGCGTCGATGAAATCAAGTAACAAACTCGTTTTTTTGCTGATATTTGCTCTGGTGACCGTCTGCGGAGGAGTCAGTAGTAGCCATGCAGCACCAAAGAAGCTTGTTTCTATTGCCGTAACACCGACCAATCCTTCTATTGTCCTTGGGACGACCGAGCAGTTCACAGCCACTGGGACTTATTCGGACAACAGCACGCGCAATCTGACGACATCGGTGACCTGGCGTTCCTCGGCCAAATCTGTCGCCACCATTAGCAATGCAGCAAGATCAAAAGGAAAGGCCACCTCAAAAGCTGTCGGTACAACAACGATTACGGCCAAATCAGGGAGGATCTCAGGTTCGACTACCCTGACGGTCACTCATGCAACGCTTGTTTCTATCACTGTAACACCGGCCAATCCTTCTATCGTTCTTGGGATGACCCAGCAGTTCACAGCCACTGGGACTTATTCGGACAACAGCACGCAGAACATCACCACATCAGTGACCTGGAGTTCCTCGGCCGGATCTGTCGCCACCATTAGCAATGTCGCAGGATCAAACGGAAAGACCACCTCCGTAGTTGCTGGTACAACGACGATCACGGCTACGTCAGGAAACATCTCGGGTTCGACTACCCTGACAGTGACGCCTGGTGGCAGCGAAGCAAACAACGTGCTTTCCATTACCGTGAACGGCTTGCTTTGCTCGAGCAACTCCTACTTTAACAAACCGTGTGTCAGCGTCACGGTCTGCACCCCAGGTACCTCGACATGTCAGGCGATTGATGACATCCTCTTGGATACTGAAAGTTTCGGCCTGCGGATTTTCAAAGAAGTCCTGAACGTATCTCTTGAACAGACAACCAGCGGTTCCGGCTCTCTTGCCGAGTGCATGCAGTTCGGGGACGGCTCGTCGGATTGGGGGCCTGTTCAGATGGCGAGCATCATCCTAGGGAACGAGCCTGCAGTTCAGATTCCGATCCAAGTCATCGACTCCACCTTCGGCACCCTCCCCTCAGCTTGTCGAAACGCGGATCAAAGTCCAGCCGACGCCGGATTCAACGGAATTCTGGGGGTCGGCCCCTTCGCACAAGATTGTGGTTCGACCTGCTCGAACAGTGCCAGAAACGGGATGTATTACGTCTGCAACGGATCGACCTGCATCGGAACTTCGGTCCCCCTCTCCAATCAGGTTCAGAACCCGGTTGCGCTTCTCCCCCAGGACAACAATGGTTTGATAATTCAGCTTCCGAGCGTTCCTCCGGACGGGTTGCCCTCGGTCAACGGCTCTCTTGTGCTCGGGATTGACACCCAGTCCAACAACGTGCCTTCTGCGGTGACTACCTATACACTCGACCAGAACGGGGAGTTTATCACAATATTTAACAACCACTTCTACAGCAGTTTCATAGACACCGGCTCGAATGGGCTGTTTTTCCCCTCCTCACGCGTGCTTCCAAACTGCAAAGATAATTCATACTGGTTCTGCCCCTCGTCAACAATGGACCTTTCCGCCACCATTATGGGAGCCTCTGGCTCACCGAGCGGCGCGGTTTCATTCCAAATAGGCAACTTCGACAGCCTCACAAGTTCGTCCAACAACGTATTCGCTGATATCGGCGGGAATGGGGTGGCCGAGTTCGACTGGGGACTTCGGTTCTTCTTTGGGCAAGATGTCTATATGGGGTTCGAAGGAAGCGAGTCCAGCTTGGGCAGCGGTCCCTACTTTGCGTATTGAATTAACTCGGAGATAGTTAAGACACTGGTTTTACCAGTGTGACTATTCTTTTTGGTGTTGCAGGGATTACCATTGAAAACACGGAGCACCTCTCTCGTTGAAGAACTCAGGTTACGGGAAAACTTTGATGGCTGAGATATGGATAAAACCGTAAAAATGCAGTTTGAAGTTTTTTGCTGGAAAGAGATCAAACCGGATGATTGGTTTTGGTGTAATCGGTGTCATAGATGTTATAAGGCATCTGAGTTTAGGAAGTCGAAGGCCGAAAGGGAGATATTTCTACTGTGCCATTACAAGGATTGTCACGGAGATTTGCCGCTCGACAGCAGACCATGGAGTAAGCTGACAGAAAGTAATCCAGAGCTTCCTAGGACGCCAGAAAGAAGAAAAGTATATGATTTGAGCCCGAATATTCGGCAAGGAGAGTGAATATCTGATAATTCCTGCAGTGAAGTTTTGGCTTTTACACCAATGGGGGTTAAGACACAGTACAAGAAACGGCAGGGAGGTAAATCATGCGGAAAGCAGGGACCACGGCTTTTTGGTGCCATATGTACGAGGGTTCAGGAGCTGAGACTAATCGTCCTTTTGTCAAGAGTTCCAAAGGTTCTATCATCCTGCCACTACATCGTCCACCCATGCCGTCACGAGCACCCCCATGCGCGAAAATTACCCCTCATTCTCAGACGTCAAAAGGTTACAAGGACACTATCTCAGCAGAAAAAGTTAATACCGGAATGATCGACACCTCGAACAAACCTGGGATGAAGATGAAAAAAGAGGGTAAAAGGTCTTTTTTAAAATCAATCGCTCCGGGAGAACGGTTGCGGTTCAGGAATGATGTGTTGAAGCACGTGCAGACAAGGGAATGGATTTTCAAGACAGTAGAAAAGGACGGTACAGTTTCGTTAGTGCATGAGAGGGGTGGTTTTGGCTGGAAGGTGAGGGTAGACGATATTGATTGGGAGGCATATCGGAAAACAAAGGAATAAAGAGGTGATGATACGGGGATGGAAATTACGAGTGAAAAGAAGCAAATGAAGTCTATATTTTGGGTTTTCTTTATAGGTCTTTCTGTTGTCGCACTTATATCTCAATCATTCAGTCAGCAGAGGGTCCAGAAGAAATACGGAAATTATTATATCGGACAAGATTTTTCGGAAATTAAGAGCGGACTATCAGAAATGTCAAGTGCTGAATATGCTGCTCTAAAGACATTTCTTAAAGATGGGAAAATATATCATGGAAAAGACGTTGAATACTTGGACACAAAATGGACCACTGTCCTTGGTGTCAAAGAGAATAAGATCTATAGATTATGCTTGCAGACAAGTTATAAGGGGAAAGATAAAGATATTTGGCATCAGGCATTTCACGATTTAATAAGAGAATATGGATTTTCTCCTGACCAGGAAAAAATGGGGCAATCTTTCCTTACATCTTGGGATACAGAATGGGGGAGTGTCGTTTTGAACCGAAAAATAATAAAAGGTGAAACGGTTGTGGATATTACCTTTACCAAAGATCTTCCTTCTAGAAAATTGCGTCATGCAGCAACTGAGGGATCATCTGACAAAGCTATACCAAAAACACAAGGACAACTAAGTGTGGACTCGCTCATCGCAGCTTTAAGGGACGACCCCAGTCCTAATATCAGGATGAACGCTGCAAAAGATCTAGGTAAGATCAAAGATAAGCGTGCTGTAGAACCCCTTTGTGAAACGTTGGAGGATAAATCTCTAAGTGTGCGAATCCAGGTTATGTACGCACTGGGAGCATTGGGTGAGACCGATGACCGTGCCATTGAATGCCTAATTACAGCCCTTAAAGACAAAGATGTCGGTTATACTGCAGGAGATTCACTTGTAAGAATGGGTGAACCGGCTGTGAAAGCCCTCACTGAAGCTCTGAAAGATCCTGAAATTAAGGAGAGAGTGGTTGATCTATTAGGGAGTATAGGAAAAGGAGCAACGCCAAGTGGTGAGCCTGTAAAGGCAAAAGGCCACGTTATCGAACCGCTTTGTATCGCATTAAAGGATGAAAGTCCAGGTGTCCGAGAAAGGGCAGGACGGGTACTGGGCGAAATCAAAGATCTCCGTGCTGTTGAACCTCTCAGTGCCGCCTTAAATGATTCGGATGAAATTGTTCGAGGCCAGGCAGCAGGAGCGTTGGAGAAAATAGGTGAGCCAGCTGTGGAGGCCTTAATTATCGCTTTGAGGAATCCCAGGTCTGATGTTCGGCTGAATGCTGCAAAGGCATTGGGTGAGATCCAAGATGAACGTGCTGTAGAACCACTTGGAAATCTTCTGAATGATAAAGATTCAATTGTCAGAGGATATGCATTAGAGGTTCTGGCAAAAATAGGTAAGTCGGCTTTAGAAAAATTCATAGAGGATCTGAAGGATCAAGACCCTTCCAAGCGGGCAGGGGCAGCAGAAGCACTGGGTGGGATCAAGGATGCCCGTGCTGTGGAGCCCCTCATCAATGCCTTAAAGGATCTAGATCAGCATGTACGAATGAACGCAGCATCGACATTAGGTAAGATGAAGGATGCTCGTGCTGTGGAACCCCTCATTGCTGTTCTAAACGATCCAGTTGACGAAGTCCAAATATATGCAACACTTGCGTTAGCGAAAATAGGGCATCCAGCTCTAGAACCTCTCATTGTTGCTCTAAATGATCAACATCTAATGATACGATATAGGGCAGCAAAGGCACTGGGTGCGATAAAGGATTTTCGTGCCGTGGGGCCTCTCATTGGTGTTATGAAGAATAATTGGGGTTTGCCTTCCCAAGAGGCTGGGAGAGCATTATTGAACATAACAGGGGAGCATTTCGGCAATCGCCCTGAGGAATGGCAGAAGTGGTGGGATCAAGTCAAAGAAAAGTATCTCGAGATGGTGAAACATTGATATCAAGAAAGAAAGTTGACTTATCCTACTGTTCATCGCACTTGATGAGGAACCTTTGATGAATATTCAGAAGGATTCGAATACAAAGAAGGAGATGAGAAGACATGGAAAGAAAGAGGATCATCTGTCTATTTCTTTTGATTGTTATTATTCTGGTTTTTTCTTCATGCCATCCTCGTCATGTTTCAGATATTAAACCTAACATGACGAAAGAAAAAGTGGTCTCTTTGTGGGGGAAAACACCCCTTATCACCTATAGGACTGTTAATGGAAAAACTACTGAGACCTGGGAATATGATTTTTTGAACTCCAATTCTATTTGTTGGGTCACTTTTTCTCAAGATAGGGTAATTTCAACCCAATGCCGCCCTCTGCGAGCTCGAAGGTATTGGTATTATTCACAGTCAGAGCAGAACAAACCGGAACCTCCTCTAATTGAACACGGTCCTGTACGTGAAGGTTCATTTGCAATGAAGCTAGCCGAGGTGCTGAAGATAGGACCGGTTAAGAGCGAGGCAGAAGCCGAGAGCATGTTGGTTTCAGCAGGTATTGTGCCCAAGAACGGATGGATTGCTGACTATCCCGTGACGCCCAATATTATTGGAGAGCTGCAAAATGCTATCGGTGCAGCAGTAGATTCTGGCAAAATAGCGATGAACAAGGATGAGGCAATCAAGGCATTTCAGGATCTCATTATGGATATCGAAAGTCAGTATGCTGGAGTTGAACTGCCCCCCGGTAGGCAACCCTATCCTGAACCATATTATTACCCTGAACCCTATTACTACCCATACCCTTATTACTACCCATATCCATACTACTTCGGTGGTTATTATCGTCTCTACCACCCTTATTTCTACCCTTATCGCCGTCATTGGAGGTGACAAATGGCTTGCACGTCCGAAGGGATGTATTTGAAGTTTTGATTGCAGTGCCGAGGGGGAATATCGAGATATCCACGAATGCAGGGCCAAAAAGAATCCTTCAAAATTCATCCTCAGAAAATGGGCTGACAAGAGGTTGGAGGCCAGATAAACTACCCCGCCGCAAGCAGCGGGGTATTAGAAGAGCGTCAGTTGACGGTCTTCATGGAGCTTATGATAATCATTTCCTTGCTGTTTGACATAGTTCGTGATCGTATCCTCATTGCCG
>JBEKDJ010000298.1:0-6187 GCA_050014415.1 Thermodesulfobacteriota bacterium | reverse complement strand
GGGAGGCTAGAAATGGCGAAGACCATTGAAGAAATAAATGAGAGGATACAAAAAGGAAAGGCTGTGGTTGTTACAGCGGAAGAAATTATTGAATATGCCGCTGAAAAAGGGGTGAAAAAGACAGCTCAAGAAGTGGATGTGGTTACCACGGGCACTTTCGGCCCGATGTGTTCCTCTGGAGCTTATTTCAATGTGGGTCATACAAAGCCGAGGATCAAGCTTGGGGGTGGAAGAACCTGCCTGAATGATGTTCCTGTTTATGTCGGTTTTGCAGCAGTGGACTTCTTCTTGGGGGCAACGGCCATGCCTGACGACGACCCACGAAATAAGATCTTCCCGGGAAAGTTCGCCTACGGCGGGGCGCATATCATCGAGGAGCTGGTGGCTGGAAAGGATGTGAGTCTTACAGCAACGGCTTATGGAACCGATTGCTACCCACGGAAAGCATTGGAGACTTATATTGCTCTCAAGGACATGAACGAGGCCGTTCTTTTCAACATGAGAAACGCTTATCAGAATTATAATGTTGCGGTCAATCTCTCTGATAAAGTCATCTATACTTACATGGGGGTCCTTCAGCCGAAGATGGGCAATGCCAATTATTGCAGCGCAGGCCAATTAAGCCCTCTTCTCAATGACCCTCTTTACAAGACCATTGGAATTGGAACCCGAATCTTTCTTGGCGGAGGGATTGGATATGTGGTGGGAAATGGAACCCAACATAACCCAGCGGTGAAGAGGACCGAGGGAGGGGTTCCCAAAATGGCAGCAGGGACTCTTTCTGTCACAGGAGATCTTAAGACGATGAGCCCAAAATGGCTGAAAGGGGCTTCCTTTACCGGTTATGGAGTGACTCTCACTGTAGGAATTGGAATTCCTATCCCTATCCTGGATGAGGAGATCCTTCGACATACGATGGTTCGGGATGAAGAGATCTGGGCCCAGGTCGTGGACTACAGTGAAGCTTATCCCCAATTCATTCCGGGAAGCTTAGGAGAGGTAAATTACAAGCAACTCAAGAGCGGAAAGATAGACCTGCAAGGGAAGGAGATTCCCACTGCTGGACTCTCCAGTTATTTTAAGGCCAGAGAGATTGCTGGGATCTTAAGAGAATGGATCGAAGCAGGTAAGTTCCTCTTGACGGCTCCTGTGGAAAGGATTCCTTCTGTCGATTCGGGGATCGTTTTCAAACCCTTAAAGGAGAGACCCATTAAAAAGAAATAGAGCATCAATGCTCAATTATCAATAACCAATGATCATTGACTATTGGATGCTGACCATTGATCATTGGTCTATGAAAGGGGCGTTTTATGCAGAAGAAAAGAGTGGTCCTCAGTTTTCCTCCCCATCTCATCGACCAGGCAGTGACCTATAAACTCATCAAAGATTATGATTTGATGATCAATATTCTCAGAGCAAGAATCACACCTAAAGAGCAGGGCAGGCTTGTCTTAGAAATTACAGGGAAGAGAGCGGCTTTGGAGGCTGGGATCGACTATCTCAAAGAAGTAGGCGTGGAGATCCAACCGTTGGCCCAGGATGTCAAGTGGCATGAGGATCGTTGCACCCATTGCACTGCCTGCATCTCGATCTGTCCTACCAAGGCGTTGGACGTCGATAGGAAACAGATGGCAGTCTCCTTCAAACGGGACAAATGCATTGCCTGCGAACTGTGCATTCCTGCCTGCCCCTATCAGGCCGTGGAAATACTGTTTTAGTGAGGCAGTGTCAAATGTCAATGCTCAAATCAAATCCCAAAACCGACTATGTGAGAAAACTTTGCATGAAGCCATTTGTCATTCATTTAGCATTTGGATTTCGGCATTTAGATTTTTGCATTCGACGAGAAGATTGTGGTGTTCGGGAAGGCAGGAGCATTTTGATTTGAAGGCGAAGCGGGGATGAGGAAGCGGGTTGTTGTTGCGATGAGTGGGGGAGTGGATTCAAGCACGACTGCCTGGCTTCTGAAGGAGAAGGGGTATGAAGTCATCGGCGCAGCGATGTGTATCGGTTTGACGGATAAGACCGAGGGAGGGCCTGTCCGATGTTGCAGCCTTGCCGATATCGATGATGCCAGACGCGTTGCCCTTCAGATTGAGATCCCCTTTTATGTCTTCCATCTTAGAGAGGAGTTTGAAAAAGAGGTCATCCAATATTTCTGCGCGGAATATAATAAAGGAAGAACTCCTAATCCTTGCATCCTCTGCAACGAAAAGGTGAAATTCGGATCTTTTCTAAGGAAGGCGCTTGAACTGGACGCGGATTTCATCGCCACAGGCCATTATGCAAGGTTGGATTTCGACGAAGAGATTGGACGGTATCTTTTGAGAAAGGGGAGGGATCGGAAGAAGGATCAATCCTATGTCCTCTTCTCTTTGAGGCAAGACCAATTTCACCGCACCTTGTTTCCGGTGGGAGAGCATCACAAAGAGGAGGTGAGGGAGAAGGCATTTCAGCTCGGCCTTCGGGTTCACGACAAGCCTGAAAGTCAAGAGATCTGCTTCATTCACGAATCTTCCTATCACTCTTTCTTATCTGAAAGGCTAAGAGGCTCTGTCGAATCTGGACCGATCATGGATCAGGCAGGGAATGTCTTGGGAAGGCACAAAGGAATTCCTTTTTATACGATTGGACAACGAAGAGGCCTCCGTCTGGCAAAGGGAAAACCTCTCTACGTGATCGGAATCGACCGAGAGAGGAATGCGATTATCGTTGGGGGAGAAGAGGAAGTTTATGGCGATACCTTCATCGTCAACTCAATCAATTGGATCTCCTCACCGGCGATAACGTTGCCCTTTACGGCCCAGGTGAAGATCCGGTACAACCATCCGGGTTCTGAGGCTATCCTTTCTTTGAAGAAGCAGAATGAGGTGGAAGTGAAATTCAAGTCACCCCAGAAGGCCATCACACCCGGTCAGGCTGCTGTCTTCTATGATGGGGAAACGGTTCTCGGGGGAGGGTGGATCAAAGAAGTGAGCAATGAGCAATGAGCAATGGACAATGAACAACGATGAATCGGCAATGAGGGAAAGGAAAAGAACAAATGATCGATGATGCGCACGGAGAAGGGCCACGGAGACGAGTGTTAGATAAAAGAGTTGAGGGTTCGGAGTTAAAGAATAGAACTGAAAAGTTAAAAGAGATATTTCGGTCTATGAAAAGGGTGCTCGTCGCCTATTCAGGAGGGGTTGACAGTACGCTCCTTCTCAAGGTGGCCCAAGATACCCTCGGAGAGAGAAACGTCCTCGCTGTCACAGCCCTCTCTCCTCTATATCCTGAAAGGGAATTGGCAGCGGCAAAGAAAGTGATTCAGACCATGGGGGGAAGACATCGTCTGATCGAATCGAACGAATTGGAGATTGAAGGATTTTCAAAAAATCCCCCCAACCGTTGTTACTACTGCAAAAGAAGACTCTTCGATGAGCTACTCCATTTGGCCAAAGAGGAGTCTATCCCTTTCATCGTCGAAGGGTCAACGTTGGATGATGAAAAGGATCATCGGCCCGGGAAAAAGGCCGTTCAGGAGCTGGGGATTCGGAGCCCTCTCCAAGAGGCTGGCTTCACAAAGGCGGATGTGAGGGAATTATCCAACGCGCTAGACCTGCCCACATGGAATAAGCCTTCCTTTGCCTGCCTCGCATCACGGTTTCCGTATGGAGAAGAGATAACGACGGGGGGGCTAAGAATGGTGGATGAGGCCGAAGATTTCCTTTTTGGACTGGGATTCAAGCAGGTTCGAGTCCGGCACTACGAGAACCTGGCCAGGATCGAGATCTTCCAGGAAGAAATGGCTCGTTTGATAGAAGGGTCGCTGAGGGAGAAGGTGGTAAGCCGTTTGAAGGAGATCGGTTACAAGTATGTGACATTGGATCTTCAGGGGTTTCGTTCGGGATCGATGAACGAGGTGTTGGGATGAAGGCCATCGTCTTACTCTCCGGAGGGCTCGATAGCACGGTCGCCGCCAAGGTGGTGATGGAGCAAGGGATTGAATTGGAGGCCCTCAATTTCCTGACGGTCTTCTGTACGTGCACTCACCGGGGAGAGAGCTGTCTTGCCTCCCAGAAGGCCGTAGACAGTCTTGGAATTCCCCTGAAGGTATTCAACGTTTCTGAAGAGTATTTGGATGTGGTGAAGCATCCGAAGCACGGTTACGGAAGGAATATGAATCCGTGCATTGACTGCCGGATCTTCATGCTGGAAAAGGCGAAGGCCCATATGGAGAGCATCGGTGCTTCCTTTATCGTTACCGGTGAGGTTCTGGGGCAGAGGCCAATGTCTCAGCGAAAGGATTCGATACACCTGATCGAAAGGGAGGCAGGGCTCCAGGGCTTCATCCTTAGACCGCTGTCCGCTAAACTCCTTCCGGCCTCCATCCCGGAAAAGGAAGGTTGGGTGGACCGGGAGAGACTTCTGAATATTCAGGGGCGATCAAGAAAGCCGCAGATCAGATTGGCGGACCATTTTGGAATACAGGATTATCCTTGTCCGGCCGGAGGGTGCCTTCTCACAGATCCAGGCTTCTCAAAACGGATGAGAGATCTGATTTTTCATGACTCCGATTTCTCGATTAATGATATTCATCTCCTGAAGGTAGGAAGACATTTTCGAATTTCTCCGAAGGTTAAATCGGTCGTCGGAAGAAACGAAGAGGAGAACAGGAAGATCGAGACCTTTTCTCAGGAGGACGATATTTTATTGAAAGTGTCCAATTTTCCGGGACCTCTTTCCCTCCTGAGGGGAAAGCCTGATAAAGGGGATCTTGAGATGGCGGCTGCCATCACGGCTCACTATGGCAAGGCAAAGGGTTTAGAGAAGATAGAGGTAACCTATAAAGTGGTGGACGAAGACCGCCATCAATCTCTTTCTGTCTTACCCGTTTCGAGAGGAGAGATTGAGAGATTGATGATCAACGAGTGAAGCGAAAGCAGAGGTTCTCCACTACCGACTGAATAGGAAAGATGAATTCTGTCACAGGCATGAGACAGTTCTGAAAGAGTTTGGGGATCGATCAACGCTGTCTATTTGGCATTCTGACGAAGTCCTGATGAGATATGAAGCACCAGGTTCTAGACACCAATGACCGAACAATGACCTGAATCTCTAATAATCGGAATTGCAAAGAATTCAAAATCTCGTGGTTGTTGGAATGTGGTAATTGGATGTTATTTGGGATTTGGTAATTGGAATCTGACACCTAAAGGCAGCGGGAAAAGCATTTAGAGCGTTACGATCAATTTTGTCCCCCCTGGTTTCCCACTATCAATTGCCTATTAGGTTCATAAGGGTTTTGGCGTCTTTATATCCTGAGATCACCTTTCCATCAGGGAAGACCAAGGTAGGCAGGCTCGATATACCCAGTTTCTCAGCCAGTCTTATGTTTTCGTCAACGGCGGGTGTTTCGCAGCTCGGTTTGGGCAACTGTTTCTTATCGTAGGCATCCTCAAGAAGGGTCATGGATTTCTCACAGACGATCGCCTTTGCTTTGTCATAGGCTCCAGGATGGATCTTCGGCAGTGGAAGCATCTTGATAGAGAAGACAATATCTTTTCTTTCTTCTATGATCTTCTTCATCTCCTGATGAAGTTTCGCGCAGTACGGTCAGTCAGGGTCGGAAAAAGCAATGATGCGGATTTTGGCTTTTTGATCGCCCATCACAAGAGCATCGTCAAGAGGTATCTGTGAGACATCAATTTTGTTGAGTTCGGCGAACCTCTCCTGCGAGAGATTTTTTCTTTCCTTTATTGAAATCATCGACCCTAAAATTAAATATTTCTTTGAAAAATCGACATAGATCAGACCCTTTTTTCCCCCCGCTTCCGAAAAAATCTCCCAAAAGGCCTTGGCAGGACTCACTCTGATATCAACTATTTTCACATCCGGGAAGATGCCTTTGAGAAGGTCCCTTGCCTCGTCATTGCCCAATGTGTGGCACTTGGCGCAGTCCTGGCCTTTTGTTTCAAAACTGTAAGAGAAACCTGGAGCTAGGAAGCAAAATACCAACAGCGAGACGATTAGTAACGGTTTGAACATAACCCTTCTTAACCTAAGGTTTGGTCTATTGCAACTACTCGTCCGAAATCAGAAGTTATGTTCTCATCAGCCGGTGCTTCGCCACAATGTCACACGAGCATCTGAAATAAGATTTTGAATCGAAGAAAAACTCTTTGCAAAGAGTTAGGGTTTTGGG
>JBEKDJ010000297.1:0-8079 GCA_050014415.1 Thermodesulfobacteriota bacterium | reverse complement strand
TATCTTCTGTATCTTATACTCTAAGCCGCGATTAAGATGAATCGTGGCGTAGGCCCTGGCCAAGGCATTCAATGGTTGGGTCGAATCGATCTGATCCATAGACCAGGCCGAAGTATAAGTATCAGCGACCAGAACCGCTCCACGGGAAGACAGCATCTTGGAAAGGTTACGGATATCATACCAGATGGGAATGTTGTCCCAGATGAGTCGTATTTCTTCGCGGGCAAAGGCCCCCACTCCACTCCTCACTCTTTCATCCAGTTCTCTCTTCAATTTTCTGTAATATCGAGCAGCCCACAGAGTTCCTCTTAAGGTAACGATAGGAGCCATATGGATAAAAGCATCAAAGGCAGCAAAAGGAGCGGGATGTTGCCGAGAAAGTTCGAGGATTTCTTTCCATAAGGTGATGGCCTCGAAGGAGCGGGAGCAGACCTGCTGGAAGCGCTTCTCTGAAAAGGGACGTCTGGTCTGCTGTTCGAGAAACGCAATATAACCCTCCATTTGCTTCTCGACATATCGGACAGCGTGTTCATGGATATGGTCGTGAAAGAAAGGAGTATCCAGGAAGAAAACCGGCACGTTAAAAGCGCGGGCCTGAATCTCATACCATTTGATCACGGTTCCACAGATGTTGTTACTGCACACCAGAAAGTCCGGCTTGGGGAGAAGTCCCAGCGGGCCTTTGCCGGTAAAGGAAGATCCGAGATCGGTCAAAGCATAGGAGCAGAGGTCACTGGAGTATCCCTTCTGTTCAGCGGCCTCACAAAGGGACACCGACATCCGGGAGGCTCCACACATGGCACCATAATTCTCTGGATAGAAAGGGAGGACTCCCATGGCATAAAGAGGCTCCACGGGTCCACCACTCGTGATCCATGCCACTTTCTTACCAAACCATTTGGGATGCTTCACCATAAAGTAATATGCCGTCATCAGGCGACGATACGCCCGGGTAGATTTTATGGGACGATAGGGGTTGTTTACAGACTTATTACTCATCCGGGTCCACTTGATCTTTGGAATTGAAAGCTCAAATGCCAAAATCTCCCGCTAAGGCGGGATCAAATCAATGTCAAAATATTAAATGTCACAAATCTTCCTCTTTCCGTTTGACATTTGGGTTTCATTTGAAATTTGATATCTGACTTTGCCTTAATCTGAGAGCATTTCCACGAACGCCTGGATGCGAGTCTTCAGTTGTCCCAGTGAATAAGACGGATCTTCCACATCCAAGAGCAGGCAGGGGATGCCCTTCGATTCCAGAGCGACTTTCAGGTCTGGATAGTCGAAGTAATGAGCTTCGCAATACTTGTAAAGGAGAAAGATGATCCCCCTGGCACCGGATTTTTGCACATCCTCCAAGAGGGTCTCACCATGGGCGCGATACCCAATATGCTTGGTGGGACAAAAGAAGGATGTGAAGTAACGCTGGGTCAGGGCTTCCATGGGATCGAGATTTTCCGGTAACTTGAGGCGAAGGGTCCGCGCTCCGCTACAGAGATCATCCTGGACGACCCAGGCCCCCGCCTCTTCGATGAGGGAAAAATACGGTTCGGAGTGGGCCATATTCCCCGAGAGGTAAACGGGAACCAGGTCCTGACCATCCTCGGTTTGATCCGGCAAAGCATCCAGTAGCTCCTCGAGGAGCTCAAGATACCGAATACGGTCCATCAAGTATCCCGCTCGAATGATCTGAACAAAAAAACGACCGGGCAACTGGGTGACTCCTTTGCGCCTGAGGGTATAGATCTCCCCGAGTTTCTCTCGGATGCGATTAAAAAGCTGGACAGAGGCCTTCATCCTTTGAGGCGTAATCTCTCCTGAATGAGATTCGAGAAACTCCTTGAATCGCTCCATCTCCGCTCTCAAGTAAGAACGGGAATGTTCTGGAAGATTTAAGCAAATGGCAGCAGTTCGAGGGAAGATGGGCCTGCATATGGGACATATTGATCGGTGTACCCATGAGGCGAAACGGCAGGCTTCCGGCTGCATGGAGAAGTTCTTCAGGGACGTAGGGGCAGAAAAAGCCCATGGCGTTGCGATCCTTTGGAAGATGGGAAGCCATTTCTTTGTATCCCAAAGAGGAGATTGTTTCGATCTCTTTCCGTACTTTTGAGAGAGAAGCCTGTCTGTCCACAGAAGTTCCGATTTTTCGGGAGGGATTGGTCTAAATCTATCACAGAGGTCCGGACCATTTCAATAGAATGGATACTTGTGAGGCAATGCCTCACTCTCCCGTGGAAACTCACCCGGATTGGGCAGGGATGTCGGAGAAAATCTTATAGCGGAAGCCTCAGCCCGTCCCTTAACACCATGAATGCCCCGGATATTCAGAAGAACTATGCTATGTTCGAAAAATCTACCTTTGCCAACCATAATTTCAGACGATCCGCCCGTGGTCGGGTCTTACCGACTTGATAAGATTTTCGGAGGCATTCCTGCTCGATCGCCGGATTTCACTTAGACTTCAGTGAGGCATTACCTTGTGAGTCCATGACGTTTTGTATATAATGAGGCCAGGTTCGTTTTTCCGATAGCGCCCGCGAAAGGAGACGACCATGGAACCGCACACTGCCGGACGTCCCTCCGATGCTTCCGAGTCTCGCCCGTGGCTCAAATACTATGACCCGCAGGTCCCTCCGCACCTGACCTATCCACATATTCCGCTCTACCGCCTTTTGGACGAGACTGCCGTCAAATATCCCACCAGTCCATGCACAGACTTTTTCGGGAGACAACTTACCTACCAGCAGATCAAGGAACTCTCTGACCGTTTCGCCGCGAGCATTCGAAGCCTGGGGATCCGAAAAGGTGATCGAGTCGTTCTGCTCCTTCCTAATTCACCGCAGTTCATCGTCGCTTATTACGGTCTTTTGAAGGCCGGGGCCGTGATCGTCCCTCTGAACCCTCTTTCCGCTGAGCGAGAACTCGAATTCTACTTGACTGATTCGGAAGCAGAAACCGCTATCACGATTCCGCTCTTTTTGAATAAGGTGGCATCGCTCAGAGACAAGACTCCTCTGAAGCGCATCATCTACAGCCGCCTTGCTGACTTTCTCCCGTTCCCGTTGAACCTTGCCCAGGGTTTCCGGGAGCGAAGACTCATGCGCGGGCTTCGCGGCGCAGCCTTGGTCGATTTCAAAGAATTGCTGAAGCAGGGGCTCCGGCCTGATTGGCATCCAGAGCCCGTTCAGCCAGACGAGATGGCTGTGCTGATCTACAGCGGCGGCACCACGGGCGTTGCCAAGGGCATCATGCTTTCTCACCTTAACTTCGTAGCCAATGCCCACCAGATCATCGCCTGGGGTCATCTCACCAACGAGCAAGGGATGCTGGCTGTCCTGCCACTGTTTCACGGCTTTGGCATGAGCGTTACGATGAATGCGGCCGTGCTCGCCGGGGGAAAGATCATCCTGGTGCCCCGCTTCAACGCAAAGCAAGTGGCCAAGACCATCCAAAAGCGCAAACCCTGCTTTTTCATCGGCGTACCAACAATGTTTGTCCATTTGAGCAACTTGCCAAACATTCACCGCTACGATTTCAGCAGCCTGCGGGGAATCTTCGTAGGCGCAGCGCCTCTGACCAAAGCAATCAAGGATCATTTTGAGAAAAAGACGGGCGGGCGGATGATCGAAGGCTACGGCCTCACCGAAGCCGTGACCGCCATTATGGCAAATCCCTACCGAGGAACGCACCAGGTTGGAAGCATCGGCATTCCGTTTTCCGATGTGGATGTCAAAATTGTCAGCCTCGACGATGGCCAGGATCTTCCGCCGGGAGAGTTGGGCGAGATTGTTCTCAGAAGTCCCACTGTGATGCTCGGTTACTACAAGAATATCAAGGAAACTCAGAAGACGATTGTGGATGGCTGGCTCTACACGGGCGATATTGGCTACGTGGACGAGAATGGTTACTTTTACATTACCGACCGCAAGAAGGAACTCATTATCGTCAGCGGGTTCAATGTCTTTCCTCGCGAGATTGACGAGCTCATCTATCAGCATCCCAAGGTCAAGGAAGGCATCACCGTCGGCCTCCCTGATCCACGCAAAGGAGAGCGAATCAAGGTCTACGTCGTCCTCAAGGAGGGGGAGACGGCCACGCCGGAAGAGTTCAATGCCTACTTCAAGGAGCGACTCACGCCGTATAAGGTTCCGTCTGAGGTCGAGTTCCGCGCGGAATTGCCCAAAAGCATGATCGGCAAAATCCTACGGCGTGCACTGCGGGAGGAAGAAGATCGTAAGGTGAAGAAAACTTAGCCTTACGAGGCGGAGACCACCCAATCCCTTCACCACTCGGCACAGAGCGAAGGAAGTTACATAGCCGCACCACAACGAACACGTGCTTAAGATCCTCTGAGGATAGGCTGCCCTGAAACCTTAAAATTGAGGCTATTTCCCGGGAGTTCCCCAATCAAAAAAGAGCTTGTGAAAAATTTGAAGCGGAGATGGATTGAGGAAATGTTCGTTGAGGAGTCTTTACCCCACGCTAACCTTTTAGGTTGACGATTACGAATGGAAAGTTAGTATACAGAAGACTTCCAAAAATAAAAAACAGGGCCATTTTTGACCCTGCTTTTGGCTCTCAGACAATCGAACATTGAATTTCTCCTGCAATATCTGGTCGTAGAGAGGCAATATAGCCTTTAGCGCGTAGTTTGCTGACTTGATTCTCCTTCCCCGGGTGCTTATTTTAAATAAGACGGAAGCTTCGTCACATCGATACGCCTGTTGTCCTTTTTGTACGGCGCCGGAGCGACTGTTGCCCGGATATGCTTCTGCGGCGTGCCTGGATTTCCCCAGACGATGACGACCTCCGTACCGGGCTTGCTCCAAGCGACATCGATGTAGGTAAGGGATAGTATCTTGCGGAAATAGAAGCTATAACCTGGCACTGTGGAGACGCCAACGAGCTTT
This sequence comes from Thermodesulfobacteriota bacterium, assembly GCA_050014415.1. Taxonomy (GTDB): domain Bacteria; phylum Desulfobacterota; class BSN033; order BSN033; family UBA1163; genus JBEKDJ01. The sequence continues at coordinate 3,163 of JBEKDJ010000297.1, read as the reverse complement.
CCATCCTTCATGACTTGGTCGGCCCAGCAAATCCATTGTTCCTGATGGGGCATATCCATGAACTCATAGGGTTCGCCATCCCTGAACAGTGAAGCGAATATTTCAATTACATCCTCGCTATTCCATTCAAGTGTAACTATAGTACGCTTTGGGTGGGTAACCTCTGCCTCGAGCGCCTTGCGACCGATAAAGTCGTGATTAAATTTAATGTTTTTTGTCCAGCCCATTTCCACCGGGCTGCGGTAGTAATCCCTTATGTCATCGCTTACAAAGCTACCACGGAGCTTGGGGGTTAAAGATGCCCCCTTCAAGAATTTCACTACGTACTCGGAAAACTTCGTCATTTCCTCTGTAAACCATGCCATTAGGTAGTGCCAATTTCCGGTAGGGAAACACGCCTCGAGGTGATTGATCATAGCCGTCCTCCTACCGAGTCGTCTGATTCCTAACTCTTGGCCGCCTTCCAGGATCGCGTCATATATGTCCTGAGCATATTCGCGGGGACCCTGTAGCTCATAGCCAATTTCACCGGCCATACCTTGCCGCAGGACTATAACATCTCGTCCTCTTATAGGTGCTTTGCGGAAGCGCATGAAGCGGATATCCCGTAGGCTTTCACCAGTTGCCTTTTCAAGCACATACAGCGAGTTCGGCCCCTGGACCTGGAAATTGAACCAGTCAACAAATTCGGCCTTAGCGTTGCATCCTCCCTTCTCTACATTGTAGGCAGTCCAAAGGGCCGGAGGGGGAGACTGAACACAGAACTCCTCTTCGGCCAACCGCATAACAATGCCCTCGGCAATAACCTTACCATCCTCATTACACTGGATGAGATGCTTACCTTGGCCAATCTCGAAATTAGTAAAGTCGTTTACAGAAAGATATGATAACAGCTTCAATGCATCGGGTCCCTTAACCATTAGCTCCGTAAGGAAGGACCAGTCGCCGATGTAGCAGGTTTTTTTCCATGACATCTGCTCATCCATCCAGTTCGTGTACTCAGGTCTACCCCACCCCGGGTGATAACTTGAGGGTGCGTTTCTCAACATCTGGACAAGATCTATTTGTGGTGTGGCGAGATTTTTGGAAATTTCATTCATAGTCACTCTTGTCCAAAATAACTTTTGAAAAAATAGGCCTTTTCTTTGATATGTGGTAGTGTCCTGAGTCATTAACTCGTTTATATTTTTTTAGGGTGTCATTCCCACGAAAGTGGGAATCCAGAAAGGAAATACTGGATTCCTGCCTTCGCAGGAATGACATTTCAAGTAAACGAATTTCTGACTCACCACAGTAGATTGAATCTAACAAACCAATCTTACTCTTAAAAGAGGGTCACTTATGAATCAATTTAGTAGCGTATTCAGCCAATTATTACAATTATTTCCTCGTTTGGAGTTTTAACATTGATTTAAGTTAAGGCCTGAACTCCTCAACCAGAACAGCTTCATTGCTACGTAACTGGAAGATGCGTTGTGGGTGACGCACCACTAAGCCGTTGACCACATCGTATGTGGCCTGTAATCCCTGAAAATTCTTTTGATTAATGGCATAATCCTTGATCTTAATCCGCTCTTCTTTTACCTTGACTGGATCCCCAGTTACTCCTGTATTCTCTATGGCTAATTTGATCATCTTGAGCATATCATAAGCATAATGTGTAAAAGGACCCCATGGCTGACCACCATGCGTCTCCATATATTCCTTGAGATACTTCATGTATTCAGGATAAGGGGAATAAGTTAATGAAGAAGCGAAATACACACCTTCATTAAACCCTTTTGCTATTTCGAGAAAAGCTGCGTTAAAAGCAATGACCTGTAAATAAATGTGTTTCGGATTAACACCACGACTGACCAAACCCTTAACTATAAGGGCAGCCGTGTCTGCAGGGGCTCCTATGATAAAGGCATTTGCCTTTGTACCAAGGGCCCTCACCACAATAGGTGTGTAGTCTGTCATACCACTTGGTATTTCAATTGCCCCTTTTGTCTCTTTCCCTTGATTTCCCAGTTCTGTTAGAAAACCCCTGTTTTGAAGAATGGCTATTCTGGTTGTGGGGTCTTCAAAGGCAACTACAGACTTTATGTCTGGCTCATGTTTTATCCATAACCGCATCTGGTAAGTATTGGATTCCTCAATAGGCGGTATTGTGCTTATAGTCCATGGATAGAATTGTTTAACTATCTCATCGGTAGCTGTCCCTGAGAAAGAGAAAATGCCTTCTCGTACAGCAAGTGACATGGCTCCCTTCATCTCTGTTTCATGTAGAGGACCAAGCATACATACAGCCTTTGAATCAATGGCCTTTGAAATACAGGCCGTTGCCTTTGTTGGATCAAGCGCTGAGTCACAGAAATCCAGCACAACTGGTCTTCCAGCTATTCCACCAGCAGCACTTATATCCTTTGCCACTTCCTCTGCTAACCATTTTGTGGGTAATCCAAAACCCGCCAATGGTCCACTTAAAAAGAAGATCGTGGGAATCCGCCATTCTTTCACCACGACATCAGACTTCTGCTGAGCATATACATTTGGAATCAAAAAGAATACAGATAAAATAGACACCATAAAAATGATATTTGCTCTTTTAATCCTCTTCATTTTAAGCCCTCCTTTTTGGAACCCACCGCCTTCAAGGCGAGGGGAAATTAAATGCTGGCAATGATAGGAAACTATCAGATGGTTTGCATCACCCTACAGAGCTAAATGTTTGATGGGAACTTTTAATCTTAGAGGGACTTTTAAAGGTCTTTCTCCATCTACCACCCCCTTTGGAAAGAGAAAGTTTTGTTAAGATCCTATATTTAGTACGACACAAAACGAATCCTTTGTCAATGCCAAAAAGAGCTTGTGAAAATGATCTTTTGAGGATTATCACTTGAAACCTCGTATAGAAATATCAATCCTCGACTTGATGACTTCAGGAAGAACTCGATAACGAGCACCTACAAGACCTCGCCCCTGGTCAACGTGCGATTGCGGAGATTACTGGTAGAAAGCATGCATTCCATACGAAAATCATATCCAAACTCTTCTGAGCGGCTCAATACAGAAAATAGATAACCGAAATCGAAACCCCTATCGTTGCTACTAAAAAAGAAAGCCCAGCTTAAATTGCCTGGGCTCTGCTTTTGTTTTGTCCTCAACTTAACGGGTCATC